>DAOLCO010000006.1:0-58240 GCA_035327825.1 Oligoflexia bacterium | reverse complement strand
GAGAAAAAGACATGCAAAGGAACGATCAGATTTAATTAAATATTCAGGTGAAAGTCTTGCCAGGGATATTTTAGAGGTTCTCGATGATCTTGAAAGGACATCAGAGCAAAGCGCTGAAATTCCTTCGGAAACTCTTTTGGAGGGCATAGGACTTATTACTTCTCGTATGAGGAGTTTGCTTGAAAGACATCAAATTGTTGCTGAGGATGCTATTGGAACACCGTTTGACCCAAATAAGCATGAAGCCCTGACTGCCTTGCCAAGTGCAGATGCTGAACCTGGTTCGGTTTTACATCAGCTAAGAAAGACATATTTTTACAAGGATAAATTATTGAGACCAGCTCAGGTAGTTGTCGCCAGTGCTCCATCAGAGGAAGAATAACTTAAAAATATTCAGGTTTGAAGCAATTTTTAGTTTTTTTTATTCTTTATTCTTCTCAAAACCTTGCTTGTTAAGTTATCAATGATTACTTTTAGTAAGGTGGTAGGGGGTGCTGCTTGTAAATAGTACTGATTAGTGGTTCTGGAAGAGTCGGCGGATTAGATTTTCGTTACTGATTCCGTGAATTTATGTTGTTATTTTAAGATCAGTTTATATCAGACAGTTTGTATCAGACTTAGGATATTTAGTGCTTGTTAAATTAATTGGTGGGTAAAAGTTTTAATATATTGAAATTTATTTAAAGATACTTTTTTAATCTGGAATAGAGGGAGATACATGAGTAAAATTATAGGTATAGACTTGGGTACTACGAATTCCTGTGTGGCAGTAATGGAGGGTGGAGATCCTGTAGTTATTGCTAATAGCGAAGGTAAGAGGACCACACCGTCAGTGGTTGCTGTTACACAGACAGGTGAACGGCTCGTCGGACAAATCGCCAAAAGGCAGGCCGTTACTAACCCTAGGAATACCATTTTTGCTGTTAAACGTCTTATTGGAAGAAAAGGAGAAAGTCCTGAAGTAAAAAAAGCCCAGGAAGTGCTACCTTACAAAATTGCAACGGCAGATAATGGTGATGCTGCCGTAATGATGGGCGATGAAAAGAAGTCCGCTCAGGAAGTTTCTGCTCTAATACTTCAGAAGATGAAACAGACAGCAGAAGATTATCTGGGAGAGCCTGTTACTCAGGCCGTAATCACAGTACCAGCATATTTTAACGATTCACAAAGACAGGCTACAAAAGATGCAGGAAGAATTGCCGGACTGGAAGTTTTGCGCATAATAAATGAACCTACTGCAGCAGCTCTTGCCTATGGACTTGATAAAAAAGCAGACAAGAAAATTGCCGTATTCGATTTGGGTGGCGGTACGTTTGATATTTCAATACTTGAATTGGGAGATGGAGTTTTTGAAGTCAAGGCTACTAATGGGGATACCTATCTTGGAGGTGAAGATTTTGATCATAAAATAGTTGAGTGGCTTGTCGATGAGTTTAAGAAAGCGCACGGTATAGATCTTAAAAATGATACTGAGGCTCTTCAAAGATTAAAAGCTGCCGCAGAAGAGGCCAAGCACGAGCTTTCAACTTCAACAGAGACGCAAATCAGTCTGCCATTTATTGCTTCAAATGAAAGTGGTCCAAAAAACCTAAATGAGAAGTTAACCAGGGCAAAGTTTGAGCAGCTCTGTTCTGATCTACTTGTTAGGCTTGAGGGACCATGTAGAACTGCAATTAAGGATAGTGGAATTAGTACTTCCGAAATAGATGAGGTGATTCTTGTTGGTGGTATGACCAGAATGCCTGCTGTTCAGGAGAGGGTTAAAACAATATTCGGACGCTCTCCAAGTAAAAATGTAAATCCCGATGAGGCCGTCGCTGTTGGTGCTGCTGTTCAGGGTGGTGTTTTAAAGGGTGATGTAAAAGATGTTCTTCTTCTTGATGTTACACCACTTAGCCTTGGTATTGAAACCCAGGGCGGAATCATGACAAAGCTAATTGAAAAAAATACGACAATCCCCACCCGAAAGCAGCAAGTGTTTTCAACTGCTGCAGATAATCAGCCTGCTGTCAGCATTCATGTACTTCAGGGTGAGAGAGAGATGGCATCTGATAACAAGACCCTTGGGCGTTTTGATTTAACTGGAATTCCGCCTGCTCCAAGGGGAGTTCCTCAGGTTGAAGTTACATTTGATATTGATGCAAATGGTATAGTTAAAGTCTCCGCAAAGGATCTTGGTACCGGCAAGGAACAGCAAATTCAGATCACTTCAAGCTCTGGTCTTTCAGAAGACGAGATTAAGCAAATGGTCAGGGATGCTGAAGCTAATGCGGCTGCTGATAAGGCAAAGAGGGAGCTTGCAGAGAGTAGAAACTCCCTTGATACGACAATTTATGGTACTTCTCAGCTACTTTCCGATAATTCATCCAAGATTGATGCCTCAGAAAAAGAACAGATTGAGAAAGCCATAGCAAATGCCAGAAAGGTTCTGGAAGAAGGTACTACTGCCTCGCAACTTAATGCAGAACGTGAAAGTCTGGAAAAGTTGACTCATGCTCTTTCCAAGAAGATGTACGAATCTGCTGCATCTTCTAATACCGGTTCTGGTGATACTACTGGTGGTGGATCAGGAAATCAATCTGCTTCTGATAGTGGGGAAGATGTTGTTGATGCTGATTTCGAGGAAGTCAACTAAGCAATTTTGGAATGTTTTTTCAAATAATATTGGTAATTCGTTTAACTTTCCAAGTGGATAAGTTAAATTCCAGTATTTGAGAGACTGATGGGTGAATACTGGCTTTGCTGCATATTTTTTAGATAAGCAGATGAGATATTTCAGAGTTGGGCTTTTTAGAGAGTTGGTTTTTTTCAGAGACAGAGCGTGCTTTATTGGTTAATTCTGGTTAAGATTAATACATCAGTATAATTTAATTCCCTTGAGTTATGATGTTTCAAACGGAGGCGCGAGTGTCAAAGAGAGATTACTATGAAGTTTTGGGTCTCCAGCGTGACGCTAACCAGGATCAGATAAAAAAAGCCTATAGGAAACTTGCAATTCAGTTTCATCCTGATAAGAACCCTGGAGACACAGTAGCTGAGGAAAAATTTAAGGAAGCCACTGAAGCATATCAGGTATTATCAAACGACGAGCACCGTGCTCAATATGATCGATTTGGACATGCAGCCTTTCAGGGTGGACAAGGTTTCGGTGATTTTAGTTCATTTGCAGATGATATTTTTGGTGATATTTTTGGTGCATTTTTTGGCATGGGTGGCTCTTCCAGAAGATCCACAAGGACTCCTTCCGGTCGTGATCTTCAGTACCGGATGGAGATTACTCTTGAAGAGAGTGCTCATGGTCTGAATAAGACAATTACTATAAGAAGGCCGGTTCCTTGTGAGACATGTGAAGGAAGTGGTTGCCGCCCTGGATCTTCTCCAGAGTCATGCAGGCATTGCAATGGTCATGGACAGATAAATTCACAGGAGGGATTTTTCAGGATTTCCAGACCATGTCCTGTCTGTAAGGGGGTCGGTATGATGATTAGCGATCCATGTGCATCATGTGGTGGTTCAGGACAGGGAACACGTGACACTGAACTTTTGGTGAAAGTTCCAGCAGGAATTGATTCTGGACAAAAGTTGAAACTTAGAGCAGAGGGAGAAGTAATAAAAAATGGCAATCCCGGGGATTTGTATGTAGAAATCAACATTAAGTCTCATGATCGTTTTAAGCGTCAGGGTACGGAAATAATTAGTGAAGTACCGCTTTCATATGCACAGGCTGTTCTGGGAGCTGAAGTTGAAGTTCCTACCCTGTATGGCAAATCTAAAGTTAAAATACCAGCTGGAACTGAAAGTGGGAAAGTTTTTCGTTTAAAAGGACAGGGTATCGTAGATCTTCATAGTGGGGTAAAAGGTGATCAGCATGTTAAAGTTTTTATAGTCGTTCCCAAAAAAATTAATGATAAGCACAAGGCCGTACTTGAAGAATTAGGAGTTATTGAAGGCGTTCCAAATGTTGATGAGCATAGACAAGGAAGATCGTTTTTCGACAAGGTCAAAGAATTTTTTGACTAAAAATCTAATACTTCTAATTGTTTTTTCCTACTTTTTACTTGCATCATGTAATTCCTATAACAGAAGAAGTAACAGACCAGTAATCGATAGTGGATCTGCCCGTGCAGGCTCTCGTATAGATAATTCATACTCCAGGGCTCCCAAGGCACCTTTAGCACCCTGGGAAGTCTGGAATCGACCTGATTATTCAAATTTAAATCTTAAGTCTGCTTATCGATACTCTGAAGAGGGAAATTTAAAAAGAGCCGAGGAAGAATATTTAAACGCTTTAAAGTCCGCAAGAAACCCCGAAGAGGCAGAAATTGCATTACTTGGTGTACTTAGCATGCAACTTAAGCAGGGTAAAACATCGGATGCTCTTAGCAGAATATCAAGATATGCCAGTCTTAATGGAAAAACTCCAGAACAGCTAGATGATAGGTTTTCACTTATAAGTGCATTTGCCTATATTCGTTCTGGTGATACGAATCAGTCATTTGCATGGTTAAGTCAGACTTATAGATCAGGAAGGGGAACAAGCCCGTCATCAAGGCAGGCACGCTTAACAGGAACGAACCTTATTCGCTCCTTATCTGATGAAGATTTAAGATTAATCTCTGGCCGTTGGAAAACTGATGCATTTGTATCATCTCTTGTAAAATCAGAAGAGCTTAGACGTGTTAGTGGGGAGAAGCAAATATATATAGATTATTCAAAATGGTTTATCCCTGAAACTTATTCCGTTTTTGCCATTTCAAATACTTTAACGAACGATACTGCTAATACTAATGAATTGCCAAATGTATCTGATTCAGATCAACTATATCCTGCTTATAATTATGGTGTTATACTTCCACTAAGTGGAGTCTATCAGTCGCATGCAAGAAAGGTTCTTGAGGGACTTGAACTTGCTTTTCAGCTAAACTTACCTTCTGGGAATCTATTTCCAAAAGATTCTTCCCTATCACCAGTTCAGGAAATTATTAGGGAACTTCATGATACTAATTCTGTTCGTGGAATATTTGGTCCTTTACTTGTTCAGGATACAGAACAAGTAGCACCACTATGTAATTCATATCATATTCCCTGCATATCCTTTGCAAAAAAAGCTGGTATACCAGAGCTAGGTCCTGCAATTTTCCGATTGGGAGCAAGCTCTGATAATCAACTTGAGGTTCTTTTGAATTTTGCTGACCAAAAGCTTGGCGCAAGGAGAATAATTCTGTTTTATCCCAATAATCAAACAGGTCATGAATTTTCCGAGGCTGCAGAAAAAGTCCAAATCCGTGGTGGAAGATATTTTCTTAATCTGACAGCTTATAATCCTGGAAGTCCCGAGACAATATCTGAAGCTGTTCGAGGAGCCATTGCATTTCAACCAGATGCATTATTAATCGCAGATACACTTAATTCTTCTGAAAACCTTATTCGAGCAATAAAGACATCAGAAGAGCTTGGTTCAAGGGTTATACTTGGCACATCCCTGTTCTCTGATCAGCAGGAGATAAAAAGATATCTTGATTTGCTTGATGGTATGTATATGGTTAGTCTTTTTAATCCTGAGTCTAGCAGACCAGCTGTCCGTAATTTTATTAATGAGTATCAGATGCGTTTTTCGGGAAGGATGCCAGATCTTCTTGCTGCACAAAGCTTCGATGCTGCTACGCTTTTAATTAAGAGTGTAGTTGATAATGCTGATGAAAGAAAGGGTTATGATATTAATTATCTTATTAATAGTCAGCCTTATGATGGAGTTACAGGTGTAATCAGGGTTTTAAGTAGTGGTGAAATGTTTCGTGATCTTCCTGTCTTAAGGCTTGACCGGGGTATGCTTGTTGAAATTGGAAATTAAATTTTCCTTCATAATATTTATACTTATTTTATTAACTAAAATATACCTTTAAGGCCTGTAATAAGAGAGCGTCCAGGGAGTGGGGCAAGATCCTTAATAAATGAACTATGCACTCTTGCTTCTTCATTTGTAAGATTGTTACCTTTTAAATATAGCGTAAAATTTTTGTTATTCAGATATGGAATTACCAGATCCATTCCGACATTAAGCATTTGATAAGCATCAGTTGGAAGTTCATCAGTTGCTGTTCTGGTCTGAGCAGCAACCATGACACCCTCAATATGACTGTGTAATGTTTCCTTCCAGCCATATGATAATTTAACAATAGTTCTTAGTGGTGGAATTCTGGGTAGATCCCTATTTTCTTTTCTGTCCCTAGCCCGGACATAATCCATCTGAAAAGAAAGATCCAGGTGGTGATTAGCTAATGGAAACAATTCGTGAAAGTGAAGGGTAGATATTAGCTCAGCTCCCATAAATCGAGCTCTGGTTTCTTCATATCTGAAGATATTATAATCATCGTTAAGTTCTCCCGAGGAGTTCAGGGCAATAAAATTACCATACTCCTGTCCGAAAAGTGACAATCCTCCAGTCAGGAGTCCACGATTTTTTTTAAAGTTAATATCGAGACCAATAGAATTTTCATTTGAAAGATTATCATTTCCTGTTTCAGCTATCCCACGTGCAAAGTGAATACCATCTGCATAAAGCTCAGTACTACTTGGCGCTCTTTCAGTATAAGCTACAGATATTCCACTCATGTATTTATTATTTCCAAGAATATCCCAGGAAAACCCGGTTGATGCTGAAAGGGGAGTGAAATTCCTGTCTCTGTAATTTTCTTCTGTAGAAATATGTACGGTTTCAAGTCTTCCACCAAATTGAAAGCTAATTCTTTCTTGTTCGTCCAGGGGAGTTTCTTCAAACAGGAACCACCCTGGGGAAAGGCGTTTGGATGAAGGAAGGAATGCTTCACTTCCTGATGCCTCAAGGTCACTGTACTCAATTTGGGATCCTAATGTTCCACTAAAGCCCATTATTGGAGCGTGCATAAGCTCAGCACGAGTCTCAAGAGCACGGTTAAGAAATTTATTAGCGATTTCTTCTTCCTCGAATTCCTTATGCTCATATTCTGAGATAGTACCAGCTAACTTGATCTTTTCAATATTTTTTGAGACATCAAGTACCTCAGCACGTGTATCAAGTCTGATTTGATCAAGTACAATTATGGGACCATTAAGATCAGGTGAGTGGTTATCTCTTTCAGATTCATGGCTGTGATTATGATTGTGGTCAAATTCATCATGGTGTTCATGTGCTCCATGGCTGTGCAAATGTCCAGGCACGCCGTAACGTGAAGAATAAGAAGTTAAAGCAGCTCCAAAAAAGCCCTTTTCCCATATGTATGAAGTCCCAATAGTTCCAGTAAGGGTTCGAGAAGCACTGTTAAGTAGTGTGCCTCTTATCTGTTCATGTTCTTCATCGTGTTCTTCTTCAGATTCTCTTAGAGCTCTGCTTTCAGCATATCCTGGAATGTTTATATTATTAGTATCCTGGCTTAGACCTGAAAGATGCCAGCTAAACTTTCCGATATCACCTTCAAGTTTCAGAGCACCACTTAGCTCATCATCTACTGTTTCTGTTCGAAGATTAAATTCACCGGATAAATCAGAACCTGTATTTTTTGATAGTATACTGCTGTCTACAACATTGATAACTCCACCAATAGCTGAGCTTCCGTATAGAAGTGTTTCAGGTCCTCGAAGAATTTCAATTGAGTCAGAAAGGAGGGGATTTAGTGTTACCTGATGATCTTCTCCACTTGCAGAAACGTCAAGAGAACCGGTTCCATTTCTAAGTACTCTTATTCTATCTCCGGCATTTCCTCGAATTACTGGACGACTTGCAGCAGGTCCAAAGTAGTTAGATCTTAAGCCTGGTTCCAGGCTTAATGTTTCACCAAGTGATGTTTGTGTTTTTCTGTTGAGATCATCACCAGTAAGAACAGATACTGGCTGACTATGCTCTAGTAAAGAGGGGTTTCTTGGGTCGGCTGTTATTGTTATAGTGGTCAGGTTTTTTAATTCCTGTTCACTTCTAGAATCTGCTATTTTAGTATTATTTATCTTTTGACTTATTGATTCTTTGTTGCTTGCTGATTTACTTTTTGTAACATTTTTTGGTTTGCTATCCGAACCAGATTCAATCCCGGGTGATACCCCAGAATCAATCTCATTAAGTTCCTCCGAGATTGAGTATATTGGATAGAAAGTTGATAAGATCAGAGCCACTGAGAAATTAAATTTAAAAATTTCTAATTTATACATAAATAGATATTGTTGGTTTAATTAGTGTATTTAATGAAACTGGATGAGCAAGGTATAAATTAAGATAATTGCGAATAATTTGCAATAGCGGTTTTTGTTTAACTAAAATAATAGTGAAAATTAATTTATTTTAGTTACTGCAACTAGGTCGCAAAAGTAGGTTATTTGGATGCCAGCTAAAATTAATTATGATTATCAATGAAAGCAAAAATCTAGAAAGATTTTCGAAAGATTATAAAAATTCAGGTTGGTTGAAGATAGATTCAGATATTTATGATCAAAAAAGCTTAAGAAAAATTTTTAAAATAATACCTTTAGATGCATTAACCTTTCTGCTGAATCTTTTTGCCGTATGATACTTCTCCCTTGTCAATTCTCAGAGAAAATCCACAATCAGGATTAGTGCATGCCCATGCCTTATATGTTACAGCGGAGCCCTCTTGTCCATAGTCAGATAAAGGAATTAAAACACCTTGATTGCATTTCATGCACTTAGGAAAAGTGACGTTTGACCCCTCCATACAACACCCGCTCTAAATTATTTTACAGTTAATCAAAATAACTACTAACAAATGGAACAATTACAATACTAAACGATTTAGATAATAACTATTATCAATTTAATTATGAATCTAAGATGTTTAACAAGACAAAATAGTTACAAAATAATAATTACCATCTTGTGGAAATTATAACTACAGAAGATAAATTTCCTACAAAATTTACAGATCATGAGAAATAACATTATTCCATTCTTCTATAGTAATTAAAGATGGTCTCATTATTCCGCAAATTTCATTATACATACCAGAAATTCCAGTAAATGATCAATGATATAAATGTGCCCCTTTAAATATAAAATAAATAATTATGACAAGTTTAGTATTGTTAATGTGAGGTAAGTTAATTTATTATGAGCAGGGATTTGAGTTCGGCCAAGGTTAATCTCTTTTTGTTTGTTGGTAATAGAAACAGACGGACTTGTCTGCATGAGTTAGACTCTGTATTTCACCCTGTAAGCCTTGCCGATGAAATTGATATTCAATTATTCTGGGAAAGTGATGAAGCAAAGAGTTACTTTAAGAAGAATAATTCATTTGAGAGAGAAAACAACTGCAATACTTTTGAGATCAAAATAAATAATCAATCACTTCATTTGGTTTTGGAAATTTACTTTGATTCTGAGCTTAAAAGGGTTTTAGAATTTACAGGTGAAATTGAAAATAAAACTAAAGAGCTTCTAACAGAAAATAACCTTGCTATAAGATCACTTCGTTTGTTTTTTGATTCTCTTTTGGAGTTAGATTCTGCATCTAAAATTCCTCATTCTGTAAAGATTACTATATTAAAAAGAATACCTGTTCAGGCTGGTCTAGGTGGCGGCAGCTCTAATGCCTCTACTGTACTTCGAATACTTTTAAACGAATATCCAGAAAAAAGTCTGCCAACTACATTCATACCAAATATTGCGAGAGTACTTGGAGATGATGTCTTTCCTTGTTATTTTAACACTCCTGTTAGGTATTATGGAGGTCAAATAGTCAAGCTTTCTTCGATCATTGGTTCAGATTTCTCCCTTAATGGTATGCCTGTGATTGTGTTTAAACCTCCTAATGGGGTTAATACCGGAGATGCTTTTAGATTATTGGCTCGTGAAGATAAAGAACATAATGAGTTTCCGGATGAACTTAATAATCGTGGGAATAAAGCCTTAAGTTTAGTCAGGCAGTTATATTCTGAGAATTATAAAATTTTGCAATTTAATAAAATTTTATTTGATGGACTTGTAAATGATTTTCAAGCTGTTGTGGAAGCTCAGCTCCCTGTTATAAGAGAGGCTAGGGAAGTTTTAGCTGATCAGGAAGGAAACCTGTTTTCATTACTTACTGGAAGTGGTAGTGCTCTTATTGGTTATTTCATAGATGAGAGTCTGTGTAGAAAAGCTGCAAACACGCTAAGAAGTAAATTCGAAGAGTCTTGCTTTATAAGTTGTGAAAAACTTATATACTGAACGCAGTAAGGTTTTTCATATTTGTATAGACCGACATAGGTGTTCAGTATATTGTGAGCCGGAGGCGAACCAGCCTGCGACGAGCTCAGGCCGAGTGGATACAAGTATACCCCTCGTTGAGATAGACTGAGGGCCGTCAGGCCCTGCAAGAAAGGAAATATAATGGTTTTAGAGCTTTTCTTGACACCCTTCGGTTGACTGACTTTCTGGGCGTTCAGTATATGATTATCCACTCGGCCTGAGCTCGTCGCAGGCTGGATCGCCTAACGGCTCACATACCCCAATTTTATTTTCCATACGGAAAATAAAATCACGAGGGGTATATCTCCACATGGATAAAACGTTATAGGAAGAATGCTTTTCCAAATCTCTAAAAAGTGATATTATTATAACCTTGCGGTGTTATCATCCTGTTTGCTATAATCTTGGTCATTAATCAAACTATGATTAGGCTTTTCTTTAAATTAGCAGGGTCTGTTGGTTTCACAATATTATTTTATATGACAATTTTAGTTTCAGGTTTTTTTACAGATAAGGATTCTTTGTCAGATCTTTGTTTATAATTTTTTTATTATTGGGCGGTCGCCAAGCGGTAAGGCAGCGGGTTTTGGTCCCGCCATTCGGAGGTTCGATCCCTCCCCGCCCAGCATTTTTTAAATAGGCCCCTTAGTTAGGGGTAAAATTTTTTTAAATTGCTATACTGAAATATTTTAGGTTATTTCAATTACTTATCCGTCTCAGATTATTGCTTGTTTAATTATCGATTGATTTAACTTGATTTTTAGAAGTTCTGTTAATCTTCATCAGGTATCTTTTTAAATAAAAATCTTTATAATTACATTAGGAATGTCGAGACTATCTGGATATTTCAGATGTTTATGGCTAATTTTGGTTTTTGCTAATTTTCATATGGGAATATGTGCACATGAGAGGAGATCTCTCTATAATTGCTGGACGCTCAAATCCAATACTTGCAGCCTCAATTGCTAAGGCAGCAGGTGTTGAATTAACTGCCTGTGATTTAAAGCGTTTTAGTGACGGTGAGCTTGGCGTTGAAATTCGTGATAATGTCAGGGGGCATGATGTTTTTGTAATTCAAAGTACAAGTACGCCCGCAAATGACCATCTGATGGAATTACTGATTCTTATGGATGCGTTAAGGAGATCAAGCGCTGGTCGAGTCACTGCCGTGCTTCCGTATTTTGGTTATGCAAGACAGGACAGAAAGACCAAGCCGAGAGTTGCAATAACAGCCAAACTTGTTTCTGATTTGATTGTTAATGCTGGTGCAGATAGGGTTTTGACAATGGATCTCCATGCTGGTCAGGTGATGGGGTTTTTTAATGTTCCTGTTGATAATCTTTATGCAAGACCAGTTCTACTGAATTATTTAAAAGAGCACTTAAGTGATCGAAAAATAACAATAATTTCTCCAGACGCTGGTGGTGTTGCAAGGGCAAGGGCCTATGCAAAGCGCCTTGATGCAGGCTTGGCAATTATAGACAAACGACGTAGTGCTCCAAATGAGATAGCAGAAATGAATGTAGTAGGTGACGTATCAGGTACTACATGTGTCATTGTTGATGATATAATTGACACCGGGGGTACTATGGTTAGAGCTGCTGATGCCCTTTTAGAACATGGTGCTGTGGAAGTATTCGCATTAGCAAGTCATGCAGTATTATCTGGTAATGCTAAAGAGATTATTCCAGATAGTAATATCAAGAAACTTATTATCAGCGACTCGATTTTTCATAATGACTTGATCAATATTGAAGAACATACTTGGCTAACCAGAATTTCTGTTGCACCTTTGATTGGAGAGGCAATAAGACGTATAAATGGTGATGAGTCCGTAAGCGTTTTATTTTCATCCGATGAAGCAATATAATTGACCATATTTGTCATTAATTTCTTTTCCTGGATTTTTCCAATCCCGCTTGAGATAAATGCTCTATTCTGGTATTGACCGGCACTTAAATTGATTAGATTACAAATATCATCAGGGGGTAGTTTAATACTTCCTGTTTTTTTAGTTACTTAATTGGAATATTATCCAAATGGAAACTGTAGATTTAGAAATTTCTTTAAGAGACCAGACAGGCTCAGCAACTAGTAGAAGAGTTCGTCGTGATGGTTTATTGCCTGGTGTTGTCTATAAGCCTGGTCAGGATTCAATAGATGTTTTATTGAACACTCATTTGTTCACCTTGGCCGCTAGAGGCAAGGCACCTACCCAGCTTTTCAGGTTTAAGGGTGGTGAAGATCTTGATGGCAAATTAAGCTTGATCAAGAACGTTCAAACAGAACCACTTAAGGGACGTGTTCTTCATGTTGAATTTCTTAGTGTTGATGAATCACAACGTGTTCGTTTAAAGGTTGCTGTCAAGCTTACTGGAACACCTGAATGTGTACGTTTAAATACTGCAAGTGTGAATCAAACTGCTTACGAGATAGAAATGGAGGTAAATGCTGCAAACATACCTCCTCAGATTGTTGTGGATATTTCTGGTATGGAAGCTGGAGAATCCATAACCGCTGGAGACCTTCCGCTACCAGAGGGTGCAATTCTTAAGAGCAGGAAAGGGCTTACTATTGTTTCTGCTTTGGTTGACAAGAGGGCAGCTAATGCTTCAGCCGATGCGGTAGTAGAAAAGAAAAAATAGTTAAACATTATTAATTCTTGTCTTGTTATATGCTGTTTTATTTTTAAATGATTTCTGAGTTTTTTTAATCCGATCTTTCTGTGCAACATGTTTAGTACATTAAGAGCTATGAAATTGTGTTAATTGTTGGCTTAGGAAATCCGGGAAGAGAATATGAGGACACCAGACATAATGCTGGTTTTAAGGTTGTTGAAAAATTTGTTTCCAGCACATCAAACAAGTATAGCTCTGACTGGTTGATTGAAAAGAAGTTTGGTTGCCGATTAGCTTCAATCGGATTTGGTTTATGTGATAGATCTGATTTGCAGAGCAGGATATTTGAAGCAAAAGTTATTCAACCATTACTTTTCATGAACAAGAGTGGTGGACCGACCAGAAAGGTTTTTGATTATTATAAAGATTTTTTTAAAAAAAATTTTCCACCATTTCTCTCATCGATCAAAAGATCAGAGAGTCAGCGATGCAGGGAAAGTGAATCGGCTTATGATATGTTACCATTAGTGGTTATTTATGATGAGCTTGATTTCGATCCCGGGGTTGTACGCTTGAAGTTAAGTGGATCTTCTGGTGGTCATAAAGGAGTTGCAGATATCATCAGATTACTTGGAAATGATAATTTCTTTAGAATTCGGGTTGGTATAGGTCATCCTCGAAGAGCAACGGGGAGTGCAGATGAGGTGGCAGGAAAGATTGATGTCTCAAACTGGGTATTAGGAAAACCAGAAGGAGAAGAAAGGAAACTCTTTCTTGATGGAATTAGCAAGGCTGAAAAAATTTGCAGGACTCTTTTAACTGAGGGGCTTGAATCTGCAACTAAAGTTTAGTTTGTGATATTAATAAACGAGTTAAAATTTTTTATTTATTTATATTTATTGTGAGAACTCTATGGTACGTCCAAAACAAAGAAAATACGAATTAATAATCGTTTTCAATCCCAACACTCAGGATCAGGTTGTGGATGAGCGTATTTCCAAGCTAGAAGAAATTGCAAGAAACCATTCTGGTGTTGTTGAAAAAAGAGAAGTATGGGGCAAACGTTCCCTTGCTTATCCTGTACAGAATTTCAAATATGGTCTTTTTGTTGTTTTAACTGTTAAGGGTCTTGGAGCTATTGTGTCTGAGATGCAGAGAAATTTGAAGTTGGCAGATGAAGTTCTTAGAACAAGTATGATTACAAAAGATGAATTTGCTCCTGATCTTGAGGGTCGTTTAAAAGGGGACTTCACCTATGGATATCGTCCTCCGCATGCCCAGTTTGGTGTTGGTGCCGGTGTCGGGTCAGATTCTGGTATTGCTTTTGATGAAGATGATGTAGAGTTGGGATTGGTATAATTTTAGTTGTGTCTTATACGGGGTTTGCGATTAAAGAGAGATAGAAAATGGAAATTCTTTTAATAGAAGATGTGCTGGGTCTTGGTGATATTGGACAAATTGTATCGGTCAAACCCGGTTTTGCAAGAAATTATTTAATTCCTAAAGGATCAGCTGTAGAAGCAAACACTGGGTCTACCAAGGCTATTAAGCATAGAATGAAGCAAGTTTCAGCTAAAAAGCGAAAGCTCAAGACTGAAGCTGAGAAAAACGCGGGATCGTGGGCTAACACTCTGGCAGTTGTATCATTAAGGGTTGGAAGTGGTGGTCGTGTTTTCGGTTCTGTTAATGCAAAGGATATTGCGCAATCATTAAATGAAGCTGGTATAGATATTGATAGAAGAAGGATTCTTCTTCCCGAACCGTTAAGAAAGCTTGGTACTTTCCCTGTTAAGGTTAGGCTTCATCCTGAAGTCGTTGCTGAGTTTAAAGTGGAAGTTCGCGCAATTGAAGCAACTGAGGAAGAAGTCAAGAAAGCAGCTGAGGAAACAAGAAGTCAGCTTGAAAGCGCATCAAGAAAGAAGCTTGCAAGAAAAACTGAAAAAGATGATTCCTTTGAAAGTGAGAACTAGGATGCGTAAAATTAACTTCTCCAAATAAGTGATTTATATATTCCAAGTTTTTTTATTTTTATAGTTTTGCTTTTATCTGATCAGCACTAAGTAGTGGTTCTTTTTATATTTTGACTTTTACCTGATCTGGAAATCTTTTATGCACGTTCAAAGGTAAGAAAATATGCGACGGTTCCTATTGTTTAGGTCGTCTGTTGGATTACTATTATTTTTTATATTTTTATTTTTCATTTTATCATTAACTCTGACAATCGATTTTATACAACCCTTCAAGGATAAAACCAGAAAGGATGTAATTCTTCGTGCATCATCCTTACTAAATGACTCTTCATCGACTACAGGTTCTTCAGGTGTATTTGAAGAGGAAGAGCGAACAAATCTTAGTTTTCATTCACATCCTTCATTTACTCCAAAACCAGGTGAAGGATTCATAACATCATTTTTATTTCAGTTGAACACTCCTCCACAGTTTGACCGAAGACAACGTTTGATAATGCACTATGAATCTGGAAGGGCACCTTATGCGGGGTGGGCAATAGCACTTCGTAGACTTCCTTCTTCAAATCGTTTTGAATTTTATTTACAAGATAACTTTGGAAAGGGAGGATGGTTCAGTTTTGATGCAGTATCTCTTGAAATTGGACAATGGTATGCATTTACAGTTGTTCTTGAACCTTCTACGTTTATTAGTGCATATATATCTACTCTCCCAGATGAAAATTTAATTGATACAGATTTTTCAAGATTCCCAGCAAATAACAATAAGTTAAATAATTCCTTAGTTGCATCAGGAGAGTTACAGAGAGATAGTAAAAAGCGATTTGCCGGTCAGTTTACTCCTCTGGGTGGCTTTCCACTAGAGGGTTTGAGTATTGATACAATAAAGGCTACCTTGCAAATTACATCAGGATCTCCCAGGATTGGCCCCTTCAAGGGACGAGTAGAAGAGTTTACAATTCTTAGAGTTCCACAACTAGGAAGTGCCAACGAGTTTATGAAATCAGCTAGGGAGGGTCCAAAGTCTCTCTTAATTTCGTATCCTGATTCTTGTGTTATTAGTCTGAGTCCATATAGCAAAAATTGCGAAATTCAAGCTCAGGAAGGACTAGATAAAGTATCGACTAGTGATTAAGCATCGTATCAACTTTATGCGACTTCTTGCTGCAATTGGCAGTTTTATTGGTGCGTTTTTTGGTTATAGTTTATATGAGGGATCACATCTTGCCGCATTAGTAAGCGTTTACCCATGGGTAGGAATCATTATTTGTCTTTTTGTAATTATTCCCTTAACTTCTCTGATTATATTTCGCAGTAACAAAAACATGCTTTGTTACGCTTTATTTTTATCTCTTGTAGGTCCGTGTTTCGGTGAATCAATATTCAGAATTCTCTTCAACTTTTCTGTATTGATATTTGCACTGAAGACAAATCAAGAACTTAGTCAGAATGAAGAATTTAATGGCAATTTTAATAAATCAGAATCTGTTCGATCGAATATAATTTCAATATTTTTCATTCTGGTATTTATATCATATTTTTTCTCATTTCTAACATCACTTTGGTATACACTTGATTACGAAATTTTAAGAGCAAATATTTCTGTTTATGGTGTTAAGGGATTTTACATTTATCTAAAGAATAATCCTGAAATTTTTCGCTCCTCAATATTTATCATAGAGATATTACAAACATGGTATCTTACAATTTACTTCTCAAATCGAATTGTACCAGAAGATCTTAATAAGGTTTTAGGGATAGTTTTACCTGTATTTATATTTATTTTAACAATCTTTGTCTCAAGTCAGATTCTTTTCAGACTTCCTTTTCTTTCACTCAATCAAAATGCATTTTGGGAATTAACAAAAAGATATTCTGGTACCTTTTCTGACCCTAATTCATTTGGTGTAATGTCTGGAATTTTAATTCTTCTTTTATATCAGATTAAAATGAAAACAATTTTCAAAATTTGTTTCATTACTCTGCTATTCCTACTATCACTCTGGTCAGGTTCAAGAACACAATTTATTTTACTGTCATTATTCATTCTATTTTCTTTCTCAGGATATTTAAAAAACAGATTTAATAGTAGATCATCTTGTATTCTTATATTTGGATTATTATTTGTTATTTCTTCAGTAATAATTTGGGGGGCCAAAAGCAAGATTCTCAGTGATATTGAAAATATACCACCATCTCTAAGGAGAGTTTTTGCCACAATTGATCCTGAAAATACTATCAATATGATGGATAGCAGGATACTTTATTCCAGAATAGCGTTAAGGGGAATATACGAAAAGCCCTTGTATGGGTATGGTCTTGATCAGTTTATAGTCAGGCAAAATGAAATAGCTGAAAAATTAAATATTAAACTTGATAACTGGCGAGATAATGCTAATAATTTTTATTTACAAGTTGCAGTAGAATCAGGGATATCAGGATTTTTACTTGTTTTTTCTGCGATTATATTCCTGGTAAGAACCGGAAGAAATTTATCATATTTCGAATCTTCTGAATATAATTCTATAAGATTAATTCTATATTGTTTTCTGTTTTCTCTACTTACTGGACCTCATATTAATTTTCTTGAGCTAAGAATTTTACTATCAATTCTACTTTCACATCTTTTCCTGTTTGCTCCATATCATAAAAGAAAGGATAGCATACTGTTTCGTAATTATAGAAAAATAATTGTATTATCTTCTCTTTGTATTTCAATCTTATCAAGCCCTTTTATAATAAATAGAAGTTTAAGTGATGTAACACGGTTGAGGGGATTATACGGTATTGAGATAAATGAGCATGGAGAATTTTTTCAGTGGGGAACAAAGTCTATTTCTATTCCTCTTGTCAAGAAAAGTTCTTATTATCATAATGGTAATATATATATTCGTTCCCCTAAATTTTATTTATCTTCTGATTCAATCTCACAACAGGTTGTTTTAAAATGCATTTCTGATGCAGGTGATTATTTCTATTATGATACAATAAATTTTTCTGATTTTGGTGATTGGATAGAAATTCCAATAACTGATTTATGTTTTAGTCTTATTTTATCGAGCAAAAACGCAATATCACCACTCTTAAAAGGAGTATCTACTGATAACAGAGTACTCTCCATTCAAATTAAAAACTTTTCAAAAAATAATATATAACAAGTATAAAATGTCCAGTATCGAACCTTAATTTCAGACTATTGAAAGAAAATTAATGAATAGCATATTGCAGTCATATAGAATCTATAAATCCATAAAAAATTTCTAGGAGCATACCAAGATGAGTCGCGACAGTATTCTTATCGTCGAAGATGATCAGACTGTATTGGAAAGCCTGAGAGATATATTGGTAACAGCTGGGTATGAAGTCCATTGTGCATGTAATGCTATTCAAGCTCTTGATTGCCTGACTAATGCAAAGAGTCCATCATGGGTTTTGATTGATTATGCTATTGAAGGGCTTGATGCCAGAAAGTATGTAGAAAAGGTAAAATTATCATACCCTGGTGCAAAAATAATTTTATCCAGTGGTTATTCTCAGGATAAAATTAACCGGGATGAGGGGGGTCGTATAGATGGGATTGATAAATTTATAGAAAAACCATTTAACCCTAAGTTGCTAATAGAAGCTATGAAATGAATAATAAATAGCATCTAGTTATATATATAAGCTAAGTATTTGTATTTATAACAGTTTCATTTTTACAATTACTAATCTATCTGAAAAATTTGCTTTACAAGCACTAATAAAGTGTGTATTATCAAAAGTGGTTGATTGATTGACTATTCTTGACCTTCAAGGTCTGCAGTTCATTAGACTTAAGTTTAATGCTTGGGAATTTTTGTACTGCTGGAGTTTGTACTCTGCTGGAAGATGTCTGACGCGCTCGACCGTGTATGAATGAGATAATTAGACGGCGTTGAGAGAGACATAGAGTACAAGTATTTAAGTTTACACTATCCTGAGAGGAATTTCCTTCGGTAAAATTTACTTTACATCAAGTAAGGTAGTTTTTATTTGGGTTGTTTCATGAAGAATAAGTTCCCTTCTTTACTTTCTTATCTCTTATATGCCAGTAATGAAACCTGTTAGGAGAGATGAACGTGAATATATATGTAGGGAACCTTCCCTTTACCGCAACTGATGAAGAGCTTAGCTCACTTTTTGGACAATATGGTCAAGTTACTGCAGCACGTGTAGTGCAAGACCAGCACAGTGGTCGTTCAAAAGGATTTGGATTCGTTGAAATGGCGTCCAATGAGGAAGCACAAAAAGCAATTGAAGCGCTTGATAATTCTGATATGAATGGAAGACCAATCAGAGTTAATGAAGCTCGCCCTAGAGAAGAAAGAGCTCCTGGACAAGGTGGTGGAAGGGGTCATGGCGGAGGTGGGTACGGTGGTGGCCGAGGAGGTAGCGGTGGTGGTGGAAGAGGTTCCTACCGTTAGTTAACGAGCTACTAATGCCTTTGGTGTCGGTAAATTTTGCGGGGTAATTTATCCTTTAAAAGTTTATCGACCCTTGGGCATTATAAATTTCACCTTTCTGAAAGTTCTAAATCACGACCAGGCATTTTAAGGATCTGAAGTTGAATAGGTTCTTCATTAATTTCCTTATTTGGGAAATTAAGTGAAAGCCATGGAGCTATATACTTGACCCCAGTGGAATTAAGGGTCAACATTCCATTTAATTTTAAAATTATACTATTAGTCAGGTTTTCAGAGTTTACTGGATCAAATGATCCAGTAGGGATTAGCCCTTGAATATCCATAAAAGATCCCATGCTGGATAAAAGATTTCCGCTTTCAAGATTTATATTATCTTTCTCATAGACTCCTTTAAGTTGTAACTGAACATCATTTACCGGAGGTATTTTAATTAAACTTGAAATTGCATATTGCTTTGTATCAAAAATACCTTTTTGAATACCATCGAAATATCCATTACTAATACCTATATTGAATCTGAGTGTATTTAGTATTGGCTGATTAATTGAAGTACTTGAGGATATATCTCCATCGATAAATCCGGAAATTCCGAGAGCAAAAAGGGGGGCAAATGAGCCTAGTGATATCCCATTAAAGTTACAATTGGTAATTATTGGTTTGTCCAGTGAAATACTTGTCAGGGATAAATTTAATGGAGAAATATCACAAATAATTATCCCTGATAAAAATTTGGCTTCAACTCTTGTCAGTATTGGATAAAATGAATTTATACGAATGTTAATACTATCAATAGTAATAGTTGGAATTGAAGAGGTATTATTTCGTGCATTAACGTTGGATAAGTATAAACTTCTTGGAAGTTTAAGTTCGGAATCTGTAATACGAAGTTCTATGTTAGCGGTTTTTGCTGATGAAATAATAGCAGAAACAACTACAGGTTTTAGTGCATTTGAAAGCAAAACGGGCGATTGATATAGCAAGTACAGAAAAACAAATACGAGCAGATATTTTCTATGTGGTGTAGCTGTCAAGAGTGTTAAAAATCTCTTCATTGGAGAGAAAATAATTTAATTTTTTATTTCTTCTATGCTGGCAAGCTCAAGGGTTAGAGACAAGGACTCTCCACTTCTTGATTTTGTCAAATCGGCTCTTTGGATAAACATTTTAGGAGGGCCATTCTCAAGGCCTACAATTAATGATGTTGCCTTTTCAAGACTGATCTCAGCTATTTTTACAGTAAATTTTTCCAATTTAAAAGAATCACCTAGAAAATTTTCTTCTCCTGAAAGATCATTAGAGCTTCTGGTTAATGAATAAGTTGCTGTACCAACTTTCTCTTTAATAATTTTATCGAGTGCTGAAGTAACTTCTTCGTAAGATAGCGTACTGTTAAGGTATAATGTAGTTAGTTCGGTCAGGCGATCTTCCAGGCCCCTCAGTCTATCAGCTAAAATTAAAGTATCAGAAAGTGTTATCTTTGATTTGGTAACAGATTGATAAAGATTGGAACGTGTAGTTATAAACCAGTCTAATAAAAGCCATATAAAGACAATAAAAAAACATACTGTAAGGCCAAGAATCAAGCGCCTTTCTCTAAGGGAAAGCTTAAAGTACCAGCTTCGGAGTATAATTAGATAAGACAACTTGGTCATCACTTGAGTCTCATGTACATAGTTTAATCTCAACAAGAATAGATTTTTTTGTGGTACCAATTGCGACATCTTCGGTTTTTAATTGAATATCACAAAATCTTCCTGGTTCGGAATCTTTCATCTTGTTCAAAAGAGTGGAGATGCGACCTGATGTCGGATAGTCAGGCACTATTGCCCTGAAAGTAAGACCAGCGGTAGTTATAGATATGGATTCAAGTTCAAGATCAATATCTCTTGTAATCACAACAGACAAGCGTGCTAACCATTCAGATGGAGACAGGGATTGTAAACTTCCTAAATCACCAAGCTGACCTTCAAGTTCAATAATACGTGATTCTATAGCGGATAATTCTTGACCCTTTGGGATAAATCTGTTGGGTAGGACATCTTTAGCTACAGTTTCAATTTTTTCAAGGGCCAAAGAGCGATCTTTAAATGGTATCATGATGGCAAAAATAAAACTCAATAATGCAAAAAATGAAAGTAATGAGAATGGTACAATTTCATTAAAAAGGCTTGATTTTATTTCAGCAAGAGAAGCCCTATAGCGAAATTTTCCATGTCTGAGATTAGGGAAAATATTCTTAGATAACATTCTGTCTAATTTTGGAGTTTGAATTATAGAATTATCAAAATCAAACGAAAGACAGAAAGCGGTGGAAAGAAGTAGGTTAAGTCGTGATGTTAGTGATGCATTAATATAATCTTCGATTTCAAAATCAAAGAATTGATCTGCTAAAATTGTTTTCGAGTTCAGGGCACTCATAGTTTTCTCAATATTATCATGGTGAAATAGAAGTTCAGAAAAATCTTTAATGGTAGAATCATTAGATGTATTAGCTTTTGAACTATTAATAATGTTTAAGGAGTTGCAGTGGATATAAATAAATTTGGAAAAAGAGTTAGTATTATCATTGAAGCTTCTAGTATCTAGATTTTTTTCTCTATCATTCTTATTAATCAGAAGTGACAGCTGAGCTTCGAGTTGATTGTTCCATAATTCAATATGAAAATTCACTGCAGGTTTTGGGCCCAATATGATTTCTTTAGCATGTGACATGATAAATGAATCAGTTGAAATATTCCCGGTAGCAGCTAACAGATGAGTATGCTCCTCAGTCAAATCAAAAAGGGTAATACAGCATTCTTCTCCGGATCCGGCATGTCCAATTTCAGAATGATACCTTGCAAAACGTTTTAGCAGAGCAGAAGAAGTAAATGATAGCGGTATTAAACTTACAACTTTAAGACCGGCATTACCGGTTTCTTCTATTATTTTTTCAAGATCATAAGTAGCAATTGAATGATAGAAATATCTATGTAAACTATCGGTTAAGCTATTATTATTATTATTATCTGGAAGAAAAATTAAAGAATGTACATCTGGTAAATCAAATGGTAACTGATCCAGAATTTGCAGTGGTAGAATCTTTTCTGCTTTTTTAATATCTGAGAAGGGGAGATCAAGCTCAAGAGAGTATAGTAGATCACTCTTAACTATTCCAAACCCAGTATCATATTCATAAGATGGACCTCTATTTAAAATATTATTATCAGAATCATTAATTGAATCGTTATTATTCAGTTCATGATCTGTGCCATCAGAGTCACTATTTGAGGAAATCACAGGGGACAAGACTTCAGATCTTGGGATGATGCCAAATTCAATTAGTTTGATAAATCTTGATCTGACAAGAGAATCTTCTGAAAAACTTAAAATATCTTGAACAGATGGGAGTTCGTTTGCAATTTCAAATCCCCCCCAGAGGAGTTCATTCCTGGAAATGATGGTAATTAAGAATTTCATTAACTAATTAAAATGGTTAGATACGTAAAAGATTAAATCATACCTTAATAAAATCGGAAACCGATAAAATAACTATTCATTGAAATATTGCAGATTAACCTGTAATACCAAGGGGTACTACCCCACGAAACACCTCAGGTGAATTACCAGGGTTATCTCTATGGACTATGGTGATTTCAATTAATTTTGGCTCAGGTGCATAAGGATTGTCCCAATTAGTATCCCATGCCTGGTTTAACCTTTTTCTAATGCCAAAGTGCTCAACTTTTCTTAAGAGTAATATCCTTCTAAGAGGTTCATTACTTATCGATGAGGATTGCTGGATATTTCTACCTGAGGCTATGCTTGCAGGTAATATATCCCATAATTCCATAACAAGTGGAGTATCTGTAATGCTGGTATCAATATAAAATCTTGCTTCAATTTCTCCATAAAATGATCTTTGTGATGGTGAAGCTAGTGAGCTTGCCTGGGTAATAAATCTGAGAATAGAATTAGAAGAGTTTGAACCTTGAATGTTATGTACCATAAAGGATCTGTAACCAAATGAAGGTTGTCCAGCTGAGACTGATTGATTATTAAACTGATTATTTCCACGCATTGGTGGAAGAGGGGAGTTCCCTTTGGAACGAAGCCTTGATCTTATAATCCCAAAAGCACGGTGACTTTGCTCAAGTCCTCGCTGAAGTGTCTCGGCCGTTTGAGTACTTGCCTGAATCTGGTTGACAACTTGTAAGATACTGACACCAAGAATCGACAACAGAACAACCACAACCATCAGTTCTGCTAGTGTGAATCCACTCTGATTAAAATGATTCGAATTTTTTGAAATATAATTCACAGCATCCTGCATTCTAAATGGCTAAATAAACCATATTTATCATTCAAGGTTAAAGTTCAGAAAGGTTCTGATTATTTGGGATTCCTGGAGATAGCGGATTTGAATTACTACCAGCAGAACCAGGAATATTTTTTGGAGGTGGAACTATTGTTTCCAAAACGTAAGAATCAGAATTTTGATTTCCCCATGAAACAGTAATCGTAATATGTTGAGGTGGGGAAGATAATAATGGAAGATCAAGTGGTTCATTTACAAGATTAAAATGCCAGTCATGATTCAAAAACGGGAAATCCCTATTTACATCCAGACCTTCAAAAAATCCCGAATTATTTAATCGATCAATTAATCGACCTGATTGTGCTGGAATAATTCCGCGAAGAGTACTAGATTGGTTTGTAATTTGAATGTCATTAGGGCTGGTGCCACGACCAGGATCAGACTGGGTTTGCTGTTGGGGATTTTGGGCATTATGTAAGGCAACTTCAAATAAATAAGAAGCAAAAATTGCTGCCCTTGATCTTTGTAATTCTGAGTAACTTGTATCAATAAGTCTGGTAGTCGTAGCCATCAATGTACTTAAGGCAATACCGAAAATTGCAATAGCTATAGCAATTTCAATAAGAGTAAAACCAGAGTTATCACATTGAACTCGATATATAGATGTTTTACCTGAATAGATTCTCATCAAAATTCATCAGATTAGTAAAGAAATTCAATCAAATTATAAGGATAGTGTCAGATTCCAAGATACATTACCCTAACACTCATATCAAATGGAATTACACTAACACTTGCTGGACCTTTATCTGTTCTAAAGTATAGCTTGAGTTCATTGAAATCAAGAACTCCAGGACTGAAGGTTATTATGATTAAACCATCGTTAATTGTTCGGGAGATTTCATTTTCATCAAAAGTAGCACGTTCAAATGAAATTTCAGAAGGTAATGTTACAATATCGAAAAGGCTTGGATACTCAAGGGGTGGAATTCGTCTGCCAGGCGCATAAGGATCATTAAATATCTTTTGATAAAAAAGCTCATCAAGGGGTCTTGAGTTGTTTAATTCTTTTAATCTTAATTCATTATCAATAGAAAAAACTGCCTCAATATCAGACCGGTTTCTTCTTCTTTCCTTCTCTTTTCTGGTTCGAAGACCACTCAGAGTATCAACTTCCTGGGAAACGGAAGGATCTGGCGGAAGTATCTCCCAGAACCGATAACTATTTGAGTTTATATCAAATTCAAATTGATAATTAATATTTCTGGTTACAGAGTCCTGAATGATAAATTCAAGTCGTGATCGTAGTTCTCGAAGTGCCCCATCAGTGCTCCAACCAGATGAGAATGTGAACCTTCCAACAAAAAAGGCAGACAGTATGGCAAGAAGAACAACTACAGCAATCAATTCTATCAAAGTAAAACCAGATTCAGTTGCATGGGAGTTATTATCTTGATCAAACACCTAGATATCTCCAATGAAACAAGATCAATAGTTTAAGGTCTTACAGTCACATCTTGGCCAGGGCCTTCACCACCGGTTACACCATCTGATCCAAATGAAGTAAGAGAATAGCTTCTACCATCATTCTCAAGTCTGTAAACATATGGATTTCCCCACAGATCTTGTAGCTCATCTTCTTTTACTATAGCACTGAAGAGTCTACCGGATTTTTGTACTTCGGCATTTGGTCTGACAAGATCCTGGAGAGATCTTGGGTAGGAATTAAAAGTAAGACGATAGCGTGATATCTCCTGCTTAAGGGAGTTCATTCTGCTAAGATTTAACTCAGCTTTGGCTGCTTCACCTTTACTAAAAACACTACTTCCAATTACTGTAAATATTAATCCAAGAAGAACAACAACGACTAAAAGTTCAACAAGTGTTAACCCGGACTGATTACCCAGAATGTCAGATTTAATAATTCTGCTTTTATTAATATGATCTTTCATTATATAAAATACTCCGATACATTTATTTGGCTAAAATTATATAAACACCCTTGAAGTTATCATTCTTAGAGTTATAACTGTTTTATAATGCACTAAAGTCTAAGTGCTAGTTAGGTTACCTAGAATCTAGTAATTTGCACACTTTATAATAACTCTATTTAGCGAGCAAGCGAGGACATCTCAAGCATTGGACTCATTACCGCAAATAATATTCCTCCGACAATTACTGCCAGAAATATAATAAGAACTGGCTCTAGAATTGATGTTAGTGCAGAAATAATCGACTCAACCTCAAGTTCGAATGATTTTCCAACCCTAAGTAACATTCTATCGAGTTCACCACTTTGTTCACCAACAGCCATTAAATGAATAAGCATTTTGGGGAATCTATTACTTTGGGAAAGAAGCTGGGATAGGGATTTGCCTTCAGATACCCCCTCTCTTGCTTTAAGTATTGCTTCTTCAAGGTATGAATTTGATATTATATCATTTGAAATTGTTAAAGCAGTTAATAATTCAACACCACTTTGAAGCATAGTACCAAGATTTGTAGAAAAACGAGCAGTTGCAAGTTTCAGGGCAATTGGTCCGACAAATGGTGATCTAATTATAAGCCTGTCAAATTTATAACGACCATCTTTTGTCTGAATAAATCTTCTGAATAGAACAGAAATTGCAACAAGCAAGAGAATCACAATCCACCAATAAGACTGAACAAAGTTACTTAAATCAACGACTATTTGGGTAGCAAGAGGTAAAGAATCTCCTTTGTCAGCAAAAATTTTACTAATTTGAGGAACAACAAAACCCAGCAACAAGCCTATAACAGCAAAACAGAGGAATATCATAAGTACAGGATAAGTTATTGCTGATATTATTTTTCGGTTGAGTGCAGCCTGACTCTCAAGTGTTTCTGACAATCTTTCAAGAACAAGATCAAGCGTACCACTACTTTCACCACTTTTTATCATTTTGACATATACTTTTGGGAAAACTTTGGGAAAAGGTTCCATGGCAAGATGTAAAGAAATACCTTCAGTGACTCTTTCTCTTACAGTGGTAATTGTTTGTCTTAACGATGGAGAGTCAACCTGATCTGCAAGTGCTCTCAAAGAATCAACCAAAGGCATTCCAGATCCAAGAAGAGTTGCAAGTTGACGAGTCATTACTGCTAACTGCATGGTTGAAGCTTTTTCGCTTCTGAATGTTAGCTTTACATCATCAGTCTTTTTCTTCTTACTTATTTCCTCAATTTTACTTGGAAATATTCCATTTGCTCGTAGCTTGTCACGTGCACTTCTTGAGTTTTCAGCATCAATTTCTCCTTTGGTTTCTTTCCCAGATTGGGATAGTCCCTGGTAGGAATACATCGGGCTCATTGCTGAAGTTGCTCCTCCTGGGTAACCCTAAGCACTTCTTCTACAGATGTAAGTCCTTGTAATATTTTGGAAGCTCCATCAGCTCTAAGACTACTATTTCCCATACTTGCTTGTCTGATTGTACTTGCATTTGCGCGTTCCATTATCAGAGGCCGAACTATATCATCAACAAGAAGAATTTCATGAATTGCAGTCCTTCCAGAATATCCGGTATGCTGGCAATTATTACACCCTCCAGGTTTTAGAGTAAAGATTGGTACGTTATCAACAAATGAAGTAGCTTTTTCCTGCGGAAGTTGAAGTTCCTGAAATTGAGCCAGAGTAAGGCGAGTTTCAATTTTACATACAGGGCAAAGTCTTCTAACTAGACGTTGTGCCAAAACACCAAGAACACTTGATGAAATAAGAAATGGTTCAACACCCATGTCCAGTAAGCGGGTAATAGCTCCAGGTGCATCATTAGTGTGCAATGTTGAAAATACAAGATGACCAGTTAAAGATGCCTGTATCGCAATTTCTACAGTTTCAAGATCTCTGATTTCACCTACCATTATAACATCAGGATCCTGTCTTAGTATAGAACGAAGTCCACTGGCAAATGTAAAATCAATCTTGGGATTAACCTGCATTTGACCAACACCTGAAACCTCATATTCAACAGGATCTTCGATAGTAAGTATGTTTTTATCAACAGAATGAATTTCCGAAAGACATGCATATAAAGTCGTAGTTTTACCAGATCCAGTAGGACCAGTTACAAGAAAAATACCATAACTTTTATGGATAAGCTTTCGTATATTACCAAGCATGGATTGATCAAAGCCTATATGAGAAAGATCAAGAACGCCCTTTGATTTATCCAATAGGCGCATAACAATGCGTTCTCCATAGCGGGTTGGAACAGTTGAGACTCTTATATCAACATCCTGACCAGCAATTTTCAAACCTATTCGGCCATCTTGTGGTAGTCTTTTCTCTGCAATATTAAGATTAGCCATTACCTTGATACGTGAAGCTATAGAAGCCTGAAAATATTTGTCTTCAGAAGCAACATCCTGGAGTACTCCATCTATTCTGAATCTTACCTTTAATGAGTTTTCAAAGGGCTCAATATGAATATCTGAAGCTCGTTGATTAGCTGCTCTAAATATTAAGGCATTTACATAACGAATAATTGGAGCATCCTCATCCTCAGCGTCAGTAACATCAATTTTTAAAGGTGATGATAAATCAGAACTCTGATCCTGATCTTCTCTATCAAACTCCTCAAGAGAATAATTTTTATCAGACATTAATGTTGAACGAAAAGCGTTAAGTAAGCGCCCAAGTTCATCCTCTGTTGTTAAAATAGGAAGTACTGGTAATTTATAACATTGCTCAAGAATTCCAAGTGCTTCAGTCTTGTTTTTATCTGAAATTGCCACCAATAAATAACCTTCTTCAACACATACAGGTACGGCCGAATGTAATTTTGCCCATGGACCAATGATTCTTGAGAATTCACCCTTTTTTAATTCTGCAACAGGAGCACGATTCAGAGGTAAATGTCCCCCAGAATTAAGTATTGACAGAAACTGATTTTCTGCAATGTAGTCTTTATCTGACTGATTATCAGTCATAAAACACCCAACCTGATCCCCGAAGAGTTTTTAAATCAGAACCCTGTATTTCATTCCAGGTTTTAAGATCGGGATGTATTTTTACAGCATCATCCATTTCGGAGTACACACCAAGTACAATAAAAGTAGCATCATTATTTTTAACTCTTGATCCAGGAGTAAAAAATTTCTGTTCTCTTGAATCAATTGGTAAAATTATTCCAGCAGTCATATCTTCATTTAATTTTAATTTTGTTCCTGAAATTTCACCTACAGATCTAAGGACAATAAAGGTTCGATCATGGAATATTTCAGGAGAATTGTTAGCGAGTGGACTAGATTTCCCTGATAATCCAGAAAAAGAAGATCCCTGTAATCCCTGTACCTGAAAGGAATATACCTTATTGCTATTTTTATCGGAGTTAAGATCTGAATTTAAATCAACTAAATGATCTGATATTGCATTATTAGATTCTATGCCTAAAGGAATATTATTATCGAAAATATCCTCATCAGGAGATTCAAATACTTCATCAATACTACTATGAGTTAATACTTCCGCTCTATCAGGATTTGCCTCTAGATATGCAATTTCAGAAGACATTTTTTTTGCTCTTTCCTTGGTTTGGTCTCTAAGATCATATTGATCCTGAATAATCTGGGGGGTAAGAAAAATTAATAAATTTGTTCTTCTTTTAATCTCATCCTGTCTTCGAAATAATGTTCCAAGAACAGGTACATCCTGTAAGTATGGAACGCCTCTAGTTGATTCGGTAACACTATCCTGAATTAGCCCTCCCGTGACAATCATTTGACGGTTTTTTACTGCAACAACAGTGTCACTTGTTCTTATTGTTGTAGTTGGGCCATTAGGATCATTTCTCGTTCCAGGTACAACATTGGAAATTTCTACAAATATCTGGAGTGAAAGGAAATCACCAGTGCCAATTTGTGGAGTAATACGTAATGTTATTCCAACGTCCTGTCTTTCAATTTGATTAAATGTATTTCCCAGATTAACCTGGTTAACGCCAGTACTTGTTACAAATGGAACATTTTCACCAACAATTATTTCTGCTTCCTGATTATCTGTGGAAAGGATCGTAGGTGCAGAAAGAACGTTTACATTTGAGTGAGAACTTACAGCAGTTATAAGGGCAGCCTGACTTGGTATTACAATTCCACCTGGAAGGGTAAGAGTTCCCGCACTGGCTGCGGCAATTGTAAGGTCGGAAAGTCCGGCTGGATTTGTCAGAAGATTAGTTAAACCTCCGTAATTTGTCTGTCCGAAAGTACCAGCAGAGTTTGTTGCAGCTGTACCTTGAAGTTCTACTCCCAGACCTTGATCATCAGAAAGTGAAACCTCTAAAATAGTGGCTTCAACAAGCACCTGACGTCTTTTAACATCCAATGCCTTGATAACTTGTGATAGTTTATCAAAATCAGATTTGTCAGCATTAATTACAAGGGAGTTAGTTGAAATATCGGGAGATATTGCAATCTCATCCTGAAATGTAACACGAGTAGAGTTGCCTGTAAGTCCAGCTATTCCAGATGTATTTATACTACTACCAGATCCTGCAGTTATCCCATTTCCAATTCCACTTTGCCCCTGCGCTCTCTGGTTTCTTGCCCTTGACCCACGAGAAGCTCCGGATCCTCCTCCGAAAGCACCTCGAGAGGATGACCTTGAATTTCCAGATATACCACCTGCCTGAGTTGCGCCAGCTGTTCCAGCTCTAGTGCTTCCGCCTCCTCTCTGTGATATCCCACTTCCAGAAGAGGCACCACCACCAGATATAAGTCCACTAAGCACACCAGCTAATTCTTCAGCATCTGCATGTTCTAGTCTATAAACCCAGAAACGACCACTTGACTTATCGAGTTCACTATCAAGCTGATCTACAAGTGCCTGAATTTTAAGTGTAGTAAATTCATCTGCTACTACAATTAATGAATTTGTCCTCTCATCTGGAATTATTTTAGTTGGGTTAGATCTGACTGCCGAGGAAGATGAGGATGAATTTGGACCCTGACCTGGCTGCTGGATTGTAGCAATTGCGGCAGTTGCAGCGAGTCTTCTTCTCAATATTTCATTTGTAAAAGATCCCTCATTATTGCTTTCATTTTGTTGATTATCTGTTCCCAATATTTGATTTATTTTTTCACTAATATCATTGGCCAAGGCATGTTTAACTGGGATTATACTAATATCCTGATCCATCGGAGGTATATCAATCTCACGCATTAATTTTTTAATTCGAAGAATATTTGAGCTGGTATCAACAACAATTATAAGGTTTGTTCCAGATATAGCCTGGGAATATCCATCTCTTGATACGAATTGAGACATTACTTTCTGCAATTCATCAGCACCAAGATATGTACTTTTCATGACCTCAGTAACAAGACTTTCTTCGGTACTTAATTTAGAACCAATCATTGGAATAGTGGTTTGTTTGGCATCTTTTGCAGAGATAACTTTCCAAATGTTATCGGAAAGTGGAACTGTGGCGAAACCTCTTAGGAGTAGAACCGAGTCGAAAACTTTTAAAGCTTCTGAAAGGGTTATTGGAGTTGGCAAATGTATAGTTATTTTTCCCTTAACGGAACTATCAACTATATAATTTCGCCCTGTAAGTTTGCTAAAAGTTTTAACCAATGCATCAATATCTGCATCTGTTACATTTAATACAGTAGTTAAATCATCCATTTTTGAATGGCCAGTATCAGAATTCAAATCACCAGAAGATGTACCAAATGAATCATTCTTCTCTGAAGATGAGGGCGAAGACTGCTTATCATTATCTTTAGGGCTGATTTTTACTGATTGACTTTGATCGTTATCAAGTAAAACTTCACCATCCTCTTCTTCGGCGATTTTCAAAGGTCTTGTATTAAGGTTTGTTCTGTTATTTGCAAGTGCATGTAATCTGTATTCATCATCAATTTGTTGTGATCCAAATGAGTCAGATCTTCTGGTAGAAGATTGTAAAAGTTCACTTGATTTTGAAATTAATGAGTCTCGTGGCAACCGGGGATCACTGCTTACTGGTATGAGAAGAAAAACGAGAATCGGTAGCAGTGACAATAGCAATGTTAATAAAAAGGAAAGTTTAAATTTTCCAAACTCTTGACGAAGTATTGCAATACAGGAAAACGGATTATAATGCTCATGAACATTCCCGTAATGAAAATTCCCAAAAGTTCTTGATCGTTGAGAATGCAACCAGGGTTGGAATATGGATAAACATAAATTTCTATAAAAATTACAAATATTCATTAAATAATACATTAATACTTTGCACGATAATTTGGCATTTAAAATGAAGTAGCAGATACTTCTGCTTATACTATTTCCCGACTATTTCAAAAAGATATAATGTGGATCAGTTGAAAGTAACAAATAGATAAAATTATGTGGTTCATCTGATTTGATATCTCAAATCAACATCCTGACCTTCTCTCTCTACTGTGACACCAATTGATCGCTCAGATTTAAGATCCTCAAATAGTTTAAGGGCTTTAGTAGGATCACTAACCTGAGTATTGTTTACGGTTTTTATTACATCGCTATTTTTCAATCCTAATTTCTCATAAAGACTACCTGCTTTTATAGCATACAGTCGCATTCCTATACTTTGGCCATTTCTAAAATATGGTACGGCTCTTGCCTGGGAAAGAAGTACAGGTAAATTATTTAATGCATCGGTAAGTTCTTGCTCAGGAACAATAAATTCCGTACCAGTTGACTGTATAGATGATCCTGGACCGGATGAACCCGGTGTACCACCTTCTAATTCTAAAATTTCCAGTTTGCCATTAAGATCAAGTATTACTTTATCAGGATGAATCTCTTTAAGACCAGCTTTATTAAAAACCTTTTCATTAATTTCAAAAACATCCTGCTTTTTCTGACTGTTTTCAATTATCGCAAATGAGGGTTTGGAACTTGAGACTGAAGTTCCCACCAATCTAAAGTCTAATTTGGTTTTAGCAGTTGGAATTGATTTATCACCTGGAGGTAAAGACTTTATACCAACCTTAAATAGATTTCTTTCAGTGATCTGCTTTAGTCTGTCTTGTGAGCTGGCAGGATCGAATATTGATTTTTTTTCTTCTTTGTTAGTAAGAGGAATATTAGTGCCTATTAGCGAATTATACTCATTTAGTCCACTTCTGGCAGAAACAGCAAAACCTACAGCAAAAAAAATAGCCAGTTTACCCAATAACCATATAAAGCGTGATAAAATTTCGACTTTACTCTTGTCAAAAGATCCAATAAGCCCGGATTTAGAATTAGGGAAATTCAATTTTTGGATCAGGTTCATTTGGAAAGTATTTATTAAAATTTTAAAGTAATAAAGTATGTACTTAATGAGATCAGAATTTACGTTTTATAAGAAAGCACAGTCATATTAAGTATACTCGAAGCCTTAAGGACTAGCCAGATATAAAGATACCCAGCACCACGTAATAAGTTTTATTTTACAGAGTATAATTATCAGAGATAATCACAACAATATGATGTTATTGTCTCAACTAGAAATATTCCCATAAAATGATCTACTGGGACACAATAGGGAAGAGGAGGTAAGGGCACTTTAACCTCGCTGAAATTATCTTCTGATTTAATAATCAACTTTATCCCGGACAAATCATCCAGATTCACAAATAATAGAAGTTCAGTTCTTACCTTGATATTATCAGGAAGCTCTTCAATAGAACTAAAATTTTGAGAACATATCCAAAGGGGATCTTTGTTTTCAGTATAATCGACGCTTTTAATAGATTGTATCAATAATCTAGGATTAAACTCGATAAGAGAGGCGGCTAGTTTTTTATTAATTTTGCTTTTTTCAATGAGTAAAATTTTTTGAACACCAAGTGCCAATGCATACCAAAGGCATGAAGGCATATTTACATCATATAATATAGATTTTTTGCTTATGGCGACTTGCCTTTTTAAAGACCAGCCTCTAAGTATGATTTGTCTTGAAAAACGTTTTAGGTCGATTAAATCATGGTTAATCATTTATTTCATTATTTCTCAACTATAAGCCGATATTGTTTCCATTCAGTATGAGAGGTTTTGAGATGTATTTTCCGCCCATCCTGAGTAAGAGAGTGTGAAATATTAATTAAATCTTCAGAGGATCCAAATTTAATTTCAAGTTTTTCCTCATTCTCGAGGTCTTCAAGAGCAACTTTAGCATACAAATAAGTTTCAGGGCATTTTATAGAGGTTAAATCTAGAACTTTTACATTTGAATAATTACACCCAAGTAAGCACTCCCTTGATCTTGAAACAGGAAGTCTATTATAAATACCATTTCGAATTGAGATAATACTTGAGGTCGAGTTTTGTTCTATTAATTTATTTTTTAGGATTTCAAGACCTTCACCAACCTGATACATCGCAGTTAGTCCAGCACTCGAGCCTATTATACCACCTTCGCGACATGCTCCACCAAGCTCAATTTGTTCTGTTTCAGTAAAATTACCAAATACACAACGAATACATGCACCCCCCTTTATAACTCCCAGAACTAACCCTTTTCTTCCTTGAACTCCGGCATAAACAAAAGGAATACCATTAAGAACACAAAAATCGTTTAAATCAAATTTTAAGGTCACTGAATCAGTGCAATCAAATACCAGGTCGGTATGTAATAAATATTTTTTCATATTTGATCGAGAGATAGAAACCGGCTCAGCGATAATGGTTATATCATCGGGTAATTTAGAAAGTAATCGTTCCTCAATTCTTGACATTGCTGTGGTTGATTTAATTCGGCCAATATCAGAATGATTAAAAAGAATCTGACGATTAAGATTAGAGAGTTCAATTTGATCTGAATCAAAAATGAAAATTGATAGGCGAATATCATTAAATGAACCTGCTTCACTGACTAAATCATTCTTGAATAAAGGCCATGCATTTATAAGTGAAATAAGTGCAGGTGAGCCTAATCCACCAACGCCGATAATTGCGACTGAAAAACTCTTGTTATTCATCGTAAATAAAAAACCCGTCCTAGATATCCAAGTATTGGATATCCAGAAGCGGGTTTTAAATAGTAATTAACTTGTGATTTAGAAAAAAATTAATTTACCGCACTTGAAGCTCTGCCAAAAGAACCACTAGCACCAGTAATTGCTTCAGCTATCTCACCAGCATCAGATATTCCAAGTTGCTTAGCCCTTTCACATAAATTCTGTAGGGATACTCCTCTTAGTGTTGATTGAAAAGAGCCTTCAATTTCTGACCAGACAGTGTCAATCAGTTCAGCAAGAGCAGGAGCATCAGTTCTAGAGTCTTCTTGTAACTTTGGACGAAGTGCCTTCATTACCTCTTCAAGCCTGATATCCTTAGGCTCCTTGGCTAATGAGTATCCACCTCGTGGACCCCGCTTTCCAACAACTACATCAGCCTGTCTTAGTTTTGCAAAAATCTGCTCAAGAAATCTTTGAGGAATTCTTTGACGTTTTGCAATTTGTCTTACTTGAGCTGGCCCGCCACCAAGGTTGTAGGCCAGGTCAACTAAAGCCATAATTCCATATTGTTCTTCTCTTGATAGCTTAACAGCCATAAACGCTCGTCCTTTCTAGTTTCCGGTTATACTAAAATATATCTTCAATTTTTCTAAATCTTATTAGATCGGATTAACCTTTTTACCTTATACAAGAATAATAAATCTACCTGGCAATCAGGCATTAAAGTTAATTCGGCATTCTATTAACGGCTAACCGTTAAAAAACAACTTGATGATTTAACTCATCTAATAAATAAAAAGCAAACCTGATGACTAAGTAATTTGTAAGTATCTGTTATTACTTAATATTTTTTTTACTAATTAAAGATTATCAACACTAAAATCGAGATTTTCAATGGAGGATCTTAAGCACTAGTTACCTCGAAAAGTAATGATAAGTCGCTCTGGATCTGGTACTGCAGAAGTATTAATTTTAACAGACCTTTTGGAAACAACTTTGACAATAACAAATACATCCGGATTAGGTTTTTTTTCTGAATCCTGTTCGGAGATCTTAATTATTTCCAGTATCTGAATTTCATCAAGAATTGATCTGCAATCAGCTGACTTACCAAGCATCCATCCCTTGGGAAGTGTAGTTTTAATTGGTAAAACATCAACTGGTGCGGTTGAAAAAACATTCTGAATAATAACAGTAGATAAATGAGAACCAATAATCAAATTTTTATTATTAACAGTGTTATTTTCATTTATAATTTCTGTTACCGCAGTTTTAATAAAGGGTTTTGAATTAAAAACTAATACAAGTCGGCTTTGATCTTCATTAGAAGCACAGGAATAGTTGTTTAGAAATATAGAAGGAGCTGTTTTATCCAAATACGATTTTTCCGATTGCACCAAATCGTTATTATTAACATTGGAATTAGTATCGAGACCTGATAGTTTATTATCCAGTGTTTTTTCATTAAATTGAGCCTTGTTTTCAAGAGATGCTATGGTTTGAGATGGTGAATCCGATTCAAGCTTTTTTGCAATAGTTTCTATACTTTCATGATGTTCAGGTTGCCCATTTGATACAACTGGATTAGAAGAAAGTTGTATATTCTCATTTTTGGTTTGATTAAATGTAGATGCTGTCTTAGCAATATCTGTATTATTTTCAGAGAATTGTTCAGGGCTACTTATCTTTATTTTTATGGGGTCATTTTTATTACCTGAGGAGGGAAGACTTGCTATGGTTGGTGGTTCAGGTTTTATATTGATCTGATGTTGATTTACTTCTATTGGATCATTGTTATCATAAGTAATATTTTTATCTCTTACTAAAGCCTTAGCTAAACTTTCATCAGAATCATGATTTAATTCGGTAATAGAGTCCTTTGTAGCCGAAGGAATTGACTCAATATTATCAACAGCTAAACTCTCTTGTTTGTCATTTGTTTGGTCTGATTTAATATCAGGGATATCAATGGTCGTTTCTGATTTCAGTATCAATTCATTTTCTATATCCAAATCAGGGAATCTATCGGAAATGATCTTTGCGCTATCTTTAATATGGTTAAAACTTGTTCTAGACTTTCTAAGTCTTTCTTTTGCGGCTAATTCCTGGCCTGTTTTTAAATAGAACGCAATAATCTCAAGCTCACTTTTAAGAAGTAATTTATCACATTCACTTATCTGTTCCAAAGCGAAATTTGACCATGTTTGATTAGGTTCCGGGTACTCTTTTCTTAAACGCTCGAAGGCCTTTTTTGCTTCACGAACTGGTGTTTCATCCTGACCAATTCCTTGAAAAGTGGCTAATTGTGCCTGGCCAATTTGATACATGGCATAAGGTCTTCCTGGATTTGAAGTATGAATCTGAATAAATTCTTTGTAAAAAGGTATAGACTCAGCTTGTTTACCTGCATAAAAAGTTGCATCAGCAATTTTCAATTCAGCAAATACAGTTAGTGGACTTGCAGGATATTTTCTTACAAGTTTTTCAAGCATTGATCTTGCAACACTGTATCTCTCTGCGTCATATGATCTTAACGCTTCTGCAAGAAGCTCCATTTCACCGAAGTCAGATCCAAACCCTTCATCTTCTTCTGAATCTTCCACTTTTTTTGAATTATTAATATCGTTCTCAGAATTTTCATCATCAGTGGTTGAATCATCTGATCCAAAATTAATTACCGAGCATCCATAAATTGAAAAAAAAGAAATTATGCTTCCAGCAAGAATTATGCGCGAAGAATTAAAAATAAATAATTTGAATTTTTTTGTAAAAGTCATCTAAATAATAGTAAATTTTATAATAAGCAATTCTATACAGTATGAATCAGCTTTAAGAAAATAAAAATCATGAAAATTCAAAATTTTTAAATGTTGTATTCATAATAATGTTCAGTATATTCTGATCAATGCAATTAAATGTTATCCTACTGCCAGATTCACTATTAGTTCATGTCAAGTTACCATTTTAATACATTGATTCCCAATATAAATCATTATCAAACTTGAGGAGTATATTTACAATTTCAGTAGATCTTGTTTTAAAGACATTGGTATTAATCTCACTTTCAATTTATAATATAACATTGATGAACAATCGCATTTTAATTATCTTTTCCCTAATTATATTTTTAGCATTTTCAAATTCCTGTGGAGGAGGTGGTGGGGGGGGTGATGGAGGTGGACGCAGATCAACTCAAACAGCTCTCAGGGTATTTCATGCCGGACTTGATGCTGTTCCAGTAGGTGTTTATATTGGGAATGAGTTTATAGGTGAAACAAGGTATCTTGGTAAAAGTCTTTTCAAGACCCTAAAGCCTCAGGATACTGTTCTAAAACTTACTAGATCAGACAGGTTTAATGAACCAGTTGCTGAGTTTCCAGTTAGCCTTGCTTTAAATACTGAATACTCACTTTTTATTTATGGTGAGGTTAAATCTGGTACATTTAGAGTAAAATTGCTTGAAGAGCCAATTATCAGACCAGAATCTGGTCGTGCCAGAGTTCAATTTCTTAACGCATTATCTGATTCAGGAGATGTAAGGTTCAATCTCACAAACCTTGATACAGTTAGTGTTCGTTTTGGTACAAGCTCTGGCTTCATAGATATACCTGAGGGTATTTATGATCTTAGAGCTGTAAGCTCAAATGGACAGAGTATTATTCTTAATTCAATAACAATATCTGATAGGGGAGAAACAAGCTTTCTTCTAGGAGGAAAACCAGAATATGACTTTATTTCTATCAAGATTTATGAAGATTTTGATTAATTCACAGTGAATTAACCTTCATTATTCATGATCCATTTTTCAATTTTAAATTTGCCTTTATAATTGATTTGCGACACGATTTAGGTGCTTTTTGACTTTAATTCGTTTGTAAAGATTTTCAATGAGATACGCAGATTCTATAATTGAAGAAATCAAAAATAGAACCAGTCTTGTAGAACTTGTAAATGAGAGATCTCATGTAAAACAGTCTGGTCGTAATTTTTCTGCCTGTTGTCCATTTCATTTAGAGAAAACACCATCTTTTAACATTAATGAGGAGCAAGGTCTCTATTACTGTTTTGGATGTGGGAAAAAAGGAAATACATTTACCTTTGTTATGGAGACAAGAGGAATGACTTTTCCTGAAGCTGTTCGTTTTCTTGCAAGCAGAACAGGAATTATTCTTCCAGCAGCTGAGAAAGGATCAAAAGCTGAACATGATAGATCAAGAGAAATTAAGCATCTATATAATAAAATTCTAGTTGAATCACTTAATTATTTTGAAGATTCTCTTTGGGGTAGAGTCAGGGATATTGATAATGAAAGTTGCAAAAGAGCACGTGAGTATCTTTCTACCAGGGGGATTTCTGAAGATTCATTAAAGAGATACAGGGTTGGTTATGCTCATGGCAAACCTGGTGTATTTAGATCTCATATTTTGAACTCCGTGAAAAGCTCTCTTGATGTGAGTGAAGCTCAAGTTGAACATGCAATGAATGCATTAGGTCTCCTTAGATCAAATAATACCAATTCCAGTGCACGAGAACTTTTTAGAGAAAGGGTGATATTTCCCATTTGCAGAAGTGATGGTCAACCGATTGCTTTTGGCGGAAGAACACTTGTCGATAATAAGGATATACCAAAATATATTAACTCACCAGAAAGTCCGGTTTATGAAAAGAGACGTTCGTTCTTTGGTTTGCCACAGGCACTATCTCATATAAAAAATAACAAGAATGTATTGTTGGTCGAAGGATATACTGATGTAATTTCATTGCAGCAGTCAGAAGTTGATAATGTTCTTGCTGTTTGTGGAACTGCGTTGACCGAAGATCACGCCCGAATTTTATCACGTTTTGTAAACAAGGTAAGACTTGTATTTGATGGTGACGTAGCAGGTCGTCTTGCTGCTGCTAGAACATTTCCGATTTTTATAAATTCTGGCCTTGAAGTTATTCCCGTTTTTCTACCTGAAGGAGAAGACCCTGACTCATTATCCAGAAAGCTTGCTTTTGGAAAAATCACCAAGTCTGAATTTTTGCATATATTAAGCTCATCAGAGGCCTCTCTGCTAAGAGTATTTATTGAAGCCCAGGCAGCTGAAATAGAAGGTCTTCCACGTGGAAGTCTATCTGATTTAAAAACGCTAAGTCCTGCTGAATGCGGAAAGCTGGCTGAGAAAATAGCAAAGGTTTTAGCTAAAATTAGAAATCCTGTAGCCCTTGATCGCAGATTAAGAGAGGCATCGTCCTGTCTTGGGAGTAGTGAAGAAGCCCTAAGGGAGCTTGTTAAATCAGAGCGAAATATACTTGGTAATTATAACTCACTAAAAAGTACAAGTACAAAAAAGTCAAATATTAAAGAAACTGGTAAGTTACAAAAATCAAAATTCTTTTCAATAAATGATATAAATGCTTTAGAATCCAAAGACATTTCTTTAAGTTCACCTGGTCATCGTAGGATGGAAGGTTTAAAGCGGCAACTGGTTCTTGCTGCCATTGTTGATCCTTCTATTCTTGCGAATGACAGTGTGCAGGATCAATTAATTAATTCAGTTTCTAACGATGAGCGACTAAAGTCATTTTTTGCTACAATCAGTGATTATGCCAGGGGTCGAATTTCAAAGGGCAGTTCGATTAGAGGTTTATCTCAAATAATTCATTCAACCGAACACGAAGCAAGAGAAATTATGGCAGAACTTCATGCTCTTCTTTGTCAGTGTGGATTAGAGAACGAGAATTTCCTTGAAGAGGCACTCCGTCAGATGAGCACTGGAGGTTCCCAATATGATGAATTTATCAGTGAACTATCACTTACAATAGAGAGGCTTAAATTAACTGATTATCTTGACGTTATCAGAACCAAGGAAGGATCAGGACTGGATGAGTCTTTAAAATTGGAGTTGGCCCAGGAAAAGCTACTTAAAAAGAGAAAGCTTGATCAATTGTCTGCCAAGATGAGAAGTTAGGATTTTCAGGTTTAAGTTGGTTAACAATATTACATCATTTAATACAGGCTAATACCAAGAGCCTTATTGCTTAGATCTAAGATAGATTTATATACTTATTCTTGTATAAGGAATAGAAAATATAAAAAATTCAACACGTTATTAATGATCATTGAAATTAATAATCCATAAAAAACTTTGACTTACACTATCTAATTATATAAAGTAACCAATCCTTTTTTTATACCTAATGCTGGTCAGATTAACGCTTTGAAATTATTATACATTCTACTTCAAGTACTCTAAAAAGAAGGTGCTGTTTTATTATTATGACAGTAATTCTCGGTATTTTGATGGATAGTTAGATAGTTCACTTAAATATTTGTTTACTAGTTTTTGGAGTTTTAAAAATTGTTTTGATTAGTAGATTTATTTGTTACCTGATCGATATTGATTTTCATAAGGTATAGAGTAGTACATTTGGAATATAAATTTTAAATTTCAATAATTTGGATTTCAATGTTTTGGTCTAATTTCAATTTGATTTTTGTCAATATGCTTAGATGCAGGTTATTCTTTTCTTGAGATAGTTAATAATGGTCATGGAAGAATTGGTAAAATCTTGAGTTTTTAAATTGGATAAGAATTAAATATTCAGTAATTTTAATATTCAGCAACAAATTTTCATTAAAGTAATGCAACACAGAAAAGGTAAAAAGGTGGCAGAAAGAAGTATTCATGATTCCTATCTGGACGATGGCGTTAGAGGTGTTGAAAGTTCTGGTGGTCTTGGTCGAGGAAGAGGTGGACTCGGAAGTTCTGGCATCCATGATGACGTAGTTGGACTTTCTGGATTTGATTCAGGTGGACCTGGTGCTGCTGATACCGATATGGATGATTTTTTCTCATTATTGGGAGATTCAGACCTTGATATTCTTGATGAAGGAGTCGTAGAAGAAGGAGAAACTGAGGATTCATTAAGGGTTCAGGAAAATACTGCAAGCGGAAATTTCCCTGAAACTCAGCCATTAACTCCAGGTGTTACACGGGGCAGTGATCCCGTTAGAATGTACCTGAGGGAGATGGGGGGGGTAAGCCTTCTTACACGTGAAGGTGAAGTGGTTATTGCCAAGAGAATTGAGGAAGGTCAGATTGAAATTTCCCAGGAAATGGGAAGATCTCCTATTACTTTAAAATATATACTTGATATCAGTGACGCTCTTAAAGATGGTCGAATAAGAATGAAAGACCTTCTTGAGGAAGAAGAGGCCTCTCCCGAAGATGAGGACTTTGATGATGAAGAAGAAAGTGTTCAGGTATCTGATGATGATTCAGATCCTGTTGCTGCTGTTGAACTTCCCCCTCCTGACGACGAAGAAGCAAAGAAGAAATTTCTTAAGAAAGTTATACCACTGAAAAAATTCTGGAAGCAACTAGAGGACTCTTTTCTAATCGTTCTGAAAACTCCTGCTGACAATAAAAATTATAAAGAAAATTTAAAAAAATACGAAAAGCTCCGTGATAAAATTAAAGATAAGGTTGACGATCTTCAACTTGCTAAAAAGCATGATGAGCAGATAATTCAGATGATGAAGAATTATCTTAATCGTGTATCTGGTGCAATTCATTCCATTGAAGATGCGCAAAAAGAAACAGGTCGAACTTTAAGTGAATTACAAGAAGCAATTGATGAGATATTGTCTGATGATCAAGTGGCCTTTAAACGTGCTTGTCGACGTTTAAAAATGAAAGCCCAAGATGCACGAGCATTAGCAGAAGGCCTCATTGAAGCAAGAGATACAGTAAGATCTATTGAGCATGAGACTTTGCTTACTGCAATTGAACTTAGAAGGTCAGTTCGAGCCGTAGATAAATCAGAACTAAAAGTTTATTTCGCCAAGCAGGAACTTGTTGAAGCTAATCTAAGATTAGTCGTTTCCCTTGCAAAGAAGTATACTAATCGTGGTCTTCAATTTCTTGATCTTATTCAAGAAGGTAACATTGGTTTAATGAAGGCTGTTGATAAATTTGAATATCAAAGGGGGTACAAGTTTTCAACATATGCTACTTGGTGGATCAGGCAGGCAATTACTCGTGCAATTGCTGATCAGGCTCGAACCATCCGGATACCTGTTCATATGATCGAGACTATAAACAAACTTGTACGAGTTCAAAGATATCTTGTTCAGGAACTTGGCCGTGAACCAACACCCGAAGAAATCGCTGAGAGAATGGATATTTCGGTTGAAAAGGTTAGAAAAGTAATTAAGATTGCAAAAGAACCTATTTCCCTTGAAACTCCTATAGGTGAGGACAATGATAGTTATCTTGGAGATTTTATTGAAGATAAAAGGGTTGTTCTCCCATCTGATGCAGTTGAAAATCTGAATCTCCAGGAACAGACAAGACGCGTACTTGCTACACTTACCCCAAGAGAAGAAAAGGTACTAAGGATGCGTTTTGGGATTGGTGAACGAAGTGATCACACACTTGAAGAAGTAGGCAAGAATTTTGATGTTACAAGAGAAAGAATAAGACAGATTGAAGCAAAGGCCCTAAGAAAACTTCGTCATCCTAGTCGCCTTAAAAAGCTTAAGGGCTTTGTTGATAAAATGTAGCTGATTGTTTGTATCAGCTCTTAATATTTGTATTATCTCTTATGACCTTAAATTGTCAGTAATTCCTGTTTTGTCTAAGAACTTCATAACATACAATCGCTACTGAGTTAGCTAAATTAAGACTTCTTATATTAGGGTTTCTCATAGGAATTTTAATTCTTTGCTTGCTGTATTTTTCGTGCATATGATCAGGTAGTCCTTCGGTCTCATTTCCAAAAACAAGAACAGAATCCTCTGGAAATGAAGTTTCATATAATCCAACAGATGCCTTTTTGCTAAGAATAAAAATCTTTTCACCTGGTGGGTTTACAGATTCAAGAAAAGAAATCCAGTGAGAATGAATTGTTAAAGATACCTCATTCCAGTAATCGAGTCCGGCACGTTTAAGGTTTCTATCATTTATCTTGAACCCAAGTGGTTCAATAAGATGCAATTCCAGATAATTCGCAGCAGTTAGTCTTCCAATATTACCAGTATTCTGTGGTATTAGAGGTTCATATAAAACAATTTTGGGAGGCATTATCGTTAATATAAATCAGTCAGGAATTGCACATTAAAATAAAGCCGATATTTGCGAAAATAATACTACGAGTTTATAACCTATTTACTTTGAAGTGTAAAAGCACATTCAAATTTAGTATAAATCAGGGAGCTCCTTATGAAAGTCAGATTATATTCTTTTCAGTTCTTGGCATCCAGGTTCCTACTCACTTTAAGAAGTAAATTTCATTCTTCTGATCTTAGAATTGATAATCCTCAAAGCGGATCTGTTTTGTCGATTCTTTTAACACTAGTTACTCTTATCGGTTTATGTATCGTTCTGTTGTTCTTTGTTTTTGGAAGAATAGTTCCGCCAAACATGATAGGAATAAGGCAAAACTTTTTTTCTTTTGGAGGAATTTTAAAAGACGGTTACATAGAAAAAGGATTGGAGCCAGGACTTCATCTCAAATTTCCTGGAATCTCTGATATTCTTCTCATTCCAAGAGACTTTCAGTTTGTACAACTTGACTCAAAAGATAAATCTGGAGATCTTAATATTGACTATCTTGAAATACCAACAGCTGATGGATCTAAAGTTAAAACAGATCTTACGCTTATAACACGTTTCTATTCTGCTCCTGGAAAAACTGATAGTTCAGGGGTTGACTGGAGTTCTACAGTAACAAGCTCTGATAGCTCTGATGTCCCAATTGTTGAGCGTATTAAGAGAGAACATGGTGGACCGAAAGATCTTATAAATACTTACGGAGTAGGCACTAACAGGCAACTATCGACTTTTGCAGGTAAAGCTGAAGATTCTTTAAAACGCTGGTTAAGTGCTCTTTCCACTATCGATTACTATAACCCTTCACTTCGAGAAAAAGCTGCATTTAAAGCAACTGAAACGATTAATCAATTTGCTAATAAGGAAGGGATCGAACTGTGGGCTACACTTGTGAGAAGATATACATACTCAGAACAAAAAATCGATGACCAGATTTTTGCCAAAAATTTACAAGACGCAACCGAGCGTTTAAATTCCAGTTTAAGTGAACTTGCCGCCGCAAGGGCTAAAACTGAAGAAATGCGTGCATTTTGGGATGGTCAAAAAATAGCGGTATTAAAGGAAGAGGGCTCTGCCAAGGTTAGGGTTCTTGATGAGGAGGCAAAGCGTTATGAGGCTGAAAAAATTGCTACAGGTGACAAAATGATTGAACTTGCAACAGCTAGTATTGAACATGAAAAGAATATGGCATTTGCATCACCTGGAGGAAAAACATTTGTTGCAAGAAAACTTGTACCAGTTGTTAAGTCACTTAAGGGGGGAATAGTAGGTAATATTGATCCCTATAATCTTGATGACTGGGTTAATAAACTATCAGGATCGGTAGATTAATTTTTATTATAATTGATTTAGGTACAAAAATGAAACGCACTAAATGTACTTTTTGGGTGTCTTTACTCTTAATTCTTTGCTCTTGTGATAACGGTTTTCAGAAACTTGAAGCAGGGGAATATGGTGTCAAGTTTGCAAAACTTCCTACATGGGCAGGTGGAGGAGTGCAATCAAAAATTATTCAACCAGGCGAAAAGGAATTTATAATGCCCTGGGAGGATTTATATCGGGTAGATACTACAATTCAGTCAATAAGCTGGGGAGCACGCGGACGAGGAAATAGACCAGCAGTCGAAGACTCTGTCCAAACTCGAACTGTTGATGGAAATGAAGTTTTGCTTGCTATAACAGTTCAGTATCATGTTGATCCAAAGAAAGTAATGCATATTATTCAAAATGTTGCTGGGGAAAAGGGGCTGAGTAAGGACAGAATCAGAATTCTGGTATCATCAATAGCAAGAGCAGATGTTAGAACACATATGAATGTTCTTTCCACACGGGATTTCTTCAGTCAGGAAGCAAGACAGCAAGCACTTGATCGTCTAAGAAAGGCAATGAATGCAAGATTAAATCCTGAAGGTATTATAATAGATTCTGTTATATATAATGATCATCGGTTTGAAAGAGTTAGATCTGATGGAAGCGTTGATGATAGCTATCAACAAAAAATTGATCAAACTCAAGCTACTAATCAAGAAACCGAACAGGAGATCAAGCGAATTAATGTTGTTGTTGAGGAAAAGAAAATTCTCTTTAATGAAGAGCAAGCAAGGGTAAATCGAGAACTTGAGGAAGCTAAAGGCAGAAAAGAAAGAGCTGTCTTAAGAGGAGATTCTTACTTTGAAGCGAGAAAGATTGAAAGTGAAAGGATCGAAGTCGTTGGTATGCAGGAAGTTGAAGGACTAAAAAAGAGAATCGACGCACTTAGTGGTCCAGGAGGAAAAGCTCTTTTAAAGATGGAAATTGCAGAAGCCCTTGTTAATTCAAATGCTCAATTTGTTTTAGTAAATGAATCAGGTGGTAAAAATGCTAATGAGAATAACATTGGTGTTCAAAAGACAGATACTAATGAGCTTCTGAGACAGGTTGGAATAATAGAGGGCCTTAAAGATAAAGAGATTGATTCCAATCAATCTCGTGTTAAAAGTGATGCATATTTGAAAGATGAACCCTTATCTTCAAAGACTGATTAAATTTAAACCTACTAAATTTTTCGAATAAGTAAGTTTTAATAAATGAATCAACGTTCTATATAAATATTTTGCTTGAGGTAGAAGCTTATCAGATGATATTATTAATGTATGAGAAATGGTAAGACGTTATATCTCGACGTAAATGATATCAGGTTAATTGTAGCCCGTTTTGGTCTTAGTGAATTAATAGGCGAGCTTGTTGAATTTATACGTTTTGATTTTTCTGAATGGGATAAATTTCAAAAAACTCCAAGAACAGCAAATCATATCTTAACTGGTGTGATCGAATTAATGCCAGTTTCAAATCCTGCACACTTTGCTTTTAAATATGTAAATGGACATCCTGGTAATCCTGCTAAGGGATTACCTACGATTATGGCCTTTGGTGCCTACTCAGATATGAGTAATGGTTTTCCTCTATTAATTTCTGAAATGACAATCCTTACCGCGATTCGCACTGCTGCTACCTCAGTTCTTGCGGCAAGGTATATGGCTAGAAGTAATTCTAGAACTATGGCCCTGATTGGTAATGGAGCACAAGCGGAATTCCAGATTATTGCATTTTCTGAACTTATGGGAGTCAATAAAATCAGGCTTTTTGATGTAGATTTAAATGCGACTAAAAAGGTTTTAACTAATTTATCTGAAAGAAAAGGATTAAAGTTTTTTGAGTCGAACAATACTTCTGATGCTGTTCGGGAAATGGATATTATTACTACATGCACTGCTGACAAGAAACGCGCTAAAATCTTAACCGATCAAATGGTAGAAGCTGGACAGCATATAAACGCCCTTGGTGGGGACTGTCCTGGAAAGACTGAGCTTGAGTCGAATATTCTTCTACGCTCAAATGTTGTGGTAGAATATGAAGAACAGAGCAGAATCGAGGGAGAGGTTCAACAAATGCCTTTAACCTTTACAGTAACTGAGCTACATGAAATCGTTAATGGTATTAAGCCTGGCAGGTCATCCGATAATGAAATTACCGTATTTGATTCAGTCGGATTTGCTCTTGAAGACTACTCGGTACTAAGGTTTATTTATGACAAGGCGCTTAGTATAGGTGCTGGTTCATATATAAATATCATCCCTGAAATGAATGATGTAAAAAATTTATTTGGCGTACTAAATTAGCCTAATATATTTTGGCTAAATTTCACTAACTAACTTGTAAATTCCAGTAGTAGTAAGTTCGCCATCATCATTGTCAACAATTCCCAGTCTTGACTTTCCGGTAGTAAAATAGAAGTTTTCCTGATGGGCTTCCATTTTCATCCATGTAAGCCCACCATCACGCCAGAATCTGGGTGGCATATAACTAATTTTTACTTTTTGCCTTGGAAATCTATATCGTATATGTGAATTTTTTTTTCGTTTTAATCCAAGTCTTTCAAGAATGCCATGACTATGCCGAGATCCTTCATAGTGAATTTCATTCCCATCAAAGCTTATAACCCCTCGTGATTCCCAGGGAAAAAACCTGAATATGGAACCCAGGCTTCGATCTGAACCACAATATACACAGAAGGAATTGCTAGATTTGGGATCAAGACTAAGTGATGCAATCTTTAATTGATCTGGTAACTTACATACAAAATGAGGAGCAAAAAGTGCTGAAATAAACCTGCATGACACCACTAGCAAGGCAACTAAAAGAACTATTCCAATTAGAAAAATTGAGAAATTCATTAGGTCAATTATTTGAGCATTTGTAACACTTCTATAATCAACCCTTGACTGATATTAATCAAGTCCAAATTTGATTTTTTTACACTTTAATATCTTTTAAAAGCATAATTTGAAATCAGGAACCTGTGTTAGGTTCTAATTTCTAATATTAGAAATTAAGATCAATTTTATGTATAGACCTAAATTCGTTCAACTTTAAGGGAATTATCAACGATTTTAAGTTTGGAAGGTTTACCGTTTACAATTGTTTCAAGGATAACAGCACGACCCCAGAGATTTGTAAGGTGACTTAATGTTTTCTCACAGTATTCCAGCTGTAAATCTCTTCCTTCATGTTCATGTTTTAAATACAGGGTTCTATTTTTACCATAATCAGCATCAGTAATCATTATTACAGGTCTGGTTCCCATACCAATAGATCTAATTAATGTTTCCTTTACTGATTCCCAACTCTCCTCATCAGAAACCTTAGTAATAACACGATCTTTCCCTCTTTTTTCGTGCTGAAACAAATTAAGTTCCTGCATTAGTTCTCGAGTAAGAAATCTACGAAGAAAGGATATATCCCTGTCAGACTCTCTTATCTGGAATATTTTTTTTCGTCCTGGAGTCTCGTTCTCACTGAGACTTGAAGTATCAACCCTGGCCTTATCAGAATATTCTTCACCAGTATCACCCTCGTTCCATCTTCGCTCAATATCCTGCCATAGAATGAATCCAAGGTGATATGGATTAAGACCTCCAGGAGTAGGTCGTAAAACCTGATTATGTCTAACAAGAAACTCCATATGAAGAGAGCTGGATAAATGAAGTTCATTAAGAATCTTGAAATGCCAGTAACTGGCCCAACCCTCATTCATAATCTTAGTTTCAATTTGAGGAATAAAGTAAGCAGCTTCCTTATCAACAATGAGCAGGAGGTCACGTTCCCATTCAGAAAGATATGGATTATACATTGCAATAAATTCCAGCAGGTTTTGTTCAGGTTCAAGTGGAATTTTACCAAGATTCGGCTCCTTGTACTGTACCGGAATATGAAGTTCAGAAAATTCATCTTCTTGTGGTTGAGCGGACTCCCATAATCGCTGCTGTTTTTCTCCTCTTGATAATTTCTTGATGGCAAGATTCTTACTTCTTTGAAGGCTTAAGGCGTGAGCAGCATCCAGTATTCTTTCAACTTTTTCAATTCCAATGCTTGGATCTTCTATATATGATCTAACTCTATCTGCATGAGTTTTGAACATTTCAAGGGTATATTTTGCATCAAATGCTGATGTAAAAGTGAAATTATTTGCAAAAAAATCATTATGACCATACACATGTGCAATGGTCAGAATTTGAAGCAAATCAGTGTTGTCCCGCATTAGATAAGCAAGACATGGATTAGAATTTATAACCATCTCATACGGAAGACCACCAACTCCGTAATCGTACATCGTTTTTTCACGTTCAAACGATTTACCAAAAGACCAATGGGGATATCGACTTGGCATACCTGAATAAGACATGTATCCAAGCATTTCATAGTGATCACAAATCTCAAATTCCTGTGGATAGCAATTAAGACCATACTCATTAACAAGCTCAAGTATTCTAGCATCCCATTCTTCAAGTTCCTTATGACTTAGCATAAATACGGTAATCTCTTATTCTTTTGCTTTGCCAGTAATTAACTCACTTACCACAGCATCTTTTAACATAAATGATCTGAAACCAGTCCAAAGGTCTTCTTTCTTTTCAATAACTATAGACTGAAAATTTTCCTTTTCTATGACAGAAAACACTTCAAGCATACTTCCACTGTAATATGCGCTTCCAGCAGGTTTAATTTCACCATAACCAAATAAATTGCAGGCATCACAAAGTTCGTTTGCTGCAGCAAGTGCTCTTTCATTATCACTGTAGAAATTATCTCCATCCGAACAGTGAAATGCATAAACGTTCCATAGGGAAGGGTGGTACCTTTCAGATATAATATCAAGAGCTTTTTCATAACCTGAAGATATATATGTACCTCCAGATTCGACTTTGTGGAAAAATTCCTGTTCAGAAACTTCTTTAGCTTCTGTATGATGTGATATGAAAACTATCTCAACCTCCTGATATTTTAGTCTTATGAACTGATATAAAAGGAAATAAAAACTTCTTGCAAGGTATTTTTTTGTGGTTCCCATTGAACCTGAAGTATCCATTATGCATATTACTACTGCATTTGATTGTAATCTGGTGTCAGGGCGAATATGGAAATATCGCATATCATCTTTATGAAAAGGAAATCTGGAATTTCCATCATCATCAACACCATGAGGTGTTACATTATTTTCATTTAGATTTAGAGAAGATTCAGTATTGTCGGGAGATACAGCACTCATTCTTCTAATTCTGTTACGTGCTGTTTTTCTCTTGTCAAGTCGTGCTCGTATACCTTCTTTTCTTACTCCATGCCTTTTAAATGCATTTTCACTAGGTATTGCCTTTAGTGCCTTTCTCTGGAGTTCGGGTAATTCCAGATCTTCAAACATAATATCGATAAGTTCTTCAAGAGTTACATCAGTTTCAATAGCATCAATACCAGGTCTATCTCCAGCTTCCCCAGTAGCATCTGGCGCACCAGGTTCTCCCTTTCCAACTACATCACCCTCTTGAGAGTCGCCATTTCCCTGAGCTACTCCAGGGCTGTTTTCTCCATAGATGAATCTATATTCCTTAATCGATCTGATCGGAACCTTTATAATTTTATCTTTCTCCCTTCCGATAATAGACTCTTCAGAGAGAATGTCAGCAATATTTCCCCGAATTGATTCTCTTATCTTTTGTCTGTGACGTGCGCGATCACTTGCGCTTCGATCTGATCTCCTGTCGTCACCTACATGAGGACGAAAAATTGTGCTCATATGCGATATAACCCTTAAAGAAGACTAATCTTTCCACAGATGATTAGACGCGTACTTTAGAATTACATCAACACAGGCGGGGGGATAACCATTTCCGATAAGTTGCTCAACCATCGTATCATATTTGGTCTGCTGCTCGGAGTCTCTTGTTCTGGCTTTTGTTATTATTCTCGAAACATCCCGTACACTTGTCATCAGCTTTTTTTCTATAGCTTCTTTAAGAGGCTCATATGATTCGTAACCAATTTTTTCACCCCTACGGCCAATTGACCAAAGATACGCAATAACTTCCTGCCTGAATCCATCTGCTGCTGTTCCTATAATTGCAATTTGTTCTTCTATGGATTTTAAAAACGCCTCATCTGGTTCAAGCTCTTCACTGGTACGTCTGTCTTTTAATTTTCTCTTTGTAACGTAAGCTTCTGCATGATCAAGATAATTCTGAAATAATGTTTCAGCCTGCTCCTGATATGAATAAACAAAGGCTTTTGTAATTTCCTTTTCAAGAATTTCCAGATAATCCTTGTGTATTACATCGCGTAAAATTTCAAGATAATGCCTCTTTGTATCCTCTGCAAATTCGCCATTTTTGACCATTGAAATCAGAGCTTCTCTAACATTTAGAGGATGAATACAATTATTTTCAATGTTGTCAGAAAGTGCGTTATCAAGAGCTTTCATTATGAAACGGGTAGAAATACCATCCATACCTTCTCGTTTTGCTTCTTCTCTTAATTCAGTGACATCAATCTTTTTGGTTTTACCCTTTTCAACGATCTCTTCACCATTGTAGAGTTTAAGTTTTGTCATCAAATCGCATTTGTTAGAAGCCTCAAGGCGCGTAAGTATGGCGAATTTCGATGCAAGCTCGATTGTGTGAGGAGCAATTTCTGCCTTGAAATTCGATTGCCTGATAATTTTATTGTAAATTTTTACTTCCTCAGAGAGTCTCAAATTATAAGGTACTTTAACAACAACTATACGATCAAGTATTGCTTCATTGGTATGATCAGACTTGAACTTTTTCCATTCTGCTTCATTTGAATGTGCAACAATACAGGTATCAACGTAGATCATGCCATGACGACCTGGTGCAGGAATAGATTTCTCCTGGGTAGCGGTAATCATAGCATGAAGATACTCAGTCTCATTCTTAAATACCTCTATAAACTCAACCATTCCACGATTACCTACATTCAACGCACCGCTTAAATCTAGGACTCTAGGATCACCTTCTGAGTAACGATCAAGTTTGGAAATATCTTCGCTACCGATGAGAACGCTTGTGTCCTGGTTGTTAGGATCCACCGGTGGTACAACACCAATACCAACACGTCCCCGACGACTGAATTCACGTGTCGTAACCGGATACTCTTCCCATTTTCCAGCAAACTCTTCTTTAAGTTTATATCTGCAAACAGGACATAGATCTCCCTCAATCCTTACACCCAGCATTTTTTCAAAGTCTTTTCGAAGATGTCTTGGAATTAGATGAAGTGGATCCTCAAACATTGGACATGAGTCAATTGAATAAACAGGGGGTAATGCTTCAAGACCCTGTTTCAAACGTTCAACAAGTGAGCTTTTTCCTGAACCTACAGGACCTACAAGATAAAGTACTTGTCTGCTTTCTTCTCCACGAAGTGATGCTGAATGAAAATATCTGACTACATTTGCCAGTGTTGCTTCCATTCCAAAAAAATCTTCAGCAAAAAACTGGTACCTTCTAAGACGTTTATTCTTGAAAATTCGTGATAACTTTGGATCATCTTCAACTTGAATTTCTTCTACTCCTTGCCTGTTAATCATGTCATAAAGACGCTGGTGAGACAGTTGTGCAAGTTCATGATTATTTTTAACAAGCTCAAGGTATTCAAGAAGAGTACCTTTCCAGTGATTTTTCTGCCGAGTTTCACGATCCTTGTCTATGATCGCTTTAAATTCGTCCCTAGCTCGCTCGGATGCGTTTTTACCTGTGGCTTTATTATCTGTTGCCATATGCGTTTAGCTCCCTGTTTGTTGCCCAAATAACTGGAAAATATAAACTTCAAGTAAAACAGCTAACCAAAATAACGAACTTCCAACTTCTGACCCTGTTAGAATCACTTATCCTGATATATAAGTAATCGGCAGAATATCGGATTAAACTGTACGTTTGACCGACATCAGGTACTAAAAATCAATTTCCTGAAAATTCTGCTACTTAACAAATTCATTAGGACTCTATCCATTTGGATGCTAACTCTTCAGTAAATGGTTACAGATAATTACGCGCTAATCAAGTGAATGTTTATTCGGTCAATTTTTGGTCAAAGGATATTTAAATTATGCATGAAATAATATTTGTTGGTGATATAGTTGCTCGTCCTGGAAGAGTAATATTTTCATCGGTAATATCAAATTTAAGAGATAAATTTCAACCAGTTGCTGTTATTGTAAATGGTGAAAATGCCTCCGGAGGCTTTGGTCTAGATTTGAGAACAGCAGATGAACTTTTTAAAGCTGGTGCAGACCTTATTACAACTGGTAACCATGTATGGAAAAAGAAGGATCTTGAAATATATCTTGAAAAAAAGGCTGATAGAATTATCAGACCTGCTAATTACCCACCAGACTCACCTGGTAAAGGCTACCTGATTTTCCCGTTTGGTAATAATTTATCTCTTGGTCTCATGAACCTTATGGGTCGTATTTTTATGAATGATATTCTGGATTGTCCTTTTAGAAAGGCGGATGAGCTTCTTCTCGGACCCCTTAAAGATTGTACTTATAATATTCTTGATTTTCATGCTGAAGCGACAAGTGAAAAATTAGCTCTGGCTCATCATCTTGATGGGAGAGTCAGTGCAATTATTGGTACTCATACTCATGTTCAAACTGCTGATGAAAGGATTCTTCCAAAAGGTTCCGCATACATAACAGATGCTGGAATGTGTGGTCCATATGACAGTGTCATAGGTAGTGAAATTACACCAACAATAAAGAAGTTTATTTCAGGTCGACCACATAAGGTCAGCACTGCAAAAGGAGCATCATGTTTTTGCGGAGTCAGGCTAAGTTTAGACCCTGAAAGCAGAAAAGCTGTTAGTATTTCAAGAATATTTGAGGTAATTCATTAATTCAAACTAAATTTCAATATTTAATAACTTAAGTGTGGAATACAAGTCGCCTGCAGGAAAGGGTTTTTGCATGAATAATGAGTTTTTTGCTCTTAACTCAAACATCTCTCTTGCCTCAACTTCAGAGTTTGAGCTCATATATACTACTGGCGGAAGATTAGAGATACATTTTTCAATTAAATCAAAAACAGTGTCACCGGTTTCATTGCCAATTTGCATATCGAGTAAAATGACAGAAAACTCAGATACTGTTATTACATCGATTGAGGATCTGACTTCATCACAAGATTTATATCCGGTTACAAAAAATCCTTTTGCCTCCAACATTTTGGAAACAAGAAGATGAATCATTGGGTCATCATCAACTATAAGAGCACTTTTCATGGGTAAAAATCTAAATAATTATTAATGAAAACATTTCCTATCACACGACGAGACTTTCTACTAGGTATAATTCCAGCTTCATTCCTGATTGGCTGCGATCCCGAAATTAATTTTCCGACAGATAATAATAAATATGAACTTAAATCCTATAGATATTTTGAGCCAGGTTTTCATCACATCAGCAATCTTAGGGTAGGAATTTTTCACTTGAGAGAAGAGGGGATGTCGTACTTTAAATCAATAAAGCTTGTATGTACTCATCAATCATGTGCACTTAGAGTTCCAGAAGACAAAATCACACCAGATGAATTATCTTTTCACTGCCCATGTCATGGCGCAATTTTTAATTCTGAAGGTGATGTTGTTCGTGGTCCAGCAAAAAGACCACTTGAATGGTTAAGACTATCATTATCGGAAAATAAATATCTAACTATTCATTTAGAAGAAAAAGTCGAAAGGGTCTGGACCTTAGCGATTCCAGATAATTCATTCATTACAAGTGACCATAAGATTTGAGCGAATACAATTATTCAGTATTCGCTCAATATGCATCTGTTAAATATACAATTACCTTGAACCAACAGATGGAATTACATTTTTAGCCATAGTTATTACTGATGCCAAATCTGTAAGATTAGCAGGTAGTACAAAAGTATTTCCTTCTTGTGCTAATCTGCCAAACTGTTCAATGTATTGTTCGGCTATTCTGAGTTGCATCGCTTCACCACCACCATTTGTCTGAACCGCCTCAGCAACACGCTTCAAACCTTCAGCAGTTGCAGTTGCAACTTCAAGTATTGCTCGCGCTTCACCTTCAGCCTGGTTGATTTGACTCTGCTTTTTAGCCTCACTCTCCTTGATTACGCGCTGTTTTTGACCTTCTGCTTTATTAATTTCAGAATCTCTTAGACCCTCTGACTCAAGAATTGTAGCGCGCTTTTCACGTTCTGCTCTCATTTGTTTTTCCATTGCTGAAAGAACATCCTGAGGTGGGTTTATATCCTTGATTTCATATCTTAGAACTTTTACACCCCAGGGAGTAGCGGCCTTGTCAACCTCATCTACAACTGAAACATTAATGTGCGATCTTTCTTCAAATGTCTTATCAAGTTCAATTTTTCCTATTTCACTCCTAAGTGTTGTCTGAGACAGTTGGCTTATTGCAAAAAGATAATCGGAAATACCATAAGAAGCTCGTTCTGCATCAATCACCTGAAGGTATAGAACTCCATCTATTTCAACCTGAACATTGTCCTTTGTAATACAAATCTGTCGAGGCGTATCATAAGCAGCTTCTTTCAAAGAATGACGATAAGCCACCTTGTCCAAGAATGGTATAAGAAAGTGAAAACCAGCATTTAATGTTCCACTATACTTTCCTAATCGCTCTATAACCCAGGCTTGTTGCTGAGGAACAATAGCGGCAGTTTTAGCTAAAATTACTATTACGAATAAGATAAAAATTATCGCAACAACCAGCGAACCAGATATTTCCATGACACTTTCCTTTATTTTGAACTTACTATTAATGTTAAACTATCAATTGAAGAAACCTGATATCTTGAGTCTTTTAAAAGCGGGGAACCAGACTGATTATGAACTTGCCAGGAACTACCTCTTAAAGTTCCCTTACCAATTGAGCCAGGTGAAATATCACCACTTATAATTACATATTCTCCAATAATATCAGTTACCGGATTATTTGATGCTTTCAACTCCCGTCCTTTTAGAACTGGTCTTAAAAATAGACCAATTCCAATACTGAAGAGTCCAGATAGAACAAGCTGGGTTGCAAGATCAGTAACAATACCAGTAAGACTTAGAATTCCTACAAGTAAAAATGATAATGCAACAAAGAAAAAGAAAAATGCTAGAGAGATAAATAACTCCAGCCCAAAAAATACCAAAGCTGCAATAAACCAGATCCACCATTCCATAATTATATTCCAGATATATGGTATATGCATTTTTAAGGATAAAACTGCCCTGGGGGCGACTCGAACGCCCACGCCTCACGACACATGGCCCTCAACCATGCCTGTCTACCAGTTCCAGCACCAGGGCCCAAAACAAAAAAACCTAATAAATATCGATTATAAGATTATTTCTTCACACAGAATTATTCCTGGTCTTTTGAAATTTCAATTTCTGATAAATTGTTTGATTCAGAAGCTGTATCTTTAGAGAGATTACCAACGACTGGTAAAGAAGGTTCACTAACAGAAGATGGATTTTCAAGGTTCTGTGTGGTCAAGGAGCCCTCATTACTAGAGGTTTTTTTTTCACCAGAGTCTGATTCAATCTTTGAATTCAGAAAAAGTCTTCCGCTATCTTCAATTGTTCCTGTTCTAGCTTTGTAAGCCAAACTTAAAGATGTAGCCATAAACAATATAGCTACTATTGTTGTAGAATTTCTAAGTGGATTTTCTGCTGTTGGACCAAACAAACTGCTACTGTCACCACCACCAAAACTAGCACCAGCATCAGCTCCTTTACCTTGTTGTAAAAGTATTAACAGAATCAAAACAAGACAAGCTGCTATATGAAGTCCAGAAATTATAATATCCAAAATTTTAAATCCAATGATTTTTATGTATCAAATGTATAGGAAGTTTTTCATGTTTTCCATCGAGAGCTTTACTAAGTGAAAACAGTTAATGAGTCAAGAACACTAGGAAAATCAAATTAGAAATTTGATGACTTGAAAAGATAATATCCGAATATGATCTGAATACATCCGATTAAAAATCCAAGTAAAGCACCGCTTAGTTCAATAAACCGAAATTCCCTTTTTAGTAAATCTTTTAACATTTTTTCAAGATTTTCTGGCTCAAGAGCGTCAATCTGAGTTTGAACCACTTTTTTTATATTTAATTTATTAGCAAAGTCCTTAGCTCCAGATTCAAATTTTTCTTTCAATTTAAAGCCAAGGTCATCAGAGACCTTTTTTGATAGGGTTGAAATAAGTTCATCTGAGGCAAAAGCTGCAAGAAATGGAACTTCAGTTTTGATAAAATCTCTAGCAAGTGCGTTTATTCTTTCATTTAGTTCAGAAGTAACATTATTTTCATCGACTGTTTTTTTTAGTTCCTCTGAAATACGACTTTGAACTCCTAACTTTTCAGCAAATAATTCACCTAATTTACTTGCTAACTCAGACTGTCGTTTTGGAAATACGCCATGTATCCTAATTCCGATTATATTAATCGGATTTCTGGGGTGAAATAGCATTTTTATGGCTATATAATTTGTAAACCAACCAATAGATCCTGATATAAGGGGGATAGCTAAAAAAGCTAAATTTGGTAGTAAAATGTTTAATTCCATTTAAATGATTTTTCTCTGTTAGGACTATTTTTTGGATAAAATTACCTAGAGACTATCAAGTCCTGGGTTTCATCTAAACGATAATAAGGATAATAAGTTATAAACATGAATGAGAGTATAATTTAAATATGAATTGGTGGACAATAGTTACATTAAGTTTTCTAGTCCAATTCAACATGTCTGGTTGCGCACTGCTACTTATAACTGAACCAGATGAACAGGCAAGACGAGTTGCCATGAATGGAGGAGTTGTTGATTCACCATGTTCTGGGTGTAAAAAAAACCTAATTAAATCTAACTCAAACAATAGTTTTAATTTAAATTATCGTCAAAGTTCTCGCTCATTATTATCCCAAGAAATATATGACGTTAACACAATTAAGGTTACAAATCTCAGGAATCAACTGAAATCAGGTTCTGATGCTGAAAGAACCAGAGCTGCAAGTACTCTTGGGGACCTTGGATCGGCTTCTATTCCTGCTGTAAAGGAATTGGAATATCATTGCATTAGCGACAAAAGTAAGTGGGTAAGACGAGCCTCTGTAAAAGCCCTTGCAAAAATTGATGGAAGGGGTTCAAGGGGGGTAATAAGAAAAGCAACAGAGGACAGAGACCCCTACGTTAAAGCTTCTGCTCAAACAGCTCTTAATCGAATATCCAGATAAAGTATTAAATATACTGAACGTAGTTTGGTTTTCCGTGTTTGCATAGACCCCCATAGGCGTTCAGTATATTGTGAGC
>DAOLCO010000005.1:59598-125141 GCA_035327825.1 Oligoflexia bacterium | reverse complement strand
ATTAAACATTCCCAGAAAACCATTCCACTCTGAACACCATTTCTTTGGAAGCTTCAATAGAAAACTTCCAGGGTCATTCGGATTCGTACCATCTATCAGCTCCTGGGAATCACTCACTCCGTCTCCGTCACTGTCTGGGGAGTTGGATGAGCCACCCTCGTCGTCACCATCGCCAACCTGAATAATTTCTTCAACTATATCGATAGCACCATCATCGTCAAGAACGGATAATCTGATGAGATACTCACCAGGAGATGGATAGGTAACAGTAAAAATTGGATTACTGGATAGAAAGTTATTTCCAAATAACGAAGCACCAGCATCCCATTGATACTCCAGGATGCCAGTATCATCTTCGGAGGCAGTTGCATCAAGCATATAAGTAAGTCCGGAAACTTTTGTCGCAAGAATCTTTGCCTTCGGGGGAAAATTTCTTACAACTTCTATTCCAACATCAAATATACCACTTGTTCTTTCAAACTTGATACCACCACTTTCCTCAAATGCAGTAAACTCAATTTCAGCCTCATGAAAACCTTCACTCATTGGAAAATTTGAGAAAGGAGTAAGAATAAATTCACATTTACTCAGATCAGAAGATTCAAACTGACCACACTGAGCACCTGGAGCTGGAACAATCAGACCCCTGGAAATGTTTAAGCTATCAGGTCCAGCAACAATATTAGGGTTACCTCTTTTAATAATAGATTTGTATCCGTTAGGGCCAGAACCCAACCATACCCATCTGCCTGCGGTTGGGAAACCACTTAATACACCAGGCACCCAAGTAACAGTAAATCTTGTAACCAATGGACGTATTTTTGTAGTACTTAATATGGCTTGACCATTAACTGGAGTCTGGTACAAACAGTTTCTTCCAAATGGGGAACCAGGTAGACCGTTCCCTTTGTTCTCATAAGATGGAAATGTAAAAGAATCAGGAACATTAGCAGCAGGACAAAGTTCAACTGGATTACTCGTCCATGGTTTTTTAGAACCAAGTTCAAAATCATTAAACTGCGCATTGGCTTGAAATGAATAGAAAAGGATAAAATAAAATAATAAACAAAAAGAATTTCTACTGATTTTTAAAGTCATCTGTTTATCAGCTCCATAAAAAGTAAAAACTACCAATGAGATTTATACTTGTTTTAGTCTAAATCTTGAAATTCATTAGCTTTTATATCAGAACTAACAAGGCAAGTAAATTTATGCTTAAATATCCATATCTACTTAAATTTACAAAATAAAATGAACCTATAGTCATTTATTGAATCTGTAACAAATTGAAATTAAAGGGAATCAGATTCCATATTATAACTCAGGAACTAACTACCCGCCCCTGTAAATGCAAGTGGTTTCAAGTAAAACAGGATAAAATTCCATTGAGCGCATTAGCCTTGAGCTCCAGGAAGAAGTCATTCGATAGCCATAATAGGTAACAGAACATTCATTAATACCCGGTGCTATTGGAGCTACCACATGATCAGGAACATAGATCGGGTTTCCATAATTTATCAGCTTCCAGATATCATGCGACAATCTGGGCTTAACTCTAAAGTACACTGCGTCACTTTCAGAATATTCTTCACGTAATCTGCAGCCAAGAACTGCATGAGTATTCATATCAGGAATAATTTCTTCGGAATGATTTAAAAAAATGTTTCAGTTATCTTTGAAAAGATCATTGCCACAACATCTACAACAGGCTCTACTATAAAGAATCGAACAGTTCTACCAAGATAACCAGGACGGAAAAAAATTAGTACCACCTTTTTTCACCCTAAAACTAGTCACCCGCAAAGATGCTGAGGGGAACCTACATCTAAAAGTAGATTTTCGGACTGTTTTTTACAAACTTCTCAACTCAGCATAGTTTTCACAAGCAGAGAAAAAATACTGATATCAAAGACTATTTAACAAAATTTAAACATTTTCAACTTAGTCCCTAAGGAAGAAGTTAGTATGCCTATCATACTATTTCCTATTGGATTAAGGATTGAACTATGAATCATGCAACATCAACTGAGCCTTCATAACTTTCACAGCCGATCCCAGCAGCAAAACCCGGCTTCCCTCAAGCTTGACTTTCATCTCGCCCCCACGCTTTGATACCTGATAAGCTTTAAACTCATTTTTGCCTAACTTCTCAGCCCAGTATCCCGCAAGGACACAATGCACAGAGCCAGTAACCGGATCTTCAGGTATTCCGATTCCAGGCGCAAAATACCTTGAGATGAAATCATATGCTGGATTTCTGGATTTTGCAGTGATAGCTATTCTTCCAGGATGAATTTTTGAAATACCGTGAATATCTGGCTTTAATTGTATCAGTTCAGAATCACTTTCAATCTCAGCAAAATATCTGATTGCAGTTCTACCAGTAAATATAGGTTTGCATCCAAGTGCAGAGACAAGTTCGGATGGAAAATCACAAGCAGTTACTTCTTCAACAGGAAAGTTGAGTTCAATAAGGTTCTCACATCTTCTTGCCGTGAGAATACCACTAAGTGTTTTAAATGATAGCACGTCATCTTTTTTTACATACTCATTCCAGAGAGTAAATGCGCTTGCAAGAGTAGCATGACCACAAAGAGAAACCTCTGCTTCCGGGGTAAACCATCGTAAATGATAGTTTGGTCCATCGGGGTATAAAAAAGCGGTTTCTGAGAGATTAATTTCGGCTGCAATATTTTGCATCAGGGAATCCTCAAGGGGAGATTCGGTTATACAGACTGCAGCAGGGTTACCGCTGAATTGTTTAGTGGTGAATGAGTCAACGTAAAAAATGTTTAGTTTTTTATTTGTATCCAAAATTTTTACTCGTAGGAAAACAAAAAAGGCACCTTAATCACTAAACATAATGGTATCATGGACATCTACCTCAAGTTAATATGTCTCTGATAGCGTGTTAGATCTTTAGTGGCTATGTTTAGAGCCAGATACTATTTTTTAGAGCCTAGAAGATAATTCTCACATTATCCCGCCCAAAACCCCCTTAAAAAAGTCTAACCCATCAGTACCACCTTGAATATCCTCTACTACCCTTTCAGGATGTGCGATAATTCCAAGTACATTTCCATGACGATTACAAATTCCTGCAATACAGTTAAGAGAACCATTATAAGGATTATTCAAATCAACCTCACCCTCAGAATCACAAAACCTGAAGGCAATTCGATTGTTTTCTTCCAAATCCCTTAACCCACGCGCATCAATAAAATACCTTCCATAATAACACGCAAGAGGAAGACGGATAAATGAATCCTCAGAAAAATGACGGGTCCAGATATTATCCCTACTATCAACATAAAGATAACTATCAGCTCTTATAAACTCAGAAACAGTGTTAGCTAATAACACACCTGGAAGTATATCCAGCTCACAAAGAATCTGAAATCCATTTCCAATACCAAGAACGGGGACCCCCTCCTTAGCACATTTTCTAATCACAGCAGTTACCGGAGAAGATTTTGTAAGTGCACCCGGCCTGAGATAATCACCAAACGAAGCACCACCAGGAATTACTAAAAGATCAGGCCTGGAACTAAACTCCTCCTGATGCCAAAGTACATTCACATCATGAGACAAAACTTCCCTTAATGCATAGACCGCATCCTTTACTCCGCTGGAACCTGGAAATTCAATTACTGTGATATTCAAAACATTTCACTCCCCAAACAACGACTACTTGGCAAAAACTACTTAGCAAAAACTACTTGGTGCCAGGTTTCTTTTCCTCGACCTCATGCAAAACTTCAAAATCTTCAATCAATGGATTAGCAAGAAGCTTATGACACATATCCTCTATACGCTCCTTTTCCTTTTCCCTGTCACCAGTATCTATTTGAAGCTCAATAAGCTTGCCTATCTTGGCGCCCTTTACTTCCGTAAAGCCAAGATGATTAAGACTCTCAGTAAGTGCACGACCTGCAGGATCAAGAACATCATCTTTAAGATTTACCAATACTTTAGCAATCATAACTGTCAGCTCCCAAATTATGCACCAAAAACTCTGTCAAAAATGTAATCTACATGTTTTGTAAAACGAGCCTCGGAAAATACCTCCTCAAGCTCCTCACTTGATATTAAACTCATAATGACCTTGTCATCAGAAACTTCCGTCTTGAAATCCTTGATATCAGACTGAGATATATCCCCACCTGAAATCTGATCCCATACCCGCATTGCATTCCCTTGGACAAGATCATATGCCTTTTCCCTGGAAATTCCCTTTTCACTTAACTTCAAAAGAAGAGTAGCAGAATAAATAAGCCCCTTGGTAAGGCCAATATTATATCTCATACGATCTGGATAAATAAGTAAATTTTCAATTATGCCCTTCATCCTGCCTAACATAAAATCAAGAGTAATTGTTACATCAGGAGCAATAAAACGTTCAACAGAAGAATGACTAATATCCCTTTCGTGCCACAAGGATATATTCTCAAGACTACTAACGGCAAGGTTTCTTACGACCCGGGCAAGACCAGTAATATTTTCTGACAAAACTGGATTCCTTTTATGGGGCATTGCACTTGAACCCTTCTGCCCCTTCGAAAAAAATTCTTCGGCTTCTCTTACCTCGGTTCTCTGCAAATGCCTTATTTCGATAGCCAGATGTTCCAAGGATGTAGCAAGTCCTGCAAAAGATAAAAAAAGGCTCGAATGCACATCCCTGGGTATGACCTGCGTTGAAACAGAAGACGGCAAAAGACCCAGATTTTTGCAGACATAAGATTCAATTGAGGGAGGAAGCTGAGAATAAGTTCCAACAGGGCCAGAAATAGCTCCAACAGCTACATCCATCTTCGCTTCAGCAATTCTCTTCCCGAAACGAGCTATTTCAGCATGAAACCCGGCAAGCTTTAAACCAAAAGTTGTTGGCTCTGCATGAATACCATGAGAACGACCCATACAAAGAGTATATTTATGTTCCTCAGCTCGCTTTTTGATAGCAATTTTAAGATCCGAAATTCCCTTAAGAATAATATCTGTAGCCCTGCAAAGCTGCACAGAAAAAGCTGTATCAATAAGATCACTTGAGGTCATTCCATAATGAAGATACCTGGCCTCCTCTCCAACATGCTCAGAGACATTTGTTAAAAATGCAAGCGTATCATGCTTTAGCTTTGCATCAAGTTCCTCAATCCTTGAAATTTCAAACTTGCCTTTTGAACGCACAGCTTGAGAAGAACCAGATGGAATAATTCCCTCTTTTTCCATTGCCTCCATCGCAATAACCTCTACCTCAAGCCAAAGCTTGTATTTCGCTTCCTCGCTCCATAATTCTTTCATTTCGGGTCTTGAATATCGAGAAATCATATTACAGATACCACAACAATTTACTTATTCATTAATCGAACTTCTAAATAGAAGGTACTAAAGCTAAGGTAATTAGGCAATCATGACCCGATTGAAGTATAGTCATTATCAATTGATATAATACTCTTAGGATCAAATTTTATATAATTCGCTGGTTTCTTTAGCGCTTCCAACAAAAAAGTGAGGATTAATACGCTTTACTCCCCAACCAGAAACAATTGCCTGAAGTGCCAGATCAGCAGTATTACTTACCTCACTTACATGAGCGGCACCAATGATTTTAAGACCCCTGTTTCCAATATCATGATCTTTTCTTGATAACTTATGGATAAAAGCACTCGCATGATTATTACTAAGATGACCAAGTGGTCCCGCGATGCGATGTTTCACTTCCCATGGATAGGATGATTTCCATAAGGACTCCTCTTCATGGTTGGTTTCTATTATAAGTGCATCTGAATCAAGTGCAAAATCAACAAGATCATCTGTATATTCACCAAGATCTGAAAATATACACATGCTGGACATTGCATCACTAATTCTAAACGCAACAGCATTAACTGCATCGTGGGAAACCTGCACAGGATGAATTTTCAAGCACCCAAGAGTAAATGGCGAACCCGGATCAAAAAAATATATCTGATGAATAGAAATATCTCGCAAATGCTTACTTGAAAGCATAGTAGGCTGAGAACAAAAGACGGGAATTTGATAATTTGTGGCGAGAACCTTAACACCTGCCACATGATCTTCATGCTCATGAGAAATAACAATTCCAGAAAGTGAAGCTGGATCAACAGAGAGCAGGCCAAGCCTTCGAGTAGTTTCTCTCGCACTTAGCCCACAATCAACAAGAATTCTAGTATCCCCAGAAGAGATAAGAAGTGAATTTGCCTTACTTCCACTTGCAAGAACTGAAAATTTCATAAATCTTGAATCTAAATCTTTGATTTACTATCGATGAAAAAACCTTGGCGACTAACAAAGTAAATACACGACAAAATAAAGATTAAGGAAATACACTTTGCACAGCAAGATAAAGTGGTTCACTGTATATACCCATAACAATAACTAACAGTGTTGCTCCATATATAGCAAGAGAGGGGAAGAAAGTAGATTTGGAACAACGATCAACACTCTGAGAATCAACCACATCTTCCTTAAAATACATAAAAACAATTACTCTCAGGTAATAATATAAGGAAATTGCTGAATTAATAGCAGCAACAATAACAAGTCCTGTAAAACCACTTTGAACAGCTGATGTAAAAAGATAATACTTACCCAGAAAACCCATAAAAGGTGGCATGCCCGCAAGAGCAAACATTGAGATGGTCATACATAATGCGAGTGCAGGACTCCGGAAGCCAAGACCAGAAAAACTTTCAATAGAATCATTCTCGTATTGATGCTTTGTATTTCCACTTGCAATAACCACGCACCCAAAAGAAGCTATACTCATAAATACATAGGCTACAAGATAATAAGTAGATGCATTACCAAGACCAGCATAGGATAAAATCAGAAACCCAAGTAAAAGATAACCACCATGTGCAATACTGGAATAAGCAAGCATTCTCTTTATACTCTTTTGCTGAATAGCCATTATATTACCAACACTCATACTTAGAATTGATAACATCCATATCATTGTAAGCCAAAGCTGGGATACGTCCTGAAAAGCATAAAGAAAAAGTCTTAAAAAAGCACCAAAGGCTGCAACCTTAACTACTACGGCCATAAATGCAGTGAACGAAGATGGAGCCCCCTGATAAACATCCGGAGTCCATATATGAAAAGGAGCAAGAGATAACTTAAAAGCAAAACCAAAAAGAATAAATCCAATTCCAAGAAGTAAAAGCATATTATCAGGACTTGAGGCACTGGCAATTTCAGAATAGTAAATCGAACCAGTAGCCCCATATACAAGAGCCATTCCATAAAGAAGAAAGGCTGAGCTAAACGCACCAAGCATGAAATACTTAAGGGAAGACTCAGCAGATGCTTTTCGCTTTAAAGCAGCACCACACAAAGCATAAACACAAACTGACAAAAGCTCGAATCCAACAAATAATAAAGGAAGATTTGCTGCATTCATCATGATCAGTCCACCAGCTATTGCAAAAAGCTGAAGAACATCAAGCTCAAGGGAAGGTTTAACATCCTGCTTTTCCAATTCACCAAAGGAAAGAAAAGCACAAAATATTGCCGATATGAGAAGAAGAACTGAATAAAAGGCACTAAAGGAATCAACATATAAACTTCCCGTAAAAGCAAGTTTGTTTTTATCAGCTTGATAAAGACTAAAAATCAAAGCAAAAACAAGGGAAAAAAGATAAACTGCTGCACGAAATGAGCTTGGAAAAGCGCCAGAAAAAACTGAATAATCTGATTCAGCAGATCCAGCGGTACCGGCTTTTCTGGAAGGGATAAGAATATAACCAATAATCATAATAAATGCTCCGATAACCAGTATCGAAGGAGGCATCACTGCTAACATCTCAATATTTCTATTCATCAGAAAAACCCTCCACAACTTGGGAAGTCATATCCCCAAAATCTAAATCGGAATCATATTCAATATTATCGAAATTTACATTTTGAGAATTTACCAATCCAGCATCTTGAAAGGATATGCTTCTATGAGAATAAACCCGCTCCAGTGTCATACGAGTGGTGCCCTCAAGATCTTTTAAAATAAAACGTGGATAAAGCCCTATAAAAAATACAAGTACCAGAAGCGGAGCAAAAACTACCATCTCTCTTAAATTAAGATCAGTGATATCTCCATTTTTCTTATTATCAAAATTACCAAATACGGTCCTTCTATAGAGAGAAATCATGTATAATGCCCCAAGCACTACACCAATGACAGCTCCAAGTGAGAGTATCACGGAGTTTAAAAGAGCAGCTTCACTGGCACCAAGAATCGTATGAATTCCTCTAAACGTACCGATCAAAATCAAAAACTCGCCAACAAAGCCATTTGTAAACGGTAATCCAATAGAACTAAGCATAAAAACCATGAACACAAACGAAAAAAGAGGAATCTTTGATGCAAGTCCTCCATAGTCTGCAATATCCCTGGTATGTTTTCTATCATAAAGCACACCTACAAGAAAAAAGAGAGCAGCTGTTGTAATTCCATGATTTATAAGCTGAAGCAAAGCTCCCTGCATTCCCTCCTCGTTGAACATGGCAAAACCAAGCACACAAAAACCCATATGACTTACGGATGAGTACGCAACAAGTTTCTTCATGTCAGTCTGAACCCACGCAACCAGGGCTCCGTAGATAATTCCTGTAACTCCAAGAATTGCCAGATAAGGTGCCGCCTCCAAACATGGAACAGGAAAAAGCATAACTCCAAATCGAACCATGCCATAAATCCCCATCTTTAGAAGAACTCCTGCAAGAATCACAGAACCACCCGTTGGAGCTTCCACGTGAGCATCAGGAAGCCACGTATGAAGTGGGAAAACAGGAACTTTTATAAGAAATGCTATGAGAAAAGCGAGAAATAACCACCATTGCTCATTATATGAAAGATTTACCTTTTGAAGATCAGTTAAGAGGAAACTCATTTCATTAAACTGCATTGCATAGGAATACTGAAGATATACTATGGCAACCAGCATAAGCAGGCTTCCAATAGCAGTATAAATTACAAACTTGATTGCAGCATAAACCCTGTTTTTCCCGCCCCATATGCCAATGAGAAAATACATCGGAATTAGCATAATTTCCCAAAAAATATAAAAAAGAAGCACATCAAGAGAAACAAAGGTACCAAGCATCCCGATTTCAAGAATTAACATGGAAATAAGATAACCCTTAAGATTCCTGCTTACACTTGGAGATGCAATCATGACCAGTACACTTAAGAAACTGGTAAGAATAATAAGCCAGAGACTTAGACCATCAATTCCAACAGAGAGACTAAGCCCTATCTGAGGAAGCCATGCTATTGAATCTCCAAGTAAAAAAGATTCAGGAAAAACAGAAGAAGCTGCGCTCTCTGTTTTAAACCTGGACCAGATCAATAATGATAGCAGAAAGGTAAAGCCAGTGGAGATAATGGCAATGACTCTCTTCATGCTATCACTCATGCTACATGGTGACAGAACCAATGCAATGATCCCAAGCAATGGAGAGAAAGTAAGCAGCAGTAATATTGATCTACCAGTTAACTCTATATTCATCTCAGAGCACCATCCAGAATATGAAAAAGAAAACAAAACAAGAAAACATGACTATAACCGCACTTGATATTTTTCCACCATGAAGCGCCCTGAAGGTCATTCCGGTTGTATCTATCAAAGCAGCACTGCCATTTACAAAAAGACCATCTATTATTATCCGGTCAACAAGGTAAAATAATATTTTAGAGAATGCTCTAAGCGGAATAACTATCAACAGATTATACAACTCGTCTATGTACCACTTGTTCTGGAGGAAGGAATAAACTGGTGAAAGGGATCTTGAAAGCTTAAGAGGTATTCCAGGCATATAAATGTAAAGAATACCAGCGATAAGGGCACTAGCAAGGGCAACAATCATAGATACAATTTCAAGAGAATGATAAGTGTGGTTTTGAAGAAGTGCTGCATGACCCAATAGGAAGTCAGTACGCGTCCAGGGCTTTAGAAACTGCATTAAAGCATCTCCATAAAGAACACCAAATAACAAGGATGGAACAGCAAGAATTACAAGTGGAATAACCATGGTGTATGGTGATTCATGGGGCTTTCCATGAGAGGTCTCTCCCCTGTATGAACCAAGAAACGTCATAACAAATGAACGCGTCATATAAAAAGCTGTAAGAGCAGCAGTAAGCACACCCAGGAACCATAAGCACTGGGAAAGTGTCCATAAGTTAAAAATTACTATTTGAGAAGGTCGGCCAGGATTAGAGTAAACCGACCAAAGAACTGAATCTTTAGAAAAGAAACCTGAACCATAAGGTAAACCTGCTATTGCATAGGTTCCAGCAAGATAAGTTAGCCCTGTTCCGGTCATTAACTTTAGAAGACCTCCAAACTTTCTCATATCCTGTTCGTGGTGACAGCCCACTATTACCGAACCTGCTGCCATAAATAGAAGAGCTTTAAAAAACGCATGAGTTAAAACATGATACATACCAACACTAAAAGCACCTGCTCCAAGTGCCATAAACATAAATCCAAGTTGACTCACTGTTGAATAAGCTAGAACTTTCTTGATATCAAATTGAACAAGAGCAATTGTTGCTGCAAAAAATGCTGTCAATGCACCTACAACTGATATAACAAGTAGCGCAATAGGTGTCTGTGAAAAAAGAGCAGAAAGACGAGTTACCATGTAAACCCCAGAAGTAACCATCGTAGCCGCATGAATAAGTGCAGAAACTGGAGTTGGCCCAGCCATTGCATCTGGGAGCCAGACATAAAGAGGTATTTGAGCACTCTTTCCAGCGGCTCCTATCAAAAGCAAAATTGCAGCTACCTCAAGAGCATAAGGAGGTATTCCACCAACCCTGGACATTAGTTCAGGAATTGCAAGAGTTCCGCCATAAATAAAAAGAGTAAACATCCCAAGGAGAAAACCAGCATCACCGATCCTGTTAACAACAAATGCCTTCTGACCAGCTACTGCATTTGGCATCTCCTTAAACCAGAAACCAATAAGAAGGTACGAACATAAACCAACCCCCTCCCAGCCAACGAACATAAGGACAAGATTATCCCCTAATACCAGAATAAGCATCGAACCAAGAAACAGATTTAAATAGGAAAAAAAACGGGCAGGATGCTCATCATGCCCCATATAGCCAATTGCATAAACATGTATCAGAGTTCCTATACCGGTAATGATTAGACACATCATAGCTGATAAATTATCAAGCCTGAACTGAAGTGCGACATCGAGATCACCTGCAGAAATCCAGTTCCAGGCACTGGCTACTAACGTATTTCCCGACTCAAGCCTTAAAAAAAGTACTACAGCTACAAGAAAAGAAATAAAAGAAATTAAGCTGGCAAAAACACCAGGCATTTTACTGGAACTCTCATGATGAGCATGGCCACCGGCCATATTATTATGGCTACCATTAAGGACGCTACCACTTAAAAAAACAATTAAAGATCCAATAAATGGAATTAAAGGAAGAAAAAGTAATAATGATTCAACTATTTCACCACCACCTAGGAAACCATTTGGTAGAGCAACGGAGGCCATATATGAAGCCATATCTGGAGAAGCACCCATAGCAACCGAATCTGCCATATAAATAACGTCCTAAAAATTAATATCAACCAGCCAAATCAACAGCTGCATCAACTTCGATACTGTAATAGTTTCTAAAAAGCGCCATTATTATTGCAAGACCAACAGCAGCCTCTGCAGCAGCAACTGCAATAACAAAAAATACAAAGACCTGAGCGTGCATATCACCAAAAGCAGTAGCAAAGGCAATCAGGGACAAATTAACTGCATTTAGCATTAACTCAATACACATAAACATAACTATTGCATTTCTACGAGTCATCACTCCCACTACCCCAAGAGTGAAAAGAATGCTTGAAACAGTTAAATAAAAATTAAGGTTTTCCATAAATAAGAAATCTACCAACAACTAGTCATCAACATCTACATTAAACTTTTTCCTTACAGCCTGAAGACCTCTGCCAGGTAATAATGGCTTGGTTTCAGAAAACCCAAGCATTGCTGCTGCAATTATTGCAGCAAGTAGCATCACACCAATGACCTGAAAAGCTACTATATGATCCTTAACAAGAAGTGCACCAATTGCTGCTGCTTCACTAGGATTAGTCACATTATTCAGAGATTTTGAAACTCCACTAATGGAAACTTCATCCTGTTCTATAACTCGTGAAGGAATCGATGATTCAAGTTGAGCAACCAACAAAGGAGAAAGAGATGACTGGGACAAAACCAGTCCGACAAAGCCAAGAAAAACAAGAGCAAATGAAATTCCGACCCCAGCAGGAAGACCAAAACTTATACGCTCAGCATCCCTCTCAACACCAAGTAGCATTATTACAAAAACAACAAGAATCATTATCGCACCAGCATAAACAAGAATCTGTAATGTTGCCATTAGATCTGCTCTCATCATGGCAAAATGCCCTGCAATAAAACTCATTGTCGCAATCAGACAAAGAGCGCTATTAAGGCTCTTTCGGGACAGGACAACTCCGATTCCTGATATCACTGAAAGTGCGCCTATAATATAAACAAACAAATCCTGCATATTACTTCCTAATGTATCCCATCCAGAAAATTGAAAGCCTGTTCACCTTATTATCAACCCCAGAAAACTAAAACACTAACAGTTAAAAGCATATTAATCAGTGCAATAGGAAGCATAATCTTCCAGCAAAGATTAATTAACTGGTCATACCTGAAACGAGGAAGAGTCCATCTTATTACAATCTGCAAAACACAAAAGAAAGCAACCTTGGCACCAAAAATTGTTGCGCCAAGAAAGGAAGTAATAAAACTTGTTATAAACAAAGGCATAGAGGAGAAGGGGGAAATTTCTCTAAGGACAACATTTAAATTTGAAATATCATAAAAAGGAAGGTGCCATCCTCCAAAGAAAAGAAGAACGACCAGAGTAGAAGCTACAACAATCTCGGCAAACTCACCTAACCAGAATAGAAGAAACTTCATGCCGGAATACTCAGTAAAATACCCAGCAGCAAGTTCAGACTCACTCTCAGGCAAATCAAAAGGAGCTCTCTTGGTTTCTGCCATTGCAGAAGTAAAGAATATAAAAAATGCAACTATATTAAGGGGGAAAAACATAAAAATTCCCCAGTTAGGAATAAAACCCAAAATTGTACCAGTTTGACTGGCAATAATTTCATTGAAGTCCAGTGAGCCATAAATTGCAAGTACACCTATAATACTTAGCCCAAAGGTAATTTCGTAAGAAATCATCTGGGCAGAGGCTCTAAGACTGCCAAAAAGGGAAAATTTGTTTCTGGAAACCCAACCTGCTAGCACAGTCCCATAAACTGCGATTGAACCCATGGCAAACACAAACAAAATTCCAACATTCAGATTCACTAGCTGCATTGTAATTTCTCTTGATTCAAGAATAATTGGAGGACCGAAAGGTACTACAGCCATTGAAAGAATAACCGGGAACACACCCAGAAAAGGTGCAAGGCTATGCATGAACTGACTAACTCCCTTCGGGACAAAATCCTCCTTGAATAAGGCCTTAACAGGATCAGCAACAAGAGTATTAAATATCCCTGCAAGATCAAAACCAAGAATACTAGCCCGATTAGCACCTACGCGGTTCTGAATCAGCGCGGAACCCTTTCTTTCAACCCAGGTGTTAAGGGCAGCAAGTTTCAAAACTGCACCCATTACAAAAGCAGCTTTAATAATAACAATTAGAATATCGAGAAATGTTATGTTTTCCATTTACGAAAATCGGATATTAAATCTGATTTTTTCCTTTCTGCTTAAATTACGAAATTATACCTGATATAACTATAAAAATTTTCTAAAACTCATCGGAATCTTATAACTTCTTTATCTAAATATTAAAATACAAAAAATGAGATAAAATATTATGACTCACATTCTCTACTAAACCATTTCCTTAAAGATCAAATTACTACTAAATATAATCAGGCTCCAAGATTTTTGGCAGCAGACTCTGTCCGGATTTCAGAATTCCCTCTTGCCAGTAAATTTTCAAAAGAAATACCCATCTCACCAATGTCTCTAAGCTTGAGATCAGCCAAAGAAAAACCATAGGAGGAAGAATTAAAGGAACTTCCACCAAGAGAACTCATATCCTTTATCATTTCATTAAATAGCGCTCTCTCGTCATTAATAGAAGCTGGGAGCACCTCTTTCCCAAGTTTCCTGGATATTCTCGAAATAAGTACCCATTCTGGATAAACGCCAACCGGTGGAGCAATCAGACGAGAAAGCCGCTGAAGACGAAGATCTCGATTAAACATCACCCCATTTTTCTCATGCACCGTTTGAGATGGAAGTATAATGTTACATAGTTGATGTGCTCCAAGACTTTCATCTAAAGAATCAGTATTATCCTTCCCCCTAATAACTTTTAATTTATCACTCTGCACACTCTGTCCAATAAGACCCCTTGGAGTTATCGCAAGACTTAAAGGCACTTCAAGAATGCGTGATACCAAAGAATCATCAAGATCCTCATCCAGAACAGAATTATATCCGATCAGAACAAGCTTTTTTATGATTCCAGCCCTGATTTGCTCTAGCACCCTGTCATACTGAGCTTCATATCCGGTTCTCCAGTCTGAACTGCTGCTAATTGCAGAGTTTTTTAAATAACCAAAAAACTGGGCTGCCCTCGCGTTTGGAGCATAGTCAGGGCTTACAAGAATTGACTCAAGCTCAGTTAATTTTCTTTTTCGAAGTGGCAATGCAATCTGGGAATCATTATCAATACCAAGAACGGTTTTGGCAAAACGAAATGACAACCAAATTTCTTCAGTAGTGAGAAATGGAGAAATAAAAACAGCCGACTCAGATGATGGGCCTTCTTTAAGTCCCTTAAGTAGGCTATACACAGAGTCCCAATCTGCTTCCTCGAGATATGTATTGTTTCTTATCAGAGGAGATGACACCCTGATTTTTGGTTGAAAACGATCGAACCCATAACGACCTTCATCACAAAGCCACTCCTGGTTAACTTCAGAGTTAAGCCTTCCCTTAACCTGAACAATTTTATCGTCCCTTACCGCAACCCGAACATTACAGCCAGTAGAACAACCAGTGCATATACTATTTTCTGTGCCTGAATACCAGATACGAGAATTAAAACGCCAGCGTCGATGAGTCAGAGCCCCAACAGGACAAAGATCAACAGTAACACCTGAAAACGGGTTATCAAGAGGCTTATCCTCATTAACGGCAATTACAGTTCTGTCTCCCCTGTTAAGTACACTTAGTTCACCAGTACCAGTGACCTCATCACAAAACCTGACACAACGAGTGCATACAATACAACGTTCACCATCGTAAATTACCTCTGGACCAAGCACCTCAGCCTTTACCTTTTCAACTTTTTCCTCAAGAAACCGGGAAGCCTTTCTATTGTACTCGTAATAATAATCCTGAAGCTTACAATGCCCTGCCTGATCACAAACAGTACAGTCAAGAGGATGATTTATTAACAGGAACTCCAGAGTCGCACGTTGGGCATCTGCAACCTCACTACTTGTTTCGTGAGTATAAACTACCATCCCCTCAGTAGCACCAGTGTTACAACCAATAGTCAGTTTAGGAGCACCTTCAACCTTGACCTGACACATGCGGCAGTTTCCAGCAATGCTCAGGTGCTTATGGTAACAATAAAAAGGAATTTCAATACCGACAGAAAGCGCAGCTTCAATTAAATTGGTACCCCTGGGAATCCTGACTTCCTTCCCGTCAACTGTAATCTTTACAAGTTCTGCCTCAGTATTTGTAATATTCTCAGTATTTGTCATATTCATTATAAGAAGTCCCTGATTTTAAGAATAGCTTGCTGCAAGCTCATCATTACCCACCGCATTACTCTTCAAACGTTCTTTAAATTCTTCTGGAAACTTTTGCATAAAACTTAAAACCGGAGTGATTAAAGCATCACCAAAAGGACATATGGTATGACCACCAATCTGACCAGTTATGCTTTTAAGAAGTTCCGTATCACCAACCATTCCACCACCAGCAAAAATTCGATGAACTATCTTTTCAACCCAATGTGCACCTTCACGGCACGGAGTACACTGTCCGCAAGACTCATGGGTATAGAAATGTTGCAGATTAAGGCATGCTTCAACCATATCAGTAGTATCATCCATTACTATAAAACCACCAGATCCAAGCATTGAACCCGCCTTGACTATGGATTCATAATCAAGAGTAACCCCTTTTAATTCATCAGCCCTTAGAACAGGAACCGAAGACCCTCCGGGTATTACCGCCTTAAGTGAACGCCCATTCCTTACTCCACCACATTCATTTTCAATAAAATCAAGAAGCGGATAGCCAAGATCAACCTCATAAACCCCAGGTTTGTTAATATGACCTGAAGCACTGAATAATTTTGTACCTGGTGATTTTTCAGTCCCAATTTTGGCATAGGAAGCCCCACCATTCTGAATAATCCATGGAAGAGCTGCCAAAGTTTCTGTATTATTAACCACAGTAGGACTTTCATATAAGCCCACTACTGCAGGAAAAGGAGGTTTAATTCTGGGTTGTCCCTTATTGCCCTCAAGACTTTCAATCAGACCAGTTTCTTCTCCACAAATATACGCTCCTGCACCACGATGAACAATTATATCCAGATTAAAATTTGAGCCAAAAATATTCTTCCCAAGATAACCTTTGGCGTATGCCTCCTTGATAGCCTCTTCAACTCTTACGGCAGGATAAGAATACTCCCCCCGTATGTAAAAACATGACCAGTTAGAAGAAAGCGCCCAAGCAGCAATTATCATACCTTCAATACACAGATGAGGATCTCTCTCAAGTAATAATCTATCTTTAAATGTACCAGGCTCACTTTCATCGGCATTATTTAAAAGATAAATTGGCTTACCTGTATTCTTTGGAACAAACCCCCACTTCACCCCCGTAGGAAAACCCGCACCACCTCGTCCTCTAAGTCCTGAAGCTTTAACATCGGCAATTAATTCTTCAGGAGATTTTGACAAGGCAAGCCTGGCAGCCTGATATCCTCCCCGCTTTTCATAAGAGGCAATTTGATATTGATCTTCATATGAGACATTAAGAGTTAAAATTTTATGATGGGAAGTCATGTCTTGATTCTTGCTATTCTTGAATATTAAGCTTTGACCTGCATTATTAAGTGAACTGCCTAAATAACCTGTGACCTTGAATGATCGGGAAGACCACTTCCAAGAGTTCCACTTCCTGCGTGAAATCTGAGATCGGGCTTCTCCTTTTCAATAAGGTCCATAGTCTTACCAAGCAATTCCGGAGTAAGGTTTTCAAAAAAAACATCATTTATTTCAACCATTGGAGCAGTTCCACAACTGCCAAGACACTCGACTTCTTCCCAGCTCCATAATCCATCCTTGGTGGGTTCTCCGGCACCTACCCTAAGCCTATCCTTTAGATATGATGTTAACTCCTTTGCTCCGCATAGCATACAACTAAGCGTCCTGCACACCTGAATATGATATCTTCCAACAGGACGCTTGTAATACATCGTATAAAACGTTGCTACCGATTCAACATGTGCTGGAGGAAGATCAAGCTGGCCAGAAACCCAGGCTATTGCCTCTTTACTTACAAAGCCAAAATACTCCTGGGCAATATAAAGTGCAGGCATTATCGCCGACTTTTTTCTTGGGTACTTCACCTTGATTCTTTCAAGCTGTGATTCAATTTCTTTTAGACCAGAAATTTCCCCAGAACCTATACCACTTGAAGATATAAACGTCTGCTTTCCAATTAATGATAAACCTGATCCCATCTTAAATACCAATCCTGACTTAGACAATAAAATAACTCTGCATACAAGAAAAACTCAAATCTTAACGATCGCATTCTCCGCCAATCATATTAATCATACCAAAAAGTGGTACGACATCAGCCACCGTATGACCCTCTACCAAAGGACCAAAAATCCCCATTGCGATAAAACAGGGAGGACGAATTCGAACACGATATGGATGCCCTGTGCCGTCTGAGACTATATAAAATCCAAGCTCACCGTTTCCACCTTCTACTGGAAAATAAACATCACCTGGTGGTGGTTTTATGCCTCCAAAAACAATCTCAAACTGGCTTATCATTCCTTCAATCGAGTTATAAACTTCTTCCTTGGGCGGCATTATAATATGAGGATCATCGACATTTACAGGACCACCCGGCAAGTTCTTAAGTGCCTGTTCGACTATTTTTATCGACTCAAATATCTCGTTAAATCGAACAAGAAAACGATCAAGGTTATCACCTTTTTCACCAAGTGGGACTTCAAAATCAAAATGGTCATAACTGGAATAAGGAAAGGCCTTTCGGACATCGTAATTTACACCACTTGCCCTGGCAATTGGTCCAGTAAGGCCATAAGAGATTGCTTCATCCTCAGATATAATACCAACGCCTGACATTCTATCCTGAAAAATTCTGTTACGGGAAAGCAGTCTGTCAGAATCTGCAAGATGAACCCTGATTTTTTTAAACGCTGCAAGTACCTGCTCAGAGAACCCTTCTGGCAAATCATCCTTAAGGCCACCAACTCTGGTATAAGAGATTGTAAGTCTTGCACCGGTAACTTTTTCAATTAGTTCATAAAGCTCCTCTCTCGCCTGCATCAGATAAAGCATAACAGTAAATGCGCCGAGTTCCATTGCTGCAGCACCAACACAAGTCAAATGATCGCACATTCGGGAAAGTTCACTCATAATAACACGAATATACTGCGCTCTTGGTGGCACTTCGATGTCAAACAACTTCTCTACAGCTATTACCCAACCAACGTTGTTAATTATTGGCGAAACGTAATTAAGTCGATCAGTATAAGGAATAACCTGGTTGTAATCACAGTGCTCACACTGCTTTTCGAAACCACGATGTAAATATCCAACATCTACATCACATCGTTCAATTCGCTCTCCGTCAAGTTCAAGAATCAATCTGACTGTTCCATGGGTCGCAGGGTGAGCAGGACCCATATTTAAAATCATGGTCTTGCTATGTAAAGCATCATCAAGCTCTCGGGGTTGCCAATCGTTTCTTACCTCACCCATTCCTTACTTCTCCAAGATTTCATTCATACTTTCTATAGAACCTGTAGCAACAAACTTATAAGCTACTTGCACGTCTTGATGGCAAGGGAACAAGTTGCTCACGAGAAAGATCCGCAGAAGTGTTTCTAAGTTCAGGAACTCTCAACTTAACTCTGGGTTGCTTGCCCCTTAAAGGATAGTCTTTTCTAAGAGGATGACCAACAAATTCGTCATACATCAGTATCCTTCTGAGATCACCATGACCATCGAACTGTACACCATACATGTCATAGACTTCGCGCTCAAGAAAATTTGCAGAAGACCAGAGAGGTCTTAATGATGGTACAACAGGATCTTCTTCTGATAATAAAACTTTTAATGTAATCCGGCTTTTGTTAGGTATGCTTAAAAGCTGATAAACTACTTCGAACCTTTTGTCCTTGCTATCAAGCCAATCCACACAGGTAACATCAACAAGCATGTTACAGCTTAAAACCGGATCATTTTTTAAGTGAGTTGCAACCTCAATTAAATTTTCCCTTTTAATAAGGGCGGTCAAACCATATTCTTTCCATGCACTGTTTTTTTGCCATGAAATAACACCAGAAAAAAAATTTTCGAGATTTTCCTTAAGATTTTTTTGCTGTTCCGGCATAACATTATCAGTCTTTGCCTTATTACAAGCCTCATTACTAACTACAGAATCAGACATTAAATAACCCTTTTCTCAATTCAAAAAATATATTCAAAAAAACAAACATTACTTAAAGACGAAAAATGTTAACTTCTGCTTACGACATGTACATAGTCATATTCCCTGGAGCCACAGAGCAAAACCTACAGGCATAACCGACACCAAATACAAGACCAAAAGCATGCTACTTTGATAGCTCATGAATATTTTTTGTTCTTTGCGGTGATTGAGTATCCCACATTCATCAAGATGAAAAGACGCATAATTACATATTCTTATATTTATAATAAGAAAAGAGGGTCTAAGCTTACTTGGCTTTTTTACTCGTTTATAGCAAATGTTGTTTGAGAAGGTTTTTTTTGCAAGGTTTTAAGGAGATCAAATCATGACCGTAGCTATTATCGGTGACATCCATGGCAACCTGGATGCACTTACAAGGTTGATTGAAAGTAAGGAAGTTAGCCCAGTGGGTCATCTGATCTTTCTAGGGGACTACATCGGGAAGGGTAGAAACAGCAAGGAGGTTATTGATTTCCTTCTTGAACTTAGCAGGGAAAGAAAATGCACTTTTCTTCTTGGTAACCATGAAGTTATGCTGATGAGTCTTTTAAGGTGCAATCCAGTACAATGGAGCTTGTCTCATCCCCGCTTTCTTATGCGCACCTATCACCAGAGCATGGTTGAAAGTTGTGAAAACCTCTATCTTGCCCATTCGAGCAATGGATTCATACCGCTTGCTGATTCGTATGGTCTAGATTTTACCGATCTGATGATTAACGATGACGAGGAAAATTTCCAGGCAATACTTGAGAGAAAGCGAAAGGAGTGGATCAGAATGATACCCAAAAATCATCTTCGCTTTTTCCTTGGACTTCTCTGGTGGTATTACATTCCAGGGTTTGTAATGGTTCATGCAGGACTGTCAGCTGAGGCATTAAGTTGCGACACTTTCAGAAAAGCACTAACAACAAACTTTGAGTTAAATCCTTCTTCTTTTATTCTCGAAAGAGAAACTGAAGGAACGCCAAAGAAGTTTCCAGAGGTTCTAGTACATGGTCATACTCCACTTCTTGTAATGGCTAGATACTATCCAGATTGTCCCTACGCACTTGATTACTGGAAACAAGGCCGGCCAAAAGAATGGATGGGAAAACTGTGCATTGACACTGCGGCATTTGCACTCGATGGATATCTGACTGCTTTTTTACCTGATTCCAACGAGTTCATTCAGGTTCCTGCCTTTCCGGATGATAAAGAAACGGACTTTGATCTTATGGTTTAACGACACAGGGCTTGTTTCGCAATTTAGAAACAAGCCTTTTTTATTTATTTCTATTATCTAAGCAAACATCACTCCAATAAGTCCAGCCCCAATTTGAGTTTCCGGATTCTAGAGGAATAATTTCAAAAGTCAGTGTTTGGCCACCCTTTTCTGGCAAGGGTATCTCCACACTTTTAGTTCCCCGGTCAGATTCAAGATTGTATGGGTCAAGACAACGTTCCCATAATTTCTCATTATCAAGAAATACCTGAAAACATCCACCGGCAGTTTTGCCTCCATTGGTATATGCTTCTTCATAAAACCCGAATGAGAAACCAAGTAAATCTTGTTTATCCAAGTGCAAAAAAGTTTTTGATGGTAAATGCGAAAAGAGAATTTCCCTTTCCTTATACCTCTTTATTTCGGGGGGGTGATGAAACACTCCATTTGAAAGCATTTTATGAAGATTATTGAAGTTCTCTACCTTGTTCCACTCATATCCTGAAGAAAATCTCATTTCTGAAAGTGAGATACTTACAGAATCACGATAAACCCATTTTGCCCACTCAGGATGAACATCAATACTAATACTTTTTACAGATTTTGATGTAACCCTATCAGTATAATCCAGAGCATATAAATCAAAATTATTCTCAACAAGCGGAGTTAGCACAAAACCCTTTGAAACAATTCCGGGAACAATTTTGTATTTTCTTGTATCACCTGATTCAAGATTAAAATTAATATAAACTTCAGCAGTACGAAATAGAAAAGAAACTACTTGACCAATTAAAGATTCTTTCAAATTAATTTCTGCCCATAGAGGAAAGTTAGATTCAGGAAGTACAACACTATCAGATATTGGCACTTCAATTTCTTTTATTTTATAAAGAGAGAGTGTCCTTGCTTCATTACATTTCCGAAATAAAATAAAATTTCTCTGAAAACGAAGTGGACAGTAAAATTTCAGAAAATCTGGCCAACTATAAGCATCCATTCCGGAAGGAAGACGTCCGTCAATATCTCCAACTGAAAACCAGATATAATCCGGGGACCTGTCTGAGGTCAGATGATCCCTATTCTTTTTTAATAAATAAGGAGAATAAGAAACATAGCTTTGAAATACAGGTCTTGATGAGTAGTTTTCAGCATAAGCAAGAAGTATACTTGAGTCCCATGGATAAATATCAACAGAACCATCAAGATGATTTATTGTATTTTCAGAACGTATTGTCTTAACTGCGTCTTTAAACTTAATATCAAGAACTTTTAAGTGTTCACCTCCAAGAATTAATTTAATTGCATTTAGTCGGGCTTTAACTGCTGCCTTTTCCTCCAACACAAGCTGGGGATAAGTAATGTTACGGTAATTATTAATATTTCGGAACATAAAAATAGTGCCACCGAATATTATGAAAATTAATAATGTAAATATTAAATTATCCCGAACCCCTGAGTTAAAAAGCAGCGATAGATATAGCGCAGAAGCAATCACCAAAACGGAAAAAGCAGTCGTAGCATGGGAATCATGCCGAACGAATCCAAGTTTAAAAGAGAAAAATAGAAGTATTACAAAAGGAATAAAGGACAGAATGGTCTTTGTATATGAAGAAATTGAAAACTCTTTAATATAAAGATATCGAAAAAAAACAAAGACAAAAATCAACACAAAAAATATAAAGACAAATATTTCCTTTGCATCTCCGCTAATTGCCATTGAAGATGCATAACCAGCGCTAATCTCGGCAGTTCCTTTTAAAAAGGCGGGAATATTAATTATCTCCTGACCAGCAATAAACCATAGAACTATAAAAGATAATAAATAAAGAATTGTAAAAATTGGCACACGTCTGGTTCGATCAAAATAAAATAGAAGATCAAGAGATACACATGTAACTAATGAAATAGGTGCGTACGAGGTTTTAATTAAAGAAGAAAATGCAAGCACAAAAATGATCATAATTTGGACTACAAATCCAACTGAATGAGATCCACATAGAACAATTAGTAGCAGCGGAAAGATAAAATAAAGACCGCCTCCAAAATAAAGGGAAACACTAATCAGGCTCACTAAAGAAAGGGAAGCCAGTAGATTCCAGTTTTCAAGAATTCTGGATAAAGAAAATGAAATTAATCCGGCAAGTACAATCGATACTGCTAATTGGGCACTATATAATACATGATTCCCTGTATATATAATTCCTGGATAGTTAAATGGACCATAGGGACCATAAGTGAAAATTATTTCCTTGCCATGTTGCAGATTGTTGAAAAAAGCATGTCCAAGGAAATACATCCATGAAGCTTCAAGTCCATTACCAGGTAGAGCTGGATCGAGGGGCGTGATTAAAATTAATAGCACACTGAGTAAAACAATTTGAAGGATAAGTTTATTTATTGTTTTACTCATTTAAGTGCTGTAATATATTTACTCGTCCAAATGTTATAAGTGAGACACCATAGTTAAATTAATCCAATAAGAAAATGAGTAATATATAAAATATGAATATTCTTACATTCCTTGGACACTCAACAGTTTTATTACAATCTATAAATAAGAAGAGAATTCTGATTGATCCTTTTCTGGATTCTAACCCTGTTTGTCCTCCTGAGTTTCATGTTAACAGTATATCACCAGTTGATCATATAGTTCTTACTCATGGGCACAGTGATCACACGGCTCAGGCAATGGCTTTAGCGAAGAAATCAGGTGCAAAAGTTTCAGCAACTTATGAACTTGCAATGCTGATTAGTAAATTCTCAAATGAAGAAGTTCAGGTTATTCCAATGAATAAAGGTGGCACAATTTTATTACCTGATACTGATATTCGCTTGTCCTTACTTCATGCAGTTCACTCAAACTCTTTTGATGCACCTGACGGCACTACCCACTATGCCGGAGAGGCTTGCAGTGTTCTTCTTCAACTTGAAAATGGTAAATCGCTTTTTCATGCAGGAGATACTTGTTTCTTCTCTGATATGTCATATATAAAAGATAAATATGCACCAGAAGTTGCCTGTCTGCCTATCGGAGACTGTTTTACAATGGGACCAAGAGAAGCTGCGATAGCGGCCTCGGTATTGGGAGTAAATATCGCAATACCAGTACACTGGGGAACATTTCCGCTTTTAACCGGAAAACCTGATGAATTTAAAAGTGAGTGCAGTAATCTGAATATTGAAAGTATCTGCCTTGAACCAGGATCCAGTATGGAGTTTTGAATAAAGTAGATTCCTAATCCCTAGAAATCAGAACAACGGCCTGGGCACTTATCCCCTCTTCTCTTCCTACGAATCCAAGTTTTTCAGAGGTCGTTGCCTTAATGCTTACTCTTGAAATGTCAGCATCAAGAATACCAGCAACGGATTCTCGCATTTGGTCAATATAAAAACGTAATTTGGGCTTTTCCAGAATAACTGTGCAATCAAGATTTACTAAATTCCATCCGTCAATTGAATGCACCTTGTTCCATACTGTTGATAAAAGAACTTTGCTGTCGGCATTTTTATATTCAGGATCTGTATCGGGAAACCATGAACCGATATCCCCTAAAGCGAGAGCTCCAAGAATTGCATCAGTAATTGAATGAAGTAATACATCAGCATCAGAATGCCCCATTAACCCCTTTTCAGATGCTATATGACAACCACCCAGAATAAGTGGCCTTCCTACTTGGAATTGATGTATATCAATACCATAACCAATTCGAATATCGGACATCTTGAAACCCGTTAGATACTATCATCCGATGCAGGCAGGTCACCAAGGGTGAATTTACTCCTGCTATCACCTGTCGTATTTAGGTCCATAGTTTCATCCTGAACAAATCCTGTTTCTCCTCTTTGAAGAAGTGTCACAGCAATGAACCTAGAAACATGTGCTATGGTTTCTCGAGGAAGCAGATTTTTTCTTTCAAGAGTATAATAATCAGCCTCTCCACCTGCACGCTCAACTGCGCTGGCTATTCTTCCGGGACCTGCATTATATGCAGCAAGAGTCAGCAGCCAGTCACCCTTAAAACGTTTATGAAGATCTATTAGGTATTTTGCAGCAGCAATTGATGATCTTAGAACATCCTCTCTTTCATCTTTCCAGAAATTACATCTAAGCCCAAGCTCCTGGGCCGTTGGCTTCATAAATTGCCATAACCCAAGGGCACCACGGGGACTAACGGCTTTTTCATTAAATTTACTTTCAACAAATGCAAGATTTGAAAGCTCAAGAGGAAGATTGAAATAACGTAGAACCTTCTCTATCACTGGTAAATGCTGATCTCTTCTCTTTAACGGTTCTTGTATATCACGCTGAGCCTTCCCTTTATAAAGACTCATGTACTTTCTTACCTCGGGGGTCTCCTTAAAAACTATTGCGGGATAACTTATTTCGTACCCATTCAATTCTCCATTGATCCCTGTAGCCAGTCCCTTGTACGAGTTTTGATTATCAGTTCTTAACAAGCTATGATTTACTGCGGAATCTACTGAAGGTGGCCTGATTGATGCCCTGATATGCCTTGCTGCTTTTGGGTTATCCAGCTTCATAATTGTGTCTGAAAGATGCTCAAGCTCTACATTCCTTTTCTCCACACTGGATAAACCACTACAGGAGAGAACAAACAAACAAGAAAAAATAAGAGAGATATGGTTTAATTTCATACTCTTTGCCTAAAAATATTAATCTAGTAATTTATTATTGCTTAACGCATAATCATGTGTGGTGATTCAAAGTACCATGTAAGGAAACTAATTCATCTTCCACAATCCAAAGGTTAGGGTCCCCAAATGTCTCACCCTTAAATAGATACCCTTTCAGGTTCTCCTTCTCTTCTTGCTTTTCAGCTCTAAAAAAATCTTCCTTTAGAATTCCCCCATTATTTAGAAATCCGATATTTTTGACTTTGCAAGATGGAATTCCTGAGTAAACACGACCTGGTCTTTTGGGATAGTCTTGACCAACCGAGACGTTTAAGTTTCTAGGCAGTTTTGAATCAGAAACAGTGAGGAGGGTGATTCTGGGTAAAACACCACGGTACCTGCCTCTAAGAGGCGCCCTTAACTGCAATCTCACTGAAGAACCCTTGTTATTCATAAAGCTTCATCCTGTCTGGCTAACACCCTCCTGGGCTACCTGCTAATAATAAGTACCTGTCACTATTTTAGTAACAAGAACATATAATTCAGATCTCCCAAAGGATATTATCTTTCGAAAGCCCTTTTGCTGTGCAATAATAACCGAAAGTAAGAACCAGTGTTAATACTTTACGGGTAATGGGACTTCCACCCGTTTATGCTTTAATAAAAAGTTTGTTCCCAAGCCTGAACCAAACCACAACTGGGGTGAGGCTATCGCCGTTTGTTATACGTAGTCAAGTCCAAAGGGATCTTTTTATGATAATTAGACATATTAATTTAGTGGTGATTTTTGGCCTTTTGGCTGGTCTTCCTGCTTGTTCTATACCACTTGGGCAAGGGTCTGAAGCACACTCAAATGACTCCAATAATAGCATTAACTCCTTATTTTTTATAAAGAAAAATAATGCCTCCAGGTTCTTGCCATCTGGAAAAATTGTACTTAGCTTCCCCTTAATTCAGGACTCAAAACAGGAAATGAATCTGTCCTATAGTTCAGGTGAATTTAATGGCAAATCCAATGTTTATGACAAAAATACTACTAATTATTTAACTCATAATGGTCATAGAGATGATTCTCTCAGAGCAGAGGGTCATGCTGAAGGAACTATATCCCCGACTAATCCGGAAATCAGGTACGCTCCAATTGTTGGGTACTTTCCTCTGCTTGCTAACTTCCAGCCTGCAGATAATGAAATATGGCTGGAGTTGGATCGTGAAAAGAAAGAGCTTAGTGTTTATAAGGGAAAAGAAAAAATCAAGTCTGTAGCCGGAGAGGGTGTGGTTGCAGTTGCACCAGGAGAATACCCCCTCCAGCATAAGCAAAAAGGAGCTCTCTGGTATGCTCCTGATGAGTATTTTGAAAAAAGAAGGCTACAGGTTCCACCACGAGGGGACAATTTCAGGTATCGCAGGGGAGCACTTGGCCCTTATACTCTATACCCTACTACTGACTTTGTTATCCACTCAGGACCGTTTTGGTCTGAGGAAATTGGTGGGCTTAGGCTTCCCGAAGCTGAGCTTGCTTCTATCTTCCTTATGATACAAGTTGGTACTCCAGTGGTTGTTAAGTAGAAGGACTAACCACCACGTATTTCTGGGATATTCTATTCCTTAGTTGGTTCTTCATCTTGATACTCTCTTATATTTATCTTCCTTGCTTTTGTTTTTTTCTTTTCACGCCTTTTTCCTCAAGAAAGAGTTTAAACTCTTTTGAAAATGAAAACCTGGGGCTTCTCACTACTCCACCAGCAATTTCATAGCCTTCTCTGTCCTTGCCTTGTCTCTTTATTTTCTCAGCAACCGTATATCGACCAAAATCAGGTATGCTTGTCCCCTTATCTTCCCTCATCCTCTCACCTATACGCTTGAAACTGGCCCGAAGAATGCTCTCAACCTCAGTCCTAGAAAACGAGGTCTCCTCTGCAACCTCAGACACAAGATCATCAAAGGAACTGGCTGCAAAACTAATTTGGGAATTACCAATTAATACAATATGCAATAAGAAGCCAAGGCCCCAAAGTATGGCGCACTTTTCCCACATAATTTTATGGTTCTTTTAGAATGCAATTTTTTTATGCTGCAATATGAGGTGCAGAAAAATCTCCTGCCACTTTCCCCTTCAGGTATCGCAAAAAGCTCTAGATATTTGCAGATTTTCTTCTTGCGAAAAGAGTCTTAAGACCATTAAATCCCGGGCTTGGCAGCCTGACAGTCATTCCCCTACTTCCAATTTGTCCAAGTGCATTGGCATTTGAAAAGGAAAGGAAGGTAAATTCCCCGGAGGGCCAGTTTTGCTTGAAGAATTCTGGATTTTCAGGGTGGACAAGGTCAAATGCATGAAAACCATGCTCTTCAATTAAAGGACGAATCGCAAAGGTCCGACTGGGTGACTTATCCAGTCGAGATGGGATAAGTACTCCGCCATTAGCTTCAACTACTTCAATAACTTTTTTTAGCTCTTCCCTTAAAGTAAACGCCTTTCGACCCCTGGCATTGTCAGGAATACCAAGAAGATTAATTATCTTGTTTAGCTCTGATGATGAATATTCCTCGGGGAAAAGTGCTATCAAACAAACTTCATCACATGTACCCACTGAACATCTAAGATCGATTCCAGGAAGCACGGTAATGGATGTTTCTTTAGCCTTATCCTTTACGGCATCAACAAAATCAGCTGTATGGTAGTCAGTTACTGCAATCATATCAAGCCCCTTTGACTTGGCAAGGCGAACCATAGCTGCCGCAGGATCAACTCCACCAGTCGAAAAATATCCTTCCGAAATAGGTGTATGAACCCTGAGATCAACACTGTATTTCTTGCCATTCTTGAGGGGCTTTGCAACAAAGGTCGCACGCTTTTCTGCTTTTTTCTTTTTTTGCTGAGCCTCGCTATTTCTTTTTGCAGCATCACGAAAAGGTTTGAGCATTTTGTCCGTAGGAGCTGATATCAGTTTTTGAGGTTCCTCGGCTCCTTCCCTTTCCGAAAGCATTTGTTGTAACTTTTCCTTTTTTGAATCCTCAAGAGATTTTTTAGATGCTTCCGAAGATACAGCCTTTAATTTCGTTTCTGTATTTGGCTTTTCAGAGGCAGTCTTTCTAGAATCATCTATAGATTTCTTGCTTTTTAAAACAGAATTATCCTGTTTAGCTGTGGTCAATTTATTATTACCAGAAGTAACTTTCTTCTTACTATCAGAGGCCTTGTTTTTAGCAGGTTCTTTTCCAGTAGACTTATTTCTCTCTGAAGTCTTTTGGGAAACAGATTTTTTTTGAACTTTATCTTTTTTAGTTGGTTTGGGGGATGATTCATTTTTTGAACCAGTTTTGCCAGATTTACCCTTTTGGATTTTTAAAGGTTGATTTTTTGATGTTTTTACCTGTTTTTTACTATTGTTCGCAGCTGACACCTTCTTTCCTGAAGCTGCTGCTGATTTTGAAGCTGAAACCTTAGCCATAGAAACCCCTGATTAGCCAAATAATAACAGAATATTTTTAAAGCGTTAGCCAGATCCAGGTTATATCAAGATATTTTACACTACCTGGCCAAGGCACTTTTTAATTCAGATGCCTCAGGATTGAATTCGGCTTCAGGAGATACCGTTAAATTGGATGTTTTTTCTGTTTCATCAGTAAAAGAAAATCTTACTGACTCGATACGATGACCTCGAACCTGCTCAACACTGACCAAAATACCGTTTTTCTGTTCTGGTAAGTTTTGGTCTTCAGGGTTATTGATAGCTGGTGGTACTGATAATTGAGGAGATGTTCCGGTTACCTGGGAGCTTCCATTAACACGCTCAAGTCTGTCATTAACATATATTGCATGTTCGTCAGTTGAAATAAAAATTCTATCACTGCTTCTGGGAATTCGACCCAGATAAGTAAATATAAAACCAGCAACAGTGTCATACTCTCCCTCTGGAATTTCAAGGCCAAATTTTTCATTGAGATCTGCCACAAGTACACCACCATCAACAATCAAATCTCCACCGGGCTCTCTAATAAAGTCACGCTCAGGCTCATCTCCCTCATCATAAATATCTCCAACTATCTCCTCTATCAAATCCTCCATAGTGACGATACCGTCAACTCCACCATGTTCGTCAAGAATTACGGCGATATGCTGATTACGACGCTTGAACTCGTTTAAAAGGTCATCAATGGCCTTTGTACCAGGAATGAAATAAGGCTTTCTCATTATCTTCTTAAGATTAAACGATTCCCTTTTTTCACCAGAACTATTATTTGATGCAAGATAAGGTAGAACATCCCTTGCAAGCAAGATACCGACAACATCATCAACTCTTTCTCCCCGAACCAGATAACGTGAGAAACCAGAATCAAGAATTATTTTTATCACATCCTCAAAACTGCTATCAACTTTTATAGTTACAAGGTCAGTACGAGGGGTCATAACTTCACGAGCAATTGTTTCTGAGAAACCCACTACTCCTCTAAGCATTCTGGCCTGATCAACTTTTATTTCATTAATCTCAGCTTCATTAATCTCAGTGGCAGAGGGGACTGAAGAAAATAATCTCTTAAGCTCGGCAAGGGAAAGAACAGCATTATCATTATGAGCAACAGAAAGCTGAAATGGTTTAAGAAAAATATTTGCCACACGATAGGCAATTAAACTTACGGGATAGCTGACCTGAGTAAACAATTTCATTGGTCCTGCCAGAAATCTCAATGTGGTATCAGGATAGGCAGTACCAATGGCCTTAACAAAAAGCTCACCAAATATTACATGTAACAAAGTCAGAAAAATCAAATATCCCAAAAATGAAACCAAAAACGGCAACATTCCAATAATGTAATTCACTAAAGGAGTATCTACAGTAAGTTGACCATTAATAATCCAGGAGGAAGATCCAGTTAATTCGCTGGATACTAAAAGAGAATTAAAAAGCTGAATTCCAAGAAATCCGATCAAAAGGCTACATGCAGTAATTCCAAACTGGATCGAAGCAACACAAAGCTCGCTATTATTTAATAACCAGAGGATTGAACGATTCTTTTTCTCAAGCTCCTTCTCCTGATCCTTACCAGAAAGATTTCTTAATTTTGCAGGATCGTAAGATATAAGTGCATACTCAGAAGCGACGAATAGTCCGTTTAGAAGTATAAGCGAGCCAATTGAAATGATATGATAAAATGAACTAGCCGGATCGGGATCCATGAAAAGGCGAAATATCCTCCAATTTAGTTACTAACAAAGGGGCCGAATTCACAAACTAAAATATGAATTTAGACTACTCCAGCCACCAATCACTTATTATAGCCCAAAATGCCCACCGATACCTAGTAAAAAATGATAAGCAACTATATTTATGTGGTTTTTAGGGGTCCAAGAATATATTTTTGGACCTGTTCTTTTTAGGATAGTATCAAAAAGATTAATTTTGGTCTTTTAAAACTCTAATATAAAATTACTATCTGCCCATGCCACAAGATTTAAGTTTTTATGGAACAAGTGTTGAGAATGCAAGCAGGCCAATTTATTGGAATCTGCCATCTGTCTATAATCAGGTAGTTCTCTATGCGCTTTTTCTAATTTCAATCGTAATCTTCATAAATGGAATTATTTGTCGCTACCAACTCTGGTCAAGTGGCAAAGGAAGCAAGCGCTCTCTCCGCCTAACGCTGGAAAGACTTTACTATTTTCTTTTAAATGCCGGATTTCAGAAAAAAGTTAACCGGGAACGAAAAGCCGGACTATTTCACTCAATGATTGTTTTGGGGTTTTTTGTACTTCTTGCAACCACTACTGCTGTATTTTTAAGTTATGATTTTGGCATTGATGTTTACAGTGGTGTTCCATATCTCGCTCTTACTCTTGCAAGTGATTTATTTGGGTTACTGTTTCTGATTGGAATTGGACTTGCCTATAAAAGACGATACATTGAAAAACCTGATAAATTGCACTCAAACCGTGGAGACAGATTTATGCTTTCTCTTCTTGGTTACCTGATAATTCAGGGGTTTTTACTTGAAGGACTTAGAATTCATGCCACAATTGACCCCTGGGCGCATTATTCTTTTGTTGGCTTAATGGTTAGTAAATTTTTCTGGTCTTTGTCACCTGAATCTACTTCAGTTCTTCATTTTATTGTATGGTGGATTCATGCCGTAAGTTTTTTTCTTTTTCTTTCGCTTCTTCCTTATACAAAATTTTTCCATATCATCTCAAGCAGTCTAAATTTATTTTTTCTTGAGCTTGATAAGCCGAAAGGAAGCTTACGTTCTCCCGGAGACCTGGAAAAAATCCTAGAATCGGCAATGGAAGAAGGTGCTGATGAGTTTTCAATAGGAGTGGGCTCAATTGCAGACCTGGACTGGAAGAGCAGGCTTGATCTTGACGCATGCACTTCATGTGGAAGGTGTCAGGATGTTTGTCCTGCATATAACAGTGGCAAAATTCTTTCTCCCAAATGGTTAATACTTGATACAAGAGACCACATGTTAAGCCTGCATAAAGATGGCAAACTGGATGGTGTAAATAAAGCCCCTAGTGTTTTAACTCCTGTATTTGATGCTCTTGCTAAAATTGACAGCCTTCTTCTCGAAGTGTTCTTACTTAATGAGTCCCCTAGCATTTACCCGGACAGGTATAGAAGAACTGATAGAGTTCTACCGCAAAGTTCTCCCAAAGATGCGCTTGGGAAAAACCCTGAAGCCCTACTTGCGGGTGAAGTCATGGATGAAGAAGTATTCTGGTCTTGTACAACTTGCAGGGCCTGTATGGAAGTTTGCCCTGTGGGAATTGAGCATGTTGATTTAATTGTTGAAACAAGAAGAAATATGCTCCTCATGCATGGCTCCGTTCCGGCAGAGGCGCAGCCAATTCTTCGCGCAATCGAGTCGCAAGGTACCCCTATTGGAAATAGCGAAGAGCGATCAGACTGGACAAAAGGGCTTGATATAAGATTTTTAAATGCTGGGGACTCTGTTGATATACTTTACTGGGTTGGCTGTATCAGTGCTTTTGATAAAAGGAAGCAGGATATTGCAAAAAGCATGGTAAAAATTCTTAACGCATCTCACCTCTCCTGGGGCATGCTTGGAAATCTTGAGCGCTGCACTGGAGACCCGGCTAGACGACTTGGAGATGAAAACACTTTTCAGCAATCTGCTAAGACAAACATAACAACTTTTAAGACTCTTAGTTTTAAAAAAATAGTAACCCATTGTCCACATTGTTTTAATACAATTAAAAATGAATACCCGGATTTTGGATCAATTGGCATTTCACCTGAAAACGTAATACATCACTCAAGTTTTCTTAAGGAGCTAATAGAAGATGGTACAATAAGTATCCATCCTGAGAACAAGGGCCTGATCACTTTCCATGATCCATGTTATCTAGGACGATATAACGACATTTATGAAGAGCCTCGCGACGCCCTGGTACAGATTGGATTTTCAAGAGTTAAGGAAATGGAATCCAATAAACAAAAAAGTATGTGCTGTGGGGCTGGTGGTGGTCATTACTGGTTTGATATGAAGGTTGGCGAGCGGGTAAACGTCCAGCGTGTGGATCAGGCTGTAGAAACTGGATCGGATACAATAGCAAGCTCTTGTCCGTTTTGTATGCAGATGCTGGAAGACGGAATTAAATTAACTAATCGGGAAGAGACGCTTAAAGTTAGGGATATAGCAGAGCTTGTAGCAGAGAGTCTTTGCTAGAACTTCGCAACTTACACTCGCAACTTACACTCCGAGCACTTCTTTACAAAAAGTTAAGAATGGTAAAACTCGCACACCTGTCTCTTTCAAATAATCTTTTGAACCAAGATGAACCTGATAAAACTTTGGAATTTCGGTTCTATCCTTAAAATACGAAATATGTTTCGAAACATCCTTTTCACCGGTTTTGCACTCCACTGCGAATATAGGCTTTTTGTTCTTTAAAACGACGAAATCGATTTCTCGCCGATCTGTATCACGAAGATATCTTAACTCCATCACATCACCCTCCGTGTCCTCAAGAAAATGACAGTACTTTAAGAGATGACTTGCAACCATATTCTCAAATCGGCTTCCTTGATCGAGGTTCTGGCTCCAATCCCAAAGATATAATTTTTTTTCTTTTTTTACGGCGCGGATTTTTGGACTTCCAAAGGGTGAAATACGATAACAAAAATAAACCTGTTCCAATACCTGTATCCATTTTTCAATGGTACGATAGTTAACGGATAGATCCTCTGCAAGAGAAGAAACAGACAGGGGCGAGGCCACACGTTCAGGAAGTATTTCAGCAAGGATTTCTAAGCTATTTAAATTTTTAATATTTTCAAGATCCCTTATGTCATCGTTAACTATCCGGTAGAGTCTTTCCCGATGCCAAAGTTTTAAAAACTTCTCGGTTGACTCCATAAAAGGTTCCGGGAATCCACCAAATGCGAGTAAAGATTCAAGGTCATTTTTTGTGTGTATACCAAGTTCGGAAACTGAAAATGGATGTAGCCTTATGTAACGGTACCGTCCTAGCAGTGAATCACCGCCTCTTCGATAATAATCCAGTCGAGCAGATCCTGTTATAATGAATTTCTGGGAATCCTTACGTTTATCAAAAAAACCTTTTACAAGGTTTCTCCACCCTCTGTATTTGTGAATTTCATCGAGCAGTATAATTTTAGAATCAGGTAACTCTCCCTTTCGAATCAGTGATCTGGAATGAATATCGTCCCAGTTTAAATATGAGCTATTAGTTCTTGAGGAAGGTCGAATAAACGACAGTGCCAAAGTTGTCTTTCCAACTTGCCTAGGACCACCGATAAAAACCATTCTTTTTTCAAGAAACTCAAGAACACTAGATTTGATATATCTGCCTGCAGGTTTCATTTGGTGATTATATCTCATCTAAATTTTGCAGTCTAGTACAATTTACTCATGAGTAAATTGTACTAGACTGCATTTAGATCAGGAAGCAAATGGGCACCTTATCCTAGAAATCTAGACTATATTATATAGAGAAAAATGTTCCTGGGGTATAAATTAAAAACGTGGGGTTTAAGTTAGCTTCTTAAACCTCACGTTTAACCTTTGGTGCCCCTCTCCCCCCAATGATTCACGAAACCCGGCGATAAATCAGCCGTTCTGCCACATCGTCATAAACGACATAGCACGGCCGATCATCTCCATCTCGGGGTTGACCTAGGGAACCCACATTAACCAGATATTTGGCGTTGTTTTCAACTGCGACTCGGGAACCATCCTGAATCGAGTCGTAATTAAGAAAGCCAAAATTATCTATACTATCCTTTGGATACCGGATAACAAGTGGGATATGGCTATGCCCCACAAAGCATAAACCATCAAAACTCATCCCCATTTGCCTGAACCTGGGTCTCTCCTCATCCCTTGCCAGGTTAGCAGGATGCACGTAATAATCAGGCTCAGGAAGTGGTGAGCAGTGAACCCCTGAGAATTTCCCGGTTCTAAAAAATCGGGGCAGGTATGCTATCATGTTCCACAAATCGAATGAGTCCGGCTCTTGCTCGATCAAGCCCCGGTGAATAAGGATCGCCTGAGAAGCACGATCATTCCACCTTTCATTTGGTGAAAAAAGTGCTGCACGATCATGATTTCCAACCACAATCCGGTTACCGCACTCTTTAAGAACAAGCCGAAGGCACTCAACCGGTTTTGGGCCATAGCCAACTATGTCACCGAGGCAATACTTCAAGTTTACGGGATAGCACTCGTCCATGTGGCGAAGTCCGGCTTGAAGTGCATCAAGATTTCCGTGAACGTCGGAAAAGAAAACATGCATCATGTTTTTTCTTTCTAAAAAAAAGAAAGAGGGCAAGCCCTCTGAAAAAAACTAACTTAACCCACACTAAGAATTGCCTTTTTAATCAATTGTCAGTATGGGTTTAATGTATGAACCCTGATAATATTTTTAAAGAACAATCACGTTTGCGTGCTATTAAATAGATGGCGCGTAAAATATTTTATTAATTAGTTTTTCTAGCCGCCGTTAGAAGGTCTTCTTTGTTTGCTTGAGGCGCAAATTGAATAAGTCTTTCAATCACACTAAGTGGAACTTCGGCTTCCTTCAGGGCAGAGATAGTTTCCATAGCAGCTCTTGGATTTATAAGTTCTTTGGATGTTGACCGTCCAGTTCCTTTATTTCTTGTTTCTGATAGTTTAGTTTGAAGGGTTTCTATAAGTTCAGCTTGTTCTCGGATATATAATCTACTAAAAATGGCCTTTGTCATTTCTCGCTCTTTATCAAATGCTTCAAGAACGCTTACAGCTAAGTCTTTACCTTTTGATTTGTAATATTCACTTAGATCTTTCATTTTATCAGAGTTTAATCCACTAAGCGCAGCAAAACGGGCCTGATATGAACGAAATCCACTAAAGAAGCCTTCACTACGCGACTCAAATTCGCTTGCAGCCTTTAATACATCCTCACCAAAAATTGCTTTTTCAAGAGTGGCCTTATCCGATTTTGGTGCTAGTGTAAGAACTCTCGCAATTTCTGAAACTGGAACTCCCTCATTCTTTAACCTTGATATCTCATTTAAAGCGCCATTCATGTTTGAAATTGCGGGAACCATTCGTGTAGATCGCCCACTACCAGTTTTTTTATCTACCTGATTATTAACGAGCGATCGAAGGGTATCTAGCGAAGACCTTACGCTAGCAGACTCTTCAGACGGGGCACTATCAATTCTAATACCATCCGCAACTGCTCTTGGGTTTACTTTTAGTGCATCAGCAGTTGCTTCAGTACCTGCATGCGGAGTAGTATCATGATCAATTGAAGCAGTATCAACTGAAGATTCGCTTATAGAATCAGTCGGGGCCCGTGGCGAGAGTTCATTCTCTAATTCGACTGCTTCACCACTCGGTACATTATCAGTACTCGCCCCCTCAACCGGCGCATTGTTTTCTTCAATTGCATCTACTGTCGCACGGTCAGATGGCGATGATTCCTCATATATAAGATTATCACTAGGCACCGAATCAGCCGTTATGGCATTAGCTGGTGCTCCAGGATTAGCATCAGTGCTACCCTCAACTGAGTTAACAGGCGCAGTGTCGTTGGTTATGGCATCAATCGGTGCACGCGACCCTGTTGGTTCGTTATCTGGTACTAAGGGCTCGACTTTATCTGGAAGAACTGCTTCTGTTTCTTGCTTTTCTGGCGGTACTGGCTTTTCGGCCTCTCTTGCTCTGGCTATTACTTTGTCTGTATCAATAGAAAACCTGAAGCTACCGAAGTCAAGAATCGCCTCTTTTACCTGCTCCGGATTTAGAGTTACTTTGATCTGGCCACTTCCACTTGAATCATATCCAATTACAGCTTCTGATTTTCCATTGGAGTGGATTCTAGTTGTGCGCTCACAACCTTTGATTGGCGAGTATTGAAGTGGGGTTGTATGTAACTCTTTGTGATCTTTCGTGCCTATCTTAAATCGATCAGCAGAATTCGCATTCATTGTTATGGAAATCGATCCATCAGCATTTATTTTAGCAGCATCTGAGATATCCTGTGCTGGTACACTTGATCTTGAGACTGGAGGTAGTGAACACGCTGAAACGGTTTCACAAGCGTGATTACTAGATCGCTGATTAATTGGTGATGAATATTGATTAGAATCAGAGTATGCCCTATGAGATTGGTGTCCATAGTGCATATTAGATCCCTGGTTATCACAATGGTTTGAATTTCGACAAAAAATGCCCATTTTTTCGATACCGCTATTTTATTACAGACCAATTAATAAAATCTTTGGCGAAAGACTTTACTTAAGTAGTTATGCGTAAGGTTTTAGAATATGCGACTTAAAGTGCCTGATTTATTAAGCTAGTGAAGGAAGAAACCGACTGGCTCAGATTAATCAAGAGCCACTAACTGCTTGAATTAATTAAATTGTAAGAATTGGAAAAGCTGATAAAAGGGCGAAATTGAACGATTGATTAAAATAGTTAAGAATATTTAAGATTAGGCTTAGATTAAGTGAATGTAAAAAGAGAGGAGAGTTGGTAGAACAACAAACCTCCCCCGGGATACCGTTTCATGTATCCCTAAAAAAACTTACCATCCGATTTTTGCGAGGTTCTGACTGATAACGTCAGCATCCTCGGGATGAAAGGGTACGAGAGTCCCGTCACCTTTTACATCCTTCACCCCTGCGATCCTTAAGAGCGCTAGGGTTCTCGCATTCACATCAAACTGTGAAATTTCCCCGGACTCCCATTTTTTCCGGAGTTCGGCCGCTTCCGGACTGTCCGACCTTATCCAGGCTTTAAGTCGAGCAATATCGCTCGATTTTAAAGTCTCGGACAGGCCCCACTCCCGCTTGATCAACCCTACAAGGGCCCAAGCCGACGCCCGGGTTCCTTGAGTCCCGACAAGTATGTCAAGATCACTGAGCGGACGCCCGGCAAGTGTTGGCCGTGGTAAGGAAGTAGTCACTCCCCCACCACCAGTGGGTGTGGTCGAGGGTCGGCTTGAGGCGAGCTCAGTGACCTTCCCTTCAACTTTTTCCAACCCATCCTTGATAGACCCAACTTCTCCCTCAAGGGTGGAAACCCTGAGTCCAAATTCCTCAACCCGGTCAACAACCGGAGGAATTGTGAAATCCGGGATTGATGGTGAATACACCATCGCTCCACCGAGAAAGAGGGCTCCAAACAAGGAGCCACAAGCTACTGGCGTAGTCCATGACGCCCTCGCGCCTCGAAAGGCTGCAATCACGGTCACGACAAACGTGAGCGCGAAAGCCACTACGAGGGTCCAGCTCAAGATCATTCCGGGAACTGTCGTTGCCGACAGCACCTTGAACGAAGCCGGAGCAAACACCGCTACGTAAATTATAGCCATAAGGCTAAAAAGTACGGCGATGGCCTTGTTGGACCAGGCGGAGCGAATGGCCCCCCATGCCGCTCGCGGTGCCCCTGCGATTGCGCGGGGCATTGCGAAATGAAGGTTAAACATAGGATGGTGCAAGGCACCGGCGCTCTGAAGCGCGACAACTGCCGCTGCGCAGCGAGCTGCGTCTGGGGCGACACTTCCACCATTGCTTTGGACCTCTTGGTCTGCAATGGTAAAGGCGGTGCTTACCATCGCGACGGCGTCCGTCGCGGTGTAACCGATTTCTTTCAAATCGGCCACTGCTTGCTGGCGAGCAGCGGGATCAATGGCGTGCGTTGCCAGATCATAACGCGCGACCAACTTTTCCACCAGCTTCTTTTGAACCCGAAGCTTTGCTGGCCCAACGACAAGCGTTGGGTCAAAAGCACCCGGGGCCGCAGCCAAAACTGCTTGGCACTCAGCCTCGGTCTCATTAATGATGAGACGTGAGACATGAGCGCTAAACCCGCGACTGTTAAGAGTCGCGAGCAAAGCCGCCTTTTCGGCTGGCGGGATTGAGTTAGAGCTACTGTCGAACTCAACAATCACATCAGTGATTGCTGTTTTGAATTCATTAACGTTCATTTTTTTATTTTTCCTTAAGGAAAAAGGAGAAAATTGGGGGAGCTCACAGTGAGCCCCCCCGAATATCAAACTATCTGCACAAAATCCCCGCTATTAGCGGGCACCTTGAAGCATTGCCCGGCGCTGTTCCTTGGACATTTTATCCCAAGGCAACACTGCCGGTTTCAAGTCTTGCATTTTCGGCTCCTCAGCTACCGGTGACGCCGCCTCGACGACCGGAATTACCTCCGGTTTCGAAGTTGCATCAGCAAGCGCCTGACGCAATTTCTCCAACTCGGCCTTAAGTTCACCGTGGCGTCGTTCAGCCTCCTTTCCGGCGGCTATCAGCAAAGAAATTCTTTCCTGACTTGCCATTTGCTCTTCTTTTAACTCCACAATCATGGCCTCTGCTCTTTTTAGCAGATTTGGCGAATTGAGAAGCCTGGAGAGCTCGGCTTTCGCCTCACTATCTCCAGTTGCAGAGTGGTTCAGGAGCACCCTAAGACGGTTGAAGCCGTCATGCGAGCCCTCGAGCTCCTTTCGCTCTGAGGCTTCCGCCTCTAGGCGGCGGATGGTCTCCTGCAACTCTACAATTTGAGCCCGGAAAGCTACCGTGTCATCCGCTTCGTTGGGAAGAATGATCGAATCATCCTCATGTAGAGGGCGTTCATGGTTTTCCAGAACACTCTCTTCCCAATCCTCACCCAGACATTCCAGACATTCAAACGAAGTTGACTCTGTTGCCTCCTCTAGGAACTGATCAGGCACCAAAGCTCCATCTTCAACAGCGGAAGCTTCGGGAGAAGCCGAGGCGGTTGCGGGCTCCTCAGACTTTGGCTTAAGAAATTCAGCCAATTCCGAGGGAATCTCCCCTCCGTACTCGGCTATACGATCTGCCAAGTACCGGGCTCGACCAAAAGTCATGGTCTCTTTTTCTTGACCCCAGAAGCGGGCGTAGGTAGCACAAATCTGCTTCCTGGCTTCATCGTCAAACCTAGAAACAAGAAAGTCCCGAATGGCTTGTGCCTTTTTCCGGTGGGGTCCGGTAACATGACGCTTCCCACGAGCACCTGCCATTTCCGCTTCCTTGAAAAGCTCAGTGAGCTGTTCCAAGGGGAGGCTTTCCTCTTCCGGCGTAAGAACCGGTTGAGGAGACTTTGGAGCTGGGGCCTTATGAGCCTCAGCCTTTGGAACCGCCGGAGAGGCTTCAGCACTTACAAGTTGCGCCTTCAAGGCTTTAATCCTTGAAAGAGCGGTTTGCTTCGATCGCCCCTCCTTTTTGGCGTTTAAGGTATCAAAGAATTTCTTCCGATACCCTGTGCAAAGAGTCCAAATTTCATTCGGAATCCTTACAGCTACGGATTCCCGATTTTTCATCGGGTTAATCACAACGCCAAAAAGCGCGTCAGGATGAACCTTCTGCTCTTCGAGAAATTCTTCAAGAATTTGCTCGGCCAAGCCTTCTTTCCGACTTGGATCATGCACCTCAACATACTCCAGGAAAATCAGTTCGCCTTTTGTGAAGAGTCGATTTTTCTCCTCCTCTGTCATCTTGTTACCATATTCAAGCATGACGTCCCGAAGACTTGTCTGCAGATCAACAAAGATCTGCCGACGGGTCTTAACGGCCGGGTCAGTCGGAACTACGACCTTAACTTCCTCTCTTTGACCAAGATCGAGAGTTAGAACACAGTTTCCTGTGCTTTCAACATCAGGGCTCACTTTCCCTTCAGTTGAATCTGACTCGAGCTCAGGTGCAGACTCCAGAACTTTCAGCTCTGTTCCAGAATCAGCCACTTGAACTTTTTCAATCCAGGCCGAAATGCGGCCGGCGATAAAGTTCGCAGCCTCTTCTGGCTCCTTGAAATCCTCTGGAAGCGCTTTGACTGCCTGATTGAAGCAGGAAGCAAATGCCCTTGCCTTGAAACGCACTCCGAGAGCATCTTCAGCAAAACTTTTCGATTTTGCCTTAATTTCAGCCAGCTCTATTGAGGTAGCCAAGGCCGATGCCAATTCTTCTTTCGTCATTTTTTTCTCCTTCCAGCCCGTAAAAAAGCTGAAAAAAATAAAAAGCCCCATTCACCAATGTACCGCGTGGCACATAATGAAATGAAATAAACGGGGAGAGCATGTTGCTCCTCCTGGTGCTAAAAAATAGCATTCACGAGAAGCAACATGCTGCATACCCAAACATTCATAACGGCAAAGAAGAGCGAAGAAGAGCTTTTAGAGAATCAGTGTAAAAGAATACGAACAAATTCTTAAACTGAAAGTTCAGTTTAAAGAATGATAGTTTTCCATTAAAATTTTCTAAAAAATAAAATGAATCGTTAGTAGTAAACAAAAAACCTTAAAAATTTCTACCAACTACTCCATATATGAATCGAGAAAGATCAATCAGGCGAAATTATCAGGCGACAAAAGGAACACGTCCCTAATGCCACAAAAAATTACGGGCCCGATTTGTACCATACATTATGATTAAAATACTATAAAAAGTGTTGTGCCTTGGAATAAATATTGAAGATAACTGATTTTGGTTCTTCAAGAATATGATCCTGATGTCCTGTTTTCAAATACTTAGCAAGAACTATTAGGGATAGTTAATATTTATCAATAAAATCCAGGATTATTGATATTGGGAAATTTACATCTAATTACAATCACATACCACTCATCCGAGTTTTTTTGTATTGATTACATGCAAATGCTCTGGTAGGCATAATGTATCGGCTTTGAAACTTGTCTTTATGTTACAAGATTCTTGCCACTACCAAACCTTCGGGGGGTTCCAGTAGGTTTTTCTTAAGGTTTAAATAAGGAGATCGGGAAGATGAACCTTGAATCATTTGCAAAACATTTAGAGGCTGTTCTAGTCAAAGAAGATAGAGACCAGGTTGTACTTTTAACTGAGGGCCTGGTTTTTGAAAACCGTGGAGCTTATCGAAGTAAAGAGCTCACGCCTTCCGTTCGAGGCAGCCTGATTGAATGGATGACCCTTCAATCTGGTAACTCCCCATGGGCGTTTGAACTGGAGCTTGATGTAGTAGAAGTCAATGTAAAAGGAAAGAGAAAACCTTTAATACCTGTGACTTCGCTTGTGAACTCATTTCTTCTGTCTTACATAGCCCACAGGGGAAAAAATCCAAGAAAGACTTGCAAGCTTGCGGGAAGCCTGAACTCAAGACTACCAGTTATGGCAAGTCTTCTTGGGGGATACGTTTCAGATGTTAACAGACTTCTGGAAATGGGAGGCTCCCGGTTTCGGCTTAGGAAGCTCTACATTTAGAAATCAGGAAAATACAAAGGGGATGGAACCCCCTCTTTCTTAGAGATACTACTTACCGCACTCTCCCTCACTCCTTACAGAAACTCCGGCAGAAGCAGCTCCACAATTACTTGCATGAGTTACGTTATCGCAACCGCAAACAGGAGCATAAATCATAGTACAAACCTCAGGACGAGGAATACAGATTCCGTTTCCACTCTCACCACATGTTCCCTCAGGATAAAAACAATACAAACTCTGAGACTCACAATCCAGATTAGAAGTGCAACCCCTGGTGTCATTACCTAAGGAAACACCTGAGCCACCCGGAGTAACTCTATCCAAAACAACATCTCCTGAATCTTCATTAAGTATGAAATCAGCCCTTAAACTTCTATCAGGATAAGTATCCAAGCCAAGATTTAAAGTGGTTTGCCCGGCGCCACCTGTAAAAGTAACTCTAACGTCACTTGCAGAAAGACTTCCTTTATCAATAAGAAATTCAAAAGCACCAGAATCATCAGTAGTGGTACTAATACCAGTATCCTCAAGAAGAACGCCTACACCAATAACAGGATCTCCAGTCTGATTTGTAAGGGTTCCTTCTAACAAAAATTTAGAACCCTCCTGAGAAACCTGATCCTGAGAGCCAGGCTCAGAAGTAGTCTCCGAAGAAGACTTAGACCCAGAGTTACATGCTGCAAGTAAAACAATTGAAAACACTAGTACTGGATAGAAACACAGATTTGCGAATTTGTGTTTTAGAAAAGTAACTGGAATCTCTTTTAAAAATCTTTGATTTTTTAACATAAGCTAACTCTTAATTTACTGAAACCAAGCATATCATACCTTGTATTACGAAAAATAATACCCTGTAAGTAAAATAGCAAAAAACCTAGAAATACTAGCGGGATATGGTTCTCCTAGAGAGGACTAACTCACAGGAACATAGAGTATTTTCGACCAGTTTTACAATTAATGCTATATGGTCGCAATTCTTTTACATAATGAATCGATTAGCAATCTTTTGAGCCTTCTTGAGCATGAGAAAATGATCCTTGCTTTCCCATATTGAAGAAGGAAAATTAAAGGTTTTTTATACTGCGGGACAGTTTGTTTCTTAAAAACAGTTTTAAGAACCAAACTGTCCCGCAGGAAACTCACTTCGAGTTCCTGACGAAAAATTGTACAGATCAGATCATGGACAAGTTCTGATCAAAACGAGGAGGAACTCGTATGTTGGTGCTCACAAGGAAAGTAGGCGAACGCATTCACATTGGTGACAACATCATTGTGACTGTCACCAAGATCTCAGGTAATCGAATCACTCTGGGGATTGATGCTCCAAGAGAGACGAAAATCATGAGAGGTGAACTTCAGGAGCCCCGGGAACCCAAGGGCGAATCTGATGCAGCCTGAGGCTACATCTAAGTAGCCAGTACCAATTACAGGATAAAGGGGCTTATGAGTCTTGAAAATCAAACTCATAGGCCCCTGATTTTTAAATGGTTCAAATTTTCTTTCTTCTAGCTAGCTTTGCTTACATGGGGTATCAATGCTTGCAACATGATTTAACCTGGCCCCTTTTGAAAATAAAATCATACACCGGTGGAAAAAATAAAAGCCCGACAAGAAATACAGCAGCAAGTTGCTCTAACCAGGGTTCGCCATGCTTATGAGCATGATGACCACCTCTAACAGGGCCATTAAGTCTTAAATCCTCAAGGGGAACAAAATACTGAAAAAATAAACCAACTATAAGCGAAACAACAACAATTCCACCCACATAATACACAGCACCCCTAACACCAAACTCTTTTTTTGCGGCAAGAATTGTACTTACGTTAGTTGCTGCTCCAGCAAGAAGAAATACTAAAACAGCCCCAACTCCAAGACCCTGATAAAAAAGGACAGCAGCTATTGGCGTACTAGAAGTAGCACATACATACATAGGAAGTGAAATAATAAGAGAAAGTAGAATCTGCAGAAGTGGACTGGAAATTGTTTTGGTTAAAAATTCAGGAGGAAGAGCAACAGCAAAAACACCAGCAATAATAAAACCAATACTTAAAACATATGTAAGATCCTTTGGAAGAGTATAAAAAGAAAAAATAAACGCATCCTTCAATCTATCAGGGATCGTCTCATCAGGCGTTTCATCTATGAGGTCATGTGATGGTGAAGAACAACAACTGTGACCTTCATCTTCTTTCAAATTCGTAACAGATTCAGGGACAGGCTCATCTTTTATTGAGTCCACCATGATACCGACAATGATAGCTGAAATAACAGATGCTACTACCCTTATCAGTGCAAAAACAGGTCCAAGAAGTCCATATGTAAGAAGAAAGGAACCAATTCCAATCTCTGGAGTACTGGTCATAAAACTTGCAGCAGCTCCCCTAGGAACTCCCTTTTGTCTAAGAGATCTTACAACCGGAATTATACTACATGAACAAAGAGGTAGCGGTGCCCCAATAAGAGATGCATTAATGATCGATGAAATCCCCTTTTTTCTAAGCACAAAATTTATCCACACCAGAGGCATAAAGGAATGAATAAGCCCGGCAATTATGAAACCAAATATAAGCCAGGGCGAAGCCTCTAGTACATTATGCCAGGTCGCATCAAGTATCTTGATGATCATACTACTCACCAACCCTTATCTTGTCGTCGGGATTTTTAGAACTATCACTTAAAGGCAGATTTACAATATTTACTGAACCACTTCTATTCATTTTTTTTAAAAGGGAATCCAGGGTTATAGATTCAAGGTAAGAATTAATACTATCCTTTAATCCTATCCAGACAGACCTTAACCAGCACTCAGCTTCTGGGGAACAGCGATCCATATCAAGCGGTCTTGCCTCACAAATAATTGACATGGTATCCCCTTCACTGGACTCAAGAATATCTTTTAAGGTAATGCTAATAGGATCACGACTCAATCTGTAACCACCCTTTGGTCCCCTCTCACTCTCAATTATGCCACCTTCCCGAAGCTTAACCAGAATCTGTTGAGTATAATTCAGTGAAATTGACTGAGAGTCGGAAACTTCCTGTGCAGAAACCAACTTTGCACCCTCAGCCTGACGCCTTGCAATAAATAGTGTGGCATGAACACCATATTCGCCCCATTGAGTAATTCTTTGCATCTCTCCCTCTTTCAGAATGGCCAAGATTATACATTATAATAGAGTATTTTCAAATAAGGCTAAAATAGGTTAATTAACTATCCTCTATCATTTTCATAAATTCACTCTCTGTGATCACCCGAACACCAAGTTTTTCAGCCTTTTCAACCTTTGATCCCGGCTCACTTCCAGCAAGAACAAAAGAAGTTTTTTTACTAACAGAGGAACTGATCTTTCCACCAAGTGACTCAATGATTTTAGATACTTCATCTCTTGAATAATTTGATAAAGTTCCAGTAAGTACAATTGTCTGTTTATCAAAAACGCCATCTCCAGCTTTTGCACTAACAGATTCACTTAATACTGTTACACCCAGATTCTTCATTTCCTCACGCATACGAGCTTCATATGGATCCCTGAAATACTCATATATTGATTTTGCAACTACGGGGCCTACGTCTGAAATATTTTCAAGACGCTCAATTGTAGAAGAAGATAGTTCTTCAAGAGAACCAAATTCCATAGCAAGCACTTTAGCAGTTTGCTCACCAACATGTCTTATACCCAAAGAATAGATATACTTTGACAAAGAAATTGTTTTTTTTGCACTTATTGATTTTAAGACATTATCAGCAGACTTCTCTGCCATACGTTCTAAACCAAGAATATCTTTTGCTTCAAGTCTGAATAGATCTGATGGGGCTGAAATAAGATTATTTTCAAGTAATTGAGAGATAAACTTTTCTCCAACATGCTCAATGTCAAATCCTCCTTTACTCACAAAATGCTTTATTCGCTGTAGAGTTTTTGCAGGGCATAAAAGATTTGGACATCTTAACTGCACATGATCTTCTTCAACTTTTTCCAGCAACTCATTACAAACAGGACAGTTCTGAGGCATGACGAAATCAATTTCATTTCCCGTTCTTCTTGAGGGTATTGCAGCTACAACTGCAGGAATAACATCACCCTGCCTCCGAACGAGAACAATATCTCCAATTTTCAGATCTTTTCTTCTGATTTCTTCTTCATTATGAAGCGTTGCTCTTCGAATACAAACTCCACCGACAATAACCGGCTCAAGCTCAGCAACCGGTGTAACAACACCAGTTCTACCTACCTGAAGTGTAATATCGAGAAGTCTTGTACTCATCTCACTTGGGGGAAATTTAAATGCAATAGCCCACCTCGGAGAACGGCTTTTTGATCCAAGAAGTCTCTGATAATTAATATCGTTCAATTTAACAACAAGACCATCAATTTCAAACGGTAAAGAATCTCGAGCGGTTAATTCTCTTTCATAACAAGCGAATATATTTTCTACTTCCCTTATAACTTCATGCTTTTCAACCCTGAATCCCAATGATCCAAGTAAATACAGCATATCTGATTGCTTGATCAGCGGAAAAGGTTCCGGGCTACTTATACTATAAGCATAAAATTCAAGAGGCCTTGAAGAAGTTACTCTTTCATCTAATTGTCTCAAGCTACCAGCCGATGCATTTCTTGGGTTAGCAAAAAGAGGGAGACCTTCTTTTAGTCTTATCTCATTAAGTGCATTAAAACTTGCTATAGGAAGCAGAACCTCTCCCCTTACTTCAATCCTTGATGGAAGTGTTTTACTAGTGGACGATAATTTATCAAAATTTATCTTAGTAGGAATTGATTTAATTGTAAGAATATTGGCTGTTATATCTTCACCAACAACACCATCCCCTCTTGTAGAGGCCAGAACAAGAAGGCCATTTTCGTAAACAAGTTCAACTGCTAGTCCGTCAAATTTGTACTCTATAAGATACTCAAGTTCTATATCTCCACTTAGTGACAAAGCGGAATTAATTCGGGAAAAGAACTGGTGCAATTCATCCGGAGTCAGGGCATTATCAAGAGATAACATTGGTTCTCGATGTTGAACTGGAGAAAAACGAGCAACTTTAACCCGATAATTAGCAGCTTCTGCTTCATTTGAAACATTTGCTTGCTGATAGCCAACTTGCTGGGTTGGAGAATCTGGAGTTAAAAGTGAGGGAAATTTGCTTTCGAGTGATGCAAGTTCCTTGAATAACTGGTCGTACTCATAATCAGAAAGACTTGGGGCATCATCAAGGTAATATTCAACATTGGCACGTCTTAATATACTTCGTAACTCAGCCGCTCGCTCTGTCTCTTTTGAATTTGCTGATGAGGAAGGAAACAACTCACCCCCATTTATGTTCATCACAGAAATCTCCATCTGTTTTCTTCAAGCTAATCCATTTCTGAAGACCTTTCAGAAATCTTGTCTTTACTGCCTCCCATGAGTAGACTTCTGAAACAAATTTTTTCCCGCTTTCTCCTTTTATTATACTTTCAGATGGATCATTTTTTATTTTAGTCAGAATATCATTAAACTCCTGTTTACTTCTGAAAAAATATCCACCTCCAGATTTTCTGACATGATGAGTTGTCACTGCACAATCAGAATGAACCAACACAGGGGTACCCTCAAGCCATGCTTCCATTAAAACAATCGAAAAAGATTCATTGGTTGAAGGTTGAACAAAAAGGCTAGCATTAGACAGGATTATTTTTTTTTCATTCTCACTGACAAATCCCTTGTCATATACACCAGATGGCAGATCATTTCTAAAATCAATTGAACCTGAACCAATTATCAAAAAATCAAAAGGATCAGAAGATTTTGAACGGTAATCTTCGTAGCAATCAATCAAATAATGAAGATTTTTCCCGGTTTCCTTTCGACCAGAATAAAGTATATATGGACGGGGATGAGGAGAGTGAACTCTTGACACATCAGAGGAACTTGACTCAAATCCCATTCCTACTTCAATTCCCTTGTCTCTAAGTCCCGGGATATTATACAAATTATTTGCAAGTTCTTCTTCTGGTGCAGCATTCCACATGACTCCCCTGACATGTCTGAAAAGATTTCTGAATACAGGTAAATAAGCGTACGCCTCATCATGAAGACAAGGAACTAGAACAGCTTTATCTCGCACAAGTTGTGAACCCCAGAATGAAGTTCCGAACAAGTAAGGTGCAAAAAAAATCAAATCATATTTTTTTTCTTCAGTAATAAGAAATTCATAAAGTGCTGACGAATTAACTGAATTTTCTAACCAGGAAATTTGTTCACTTGAAGAAAGTTGAAATCCTTTATTAAGCTTTTGCTCTGCACCAATAAAAACTTCAAGATTCCGATCATCAACCAGAAATCTTCTTATCAAAATTCCGTCCTCCTCTGAAGGACCTGCCGGAAGTGCATTTTCCCAGGTGCGGTGATCCACAGCACAAGTCGTAAGAACCTCAAGAGAAAGATAGGGTAACAAAAATGGATCCTTGTTTAAAGCGAGAAATAACTCCCGGACAAGAGTCTCAGCACCTCCCCCAAGAGAGGAACCATACCTTGGTAGAACAGCTGCAAGTGATAGTTGTCTAGAGTTTGCAGAATTAAAATTTAATAAAAAATCTGTTTGCTTCACACGAAAATCCCATTTGGATAATTACAAAAAACTAATAAGCCAAAAATTAAAAAACTTATAAACAAATCTTTTTGTGCTTTTAAAAAATCTTCAAGATAGTGCTCAATCAATAATTCATTATCCTCAGGTGAATAATAAGAAGTCTCTTCATCTTTATTTACGAACTCGAGCAAGCTATCAAATGAATGAAGCTGTCCTTGAATAATTTCGTCAATTTTTCTTTTTCTATCATTCTCTGATTTTATCAGGGCAGATTTTGAAGATTCAATATATTCGCTTAATACATTATATATCTGGGAAGGGATATTCTGTTTTAGGTGAATAAGATTCAATTTATCTCTACTTACTTCAGCATTTTCAGCTTTATTATTAGAGACTGTAACAGAATCAAGAATACAGGATATAGTTGCTTCATCATTATGAAAATATAGATTTGAGTTCAAATTTTCTGATATTTGAAAACTACTGTCTGTATTCTGCAGGGAGACAGAAATATTTCTTTCAATAGCAAGCTCAACAATTGCCGGTATTCGACTATATGGCCTTAGTGAGGAAACAATTACCAAAGATATATTAGCCAGATCGAGAAAAAGTTGATCTATTGAACAAGGAACATATCTCTTTGCACACCCACTCTCATAAATATACATACTGGGAAATGAGTCATTATTTTTGATATCCTCTTCAATAGAATTAATCTCCCTTGAAATGGTACCAAAAGGAGATTCAAGATAAATTAAAATTCGTTCGGGTTCTGAAAATACATTCTTTTTAACACTTTTAGAGAGGATACAAGATAATTGTGGGGATTGATCTAAAAAGTACTGTGGACACTCATAATGAGAATCATTTCCTGATTTGTATGTTGAATAACTAAAGAATACCAAGCTTACTCTGGATAGATTATATAAAAAGGGATAAAATTCATTATAAATCTCAAGTGATCTTCCCAGGACATGCTGCTCCCCAACAGAAACTGCATTAAGGCCATATGTATTTCTGACTTTTTGATCTATTTCAACGGGATCTGTACCATGAAGAAGAGGGCCGATTTCAAGCCTGAATAATGATGCATCATGAAGTATAATGAAACCTGGATACTGATCAGCATACCAGCGATAAACATAAGATTCTTTCCTATTCTCCAGATTGTAGATTAGTGCATCATACTTATTCTGCTTCAGTAAGGCCGGAAGACGATGAATGTTAAATACTTCAAATTCTTTTGGTAAATTACGTTCACAGCTGAATACATCAATGGGAAACCCCTCAACCTTAGCAAAATCTCTGAAAGATTTTATTAATTGGGAGCTTTGCAGTAGACAAGGATCATTTATCGACCCGATTATAGCTATTCTTGGTGTTTCAGACATCAAGATTTAATATACTGAAATGAGCATAAGTTACAAGCTTATTAGAAATCTGAAAAACATGGTATGAATTATAAGTTTACAGCTTTCGGCTTGAAGCTGCTTTCCCTTCTTGTTTTACTACCTTTTTTGCCCTCAATTGCTGAAAGGGCGACCATACGACTGGATCTTGAAGCATATTCACCTGCTTCATAATCACCGTAATCATCGGTTTCGGCAGGTTCATGATAATTTGTTTTAGCTGAAGAGGAAGTAATATCGCTACTATGAAATCTTCTGATTCCAGGTTTTTCTTCACTATCTAAATCAACTTTCTTGCCGGTGTTAGTATGACTCTTTCTTAAAATACCAATCCTATTTACAAAAAATGCAAGAGATTTCTTCTTTTTAATTACTAGTACGACTAGAGCAAGTACCAAAAGAACAATTAATCCTAGACGCTCAATAAGACTTACCAGAGAACTGGTTCCACGGTTTATATTATCTCCCAAATCAAATACTGATTTTTTTCCGTTTAAACTATTTCCAGATGAATCTTTATTGATTGATACCTCATTTGTAGAAGTACTTCTGACATTAGAACCAAATGTTTCATCCAAGCCATGCAAACCCGCATTAAGACTCTTTTCAAGATCTGAAATCCCTATTTTTAAACGCTCCAGATTAGCAGAATCCGGAAACAAGGCAGATAACTGAAGATAAACTCCCTTAGCTGCGGAAACATCTCTCTCAAGAATTTTATCCTCAAGACTGGTATAATAAAAATTTTCCATGCGATCCCTCAGGGAAGGATATCTGGAAAGAATCTCACGAACTCTATCAGGTACCAAGAGATTACCACGTAATTCTTCTCGGTACCTTGGAGAAATTTCAGTCACACTACGCCTTAACAAATCGTCATATGCATTCTCAATTTCTTTTATGGGAATAACATGTCTAATACTTGAAAGCAGGTAGAAATTGGTTTCAAACTGTTTGGGAGCATTTTCCATATGCTTGATTACAAACTCAGCTCGAAGCCTCTCCAGCCACTTGGCAAATACCTCATCCTGACTTATTTCAGCATCAAGATGCATTCTTGAAGAAACTGCAGCAAGTGCCCTTTCTTTAAAAATCTGGTCTGCCTCCATTAAAAGATTGTAAAGCTCCTCTTCAACACTAAATTTTCTTCCGGCCATTGAATTTGCGTACAGCGAGGAGAATAGAAGCGCAGATGTTTCTGCATATCTTCCTAGCTGAAAGTTCACTACCCTTAATTTATTTATGAATTTTCTGGCACTGGAAAGATTTCCTTTTGCACGTCTGTTTTTTCTTATAGATGAGGATCCTGAATAATTTTCCTCCTCAGCCCATTGAAGCCAGTCAGAGTTTGCCAGCTCCATTACTAAACGATAAAGGATCGCATCTTTAATATGAGATAATGAGGCAAGCTCAGCTACAGGATCTTTAGAAAGAAAGTCAGATCGAAGCAAAGAAAAATCAAGCTCATCTATGGGTCGAGATTTTAAGTCCTGGCTAATTTGAGCGAGTAATATTTCATTATCCTCATCATTTAAAGCAGCTCTTTTCTGAAAACCATATCCTTTAGGATCAATTGCAGGCATTTCAGTTTGATTAGATGGTATGTTATCCAACGATGAGGTATCACGGGACAAATTTGCGGGTGATTGTAATTTTGAGTTACCAATTAAAGAAAGTAACTGAGCAAGCACAAATGCAATCAGAATTCCAAGACAGAAAAGCGCACCGATTGATCGCAGTGAGATTAATTGTTCAAGTAGAAAAAGATTACGGCCTTGTATTTTAAAACTCATTAAGTTAACCCGGGGAATATAAAAATATACAACCCCCCACCGACTATCCTGAAAAGTTTTAGTCAGGGGAACCTAACACCACCACCAGTTGCCATTACTTCAAGGAACAAAAATATAATGTAACCTGTCAGCAGTAAACACTAACAAGGATACAGTTCTTTAGTGAACAAATCCAGTAGATATTGTCCAAAACAAAACAAGATAAGCTTTGATCGACCATATACATAAACATGATAGGTTTTGTCAAGTATCGTGACAATTCTGCTTATCAACAAATTGGAATCTGCCTCATTTAATTAAATGTAGAGTTCAGGAAAAATCAAACTATTACAAATACCTAGCGATTATTAGTGACTAGAGACTTTATGGATGGGTCAGATGAAGACTGAAGAAAATTTTTTATACGGTCTTTGTAAAAGTCTGGAATTTCAGGTTCTGATGAGCTCTTTATTGAGGATTCATCACCTACCCGATTAGAAGCAGATGATGAGACAAGCGAAATTGCCCGCTTAGCTAGTTTATACCTGAAGGAATCATCGGATATATCATCCAGCCTGCTTAGAATAACAGAACTTAAGCCAAGACGAGAGGTATCTGACACATCCTCTAAAAAAGCACTCCTTACATCATCTCTATCCTGAAAATTGAGTAAAACCTTCTGGGCATTAATTCCAAGCACAGGCGGTTTATCAAATAGGCGTAATCTTATGAGCTCACTAACAAGGTCATCTTCGCTACCAGCAGCTTTCACAAGAGTATCAAGCTCAAAAACAGGATGATGAGCTGAAAGCAACTGACTTACACTTAAAGAATTTTCGGCAGCTGCACTATCAGAATCAAGAAAAGAAGCCACACAACAAACAGCAAAAAAAATTGAAAAAACAAATCCCAAAACAGATTTGAAGAATTTTAGACGAAAAAAATCACCCGGAATAAAATAGCCTATCCTAAGAAAAAAGCTTAACGATGAAACATATGGTCCCATACTTAAATTTTCCAACTTAAAAACAAACTCCACGAAAAAAATCTTGCAAAATAACAAGCTGGTCGGCAGCAAAAAGTTTAACCACCTACCAGCTTTATGAAACAAGAAATGAAAGCCTACAACACTGCTTCTTTCAGAACCTTGCTTGGCGTAAAAGCCACTTTTCTCTTTGCAGGAATCTTGATCCGTTCCTGAGTCTTCGGATTAATTCCCATACGTGGTTTTGTTTTTCTCACCTGAAGCTTTCCAAGACCTGGTAACATGAGCTTATATCCACTCTTTAGTGCAGCCTGAAGCATTCCACTGAAGCTGTCATAAAACTCTTTTGCACCTTTTCTCTTTTCAAATCCACAGTAAGAAGCAAGACTATCCAGCAACTCAGACTGGGTATACTGCAAAGTCTTTGAGTTCTTTGGAACTATAAGCGCTGGCTTCTTTGGCTCTACAACCAAAGGTCTTTTTGGAGCTACTACTTTGGGCGCAGCTACTTTTTTGGTTGCCGTCTTTTTTGCTGCCTTGGTTTTTTTAGGGGCTGCTTTTTTAGTTGCTCCTTTTTTTGGGGCAGCCTTCTTGCTAGCAGGTTTCTTTTTAGGTGCCGCTTTTTTTGCTGGTGCCTTTTTTGCGGCTGGTTTTTTTGCTACTGCTTTTTTCTTTGCAGGAGCTTTCTTTGCAGATGCTTTTTTAGTTGCCACTTCTAACGTTCCTCCGTATTAGCATGAATTCAATGCTGACTATCTGACAGTACATACCATGATTACTAAAGCACTAATGTACAAAAATAATCCAGTTATAAAAATCACTTCCTAGGTAGAACCAGATAACCGCAAAAGAATCTTATTTTATAATTCCTAAACTACCATCACTCTAATGAATGTTGGTCTCCAGATCAAGGATCAAATGCAAAAGCCATGATGTCAATTGCATTTATTTTCTATCACGCACATTAGCTCTTTGGAAACCAGATTTTTCTATATTGCAAATCACCACTTCAAGGATCAGTAAAAGTTGATCATTGAGCTCTGGTCAATAAAATGAAAAAGTGCGAGGATCCATACCATCAAAGAAAAGAAGCCAGGATTCTTTATGACGATTTTCTGTGCAATCACATACTTAAATTTTGCACCCAAGAACTTTACTCTTAACATCTCAAACCAAATATCCAGAATAACCAAACCATCTATTTACTTGAGTTATAACAGCGGGTTAGATCACTTATCAACTATGCTAGATATCACTTAACAAATATAATTATGTACGAATGATTACGCTTACGTGATATGCCTAAAGTTATAAAAATTATTGGCCTACGGAACAGATAAAAACTTAAAAATGTCTTTTAGTACGGAAAACCTTAAAATCAATTTAAGCCCACCAGCCTATCACCCAAGTTCAATGCCAAACCTGGTACCAGACTGGGTTAAAAGACCTGCCACGGCCATACTTATCCCGGTCTATAATCAAAGCGTTTTTCTTGAAAATTCAATCAAATCGGTTCTTGCTCAAAGGGATGTTATAGAAAAATCCAGTGAAACATTTCAAATTTATATCATTAACGATGGTTCGACTGACAATAAAGTTATCCAGATACTGGAAAGATACCGGGAAGAAAATGGGGTTTTTATCAGATCACATGAGAACAAGGGTCTGCCTCTTACTTTGGAAGCCCTAACACGTTGGGGCAACGAAAGTAAAAATCCTCCTGAACTAATAACCTGGCACTCAGGTGATAACGAATACAAAGAAAATGCAATAAGAACCATGCAAAATTTCATGATAGCAAACCAGGATCTATCTCTTTGCTATGCTAACATGCAATTAATCGACGAAGCTGGTAAGCCATATACCAGATCAGGATACCGCCATAATGATCAATTTGAAAATGATTCCTCTATTATTGATCTTGACTACCCGGGCGAAACGCTTCACGAATACAACGATAACTTTGTCGGAGCCTGTTTTCTTTACCGTTCAAGCCTTGACCGTCACCTTACACCTTATCTTGCCAATCATAAAGGTTTTGAAGACTATAGAAGGTGGCTCCAGCTTTCTTTACTTGGAAAGATATCACATATAAAGGAACAAAATTCATATTACAGGTATAGACTGCACCTAGAATCATTAACATCACTGGTGGGTCAATCACTTCCCCTTGCTCAAAAAGAAACCGTTGAACGTGCCAGATTTATTTCAAAAATACTTGATGGTCATTACCCGATTCAGGTCAATTCAGACCCCTCCGAAATCCTTACCTTGACACCACTTAATGAAAAAAACTCCATTAAGTATTTAACTATTCCAGGCACAGATAAATTTACAGCTTCCCTCACTGTTCTTTCTCGATCTGAGCAGTCATCAAAATCGAAACTTCCCGATCACCTGATAAAATCATTACATAATAAAAGCCGATCAGGATTTTTTAACTATAATTGCCTTCATAAATCTCATCTGGGTTTCCTTAACAGCCCACCAATATGGTTTGATGATCGACCCTATACATCGTCCTTTCCTCCATCATTTACAGTGCCATCTTACCTGACAAGAGCAAGGGGTAAAAACCTTGGCGCATTTGGTGAGGCTGTTTTTAGAAGAGGTCTGGTTGCCATATTCACTCCCCATTCTTCAACTTCTCATTCTCAGAGAATCTCATTATTTATAAAAGAAAATCCAGATCTTGGCATAATGCTTATTGCCGGAACACCTGAAGAGAGAAAAGTTGCTGATGAAATTTATCTGGCAACAGAACTTGCTAGTAATCTTCGAATTACTGACACCAGAATGGGCGCTGAAATTCTGGATGGGCTTAACCCATCTCTTATGAATGCCCTTGGCAGTGTTGATGCAGTAATGTCTATTTGCTGCTTTAACGAGAATGGCAACTTCCGGGATCAAGCCTTTTCAGATACTGGAATTCACCCATTAACAGACAGTATAGATTTTTGCAGCGAAGCTGTATTTGCTGCTGCTACAGGCCGCCCACTTATTGCACCTGCCCCTGAAATCTGTTCAGTGCCAGCGAGGACACTTCCCCATGTATATACCCTGGAAAGTCTGAATACACTCCCTGCATTTATTAATCTCGCCAAAGAACTTAATGTGCATAGCCTTAATGCCACCGTAAGAGCATTCTCTGGAAACCTGAGGATAAGACAGATAATTGCCAGTATAATAATAGGAACAGAAATTCTGTAATTTAGTGAAAAAAGAGCGAGGATTAGCAGTACCCTACTCTCTCCATATAGTTTCAGATGTTGAAAGATCAACCCAACGATCTACCCCTTTCCACCCATCACTTGTTCCATAATGACCAAAATCAGCAAGAACTGTTTCAACACCTTGCTCATAAGCTGTATAAAGGGCGTAACTTAACTCACGGCTTGCACAAACAACTACAGCTATTCTTTTGATTGGTGTTTTCTCGCGGGGACTGGAAACGAGAGTTGGTGCAGATATAATTGAACTTCCCTCATTTACACGCATAGGTTCCTGAAGAGATAGTTCAGAAGAATTAATTGAACTGTCTTTTTGGGCCTCAAAAGCACCATGGGCGAAGTTAAGTATATCACTTGCCATGTGCACATCCATAGAAACCTGGCGTTTCACCCCTTTGGGAGGAAGTCTTTTGGTAACCACCTCTACTCCGGCACGCTCTACGGCATCAAGAAAGGCAAGCTGCCTTGCATCGTCCTCAAACGGTATAAGGGTATAATACCTTGCTACTTCGATTTGAAGTCCACTGGAAAGTCCTGACACAAGCCTGGAAAGATCAATTTTTCGTTCAAGACGTCTTGTAGCCCGATCAAGACCGGTAGCATCTATAAACAAACCAACCCTTCGTTTGGTCTTACGCTTAACAATCCCTTTTCTAACGATCTCAAGCTCCTCCCTGCCCATTTTATTTAAACTCCCCTAAATGGCCCCATCTCTGGAGTGTTAATAGTCTTAAGCAATTATTGATACAGCAGAGGATAGAGCTTTCCTGTAATCGTTCAATTCTACCCAAGCAGTTTCAGACATAAATACCAATTGAATGTACTTGGGAGTATCTCCCACACATTTCTTAAGGTTATAGCCCGTAGTTGAATCCTTGTAGCATAAGAAATATGCTTTAAGCCAATTTTGAGAATGAAAATAAAAAAGCGGGGACAAGTCCCCGCTTAATAAAGATCAGCCAATAGCCTAATCTTTTTAAATACTTAACAACTATTTTCTAGCCAACCACTTATCAATAATCTTTTTAAACTCTGGAAAAGGTAAAGCCCCGCGAATATTTACACCATTAACATAAAAGTTTGGAGTTCCCTGAACTCCCAAAGACTTGGCAAGCTCAAGATCTTTCAATACCCTTGCTTCAGTTGCAGGATTTTCAAAATCAGCTTTAAACTTGGCTAAATCAAGACCAATTTCTTTTGCTGCTTCTTCATAATATGAATCAGCAAGTTTGGTCTGATTTAAGAATAGAAAATCATGCATCTCCCAGAATTTCCCCTGCTTCTCTGCGGCCAAAGTAGCACGCGAGGCTGGGATAGCTTGTGGATGAAAGTCAAGCGGAAGGTGCTTAAATACAATTTTAACGTCTTTTGGATATTCCTTTTCTATCTGGTCAACTAGATCTTTTCCTCTAGCGCAGAATGGGCACTGAAAATCAGAAAAAACGACGACTGCGACTTTTGCATCTTTAGGGCCTTTAACAGGACTATCAGCAATATCAATTTTGACTGGATTATTGAACTGCTCCTCCATGCGCTTCTCTTCAGCAAGTTGCATGGAGCGCATTTCAGCTTCTTTCTTTTTGGTAAAATATCCCTGAATGGCATTACTGATTTTTTCAATATTCTCATCTTTTGCAATGTAAGCATCCATAGCTTTTTCAAAGCTGGCGCCATCAAGATCGGCCGCCTGAGTTAGTCCAGGCAATAAACTTATTGCAGCAAAAGTTAATACTCCCGCCCTAAGATAGCCCGTCCTAAGATAGCCCGGCTTAATGATCAAAGTACTTTTACTCTTTGGTGAAGAAACAGGTAAAATTGATTTCATAAATATTATAGACACTTTTATATTGTTATTTGGTATACGCAATTTAAACAACTGGGAAGAAACAAAACAAGACAAAACTCACCCTGAGTTAGACGAATCAAGTCTTCCGATTATTCTCCCGAAATTATCAGGCGAGGATTAGAGCACCGATTACTACATTTCGGCAAGAGATTTTGCCAAAATAGCAGATATTCTACCCTTAGAATCCTCAAGTTCTTTCTGTAAACTGGCATCTGATTTTAGCTCAGTTTCAATGGCTTTTATAACCCTAGCAGCCGTAAATAATGCCCTGGAATCCATGCCGTTTCCTATCAGAAGAACATCAGAACCAGCTCTTAGAGCTGAGATACAGCGCTCACCAGGGGCAAGATAAGAAAGAGCCTTCATATCCATGTCATCGGTAAATAAAATACCCTTAAAACCCAATTCCTTTCTTAATAATCCCTTAAGTATTATTTGAGATAAAGAGGAAGGATTTGCGGGATCAAGAGAAGAATAAATTACATGAGAGCTCATTATGCAAGGAATTCCTTCATTGATTAAATCTCGAAAAGGACAGAGGTCAATTTCCAATTCCTGACGTGAACATTCTAGACGTGGCAGATCAAAATGCGTATCAAGAACTGTTCGACCATGGCCTGGAAAATGCTTTCCGCAGGTCAATATTCCTCTCTCTCTGAAAACCCTGAAAAACTCAATTCCCGCTCGTGCTACTTTTTCTGGATCAGAAGAAAATGCCCGAGGCCCAATTACGGGATTTCCAGGTTCAAGATCAACATCAAGTACCGGAGAATAGCTAAGATTTATTCCAAGTTCCAGAAGAATATCTGCCATATTATTAGCTGTTTCCGGAACTCTCTCCGCCCATTCTCTGGCATATGGAAAACGGGGAATATCTGATGGAAAGCGGTTCACCCGACCACCTTCAAAATCAATAGAAACAATCTGAACAGAGCCTTCAGAGCATTCCTTGACATCATGAAGGAGGTTTTTAAACTTGTTACGCCAGGAAAATGCACTATCAATTAATTCGGAGGACGGATGGTCAGGTGAGCTTTTATCTTCAAAATTTCTTGAAAAGAGGATTATACCCAAAGGCTTCAAGTCGTTCAGAATCTTCTTTTCTTCATGTGAAAGACTGGTACCTTCAAGACCAACAACAAAATGTCGTCCAAGATCAAGGGCAGACTTGTTTTTTTTTGCTGATCTGGACAAATCTGAAAGGTTCATTAAAATAGATGATAAAATTATTAAATAATATGTTTTTGACAAGTCTTAGCTAAGAATAGCACAATAAATTTCAATTTACACTCTTGAAACTTTCAAACTTTGAGAGACATTATGAGAAAGTATCATGAGGATAGAGACACATGGCAGCAGCTAATAAAACTCACAAACACAAATCCGGAGACGAATCATATTCAGAAACCCTCGAAGTAAACAAAAAAGCTCGCAGGGAATACGAAATTCTTGAAACACTTGAAGCTGGTATTTCTTTACTTGGTTCTGAGCTAAAATCCATAAGATCAGGGGGTCTTTCATTAAAGGAGAGTTATGTTCAGATTAAATCTGGCGAATGTTTTCTTATGAATGCTCACATTGCTCCATATGCTTTTACATCTGTGTCACCACCAGACCCTTACAGAACAAGAAAATTACTTTTGCATAAAAGGGAAATTGAGCGCCTAGGAAGCAAAAATCAGCAAAAAGGCCTTACCATGATTCCCTTAAGTTGTTACAGCAATGCAAAAGGAAAAGTCAAAATTCAACTTGGAGTTGGACGAGGAAAGAAACTTCATGATAAACGCGAAGATATGAAATCGAAAGAAGCCACTCGCTCCATGGAACGAGTATTAAAACAAAAAAGATAAAATTAATCTTGTTTTCATTTAATCTGGGAAAATAGTATGGGACGTATTTTTGAAAAAAGAAAAGCAAGAATGTTTGCAAGGTGGTCAAAAAATGCAAAAGCTTTTACCAAGCTGGGAAAGGAAATCGCTATTGCGGTCCGTCTTGGAGGTCCAGATCCTGCTGGTAATCCCAGGTTACGTATGGCGATGCAAACAGCAAAATCCCTTAATATGCCAAAAGACCGGGTTGAAAATGCCATTCACCGTGCCTCATCAAAAGATGCAGAAGGCATAGAGGAAATTACTTATGAAGGATATGGCCCTCATGGGGTTGCAATTTTTATTGAAGCAGCCACAAACAATAATACCCGTACTGTTGCAAACGTAAGAAATGTAATTTCCAAAAATGGGGGAAACCTGGGCACCGATGGTTCTCTATCCTTTCTGTTTAAAAGAGTAGGAGTATTTACCATAAAAAACCCGGCTATTGATCCGGACGGAATGGAACTGGAACTAATTGATTATGGTCTTGAAGAATTATTTGAAACCGAGGAAGGTAATCTTTCAATACAGGTTGATTTTAGCATGTTTGGTGAAATGCAAAAATTTCTTGAACAAAAGGGATTTGAAGTAGTAAGTGCCGGGGCCGAGCGGATACCCCTTAATACTACCACACTGGATGCCTCCAAGGAGTCTGAAGTGCTAAAACTTGTTAATGCGCTTGAAGAGGATGATGATGTTCAGCATGTTTATCATAATTTGAAATTGAGCGAGGATGGTGAATAGAGTTATTTGATTTCATTGACTTAAATGCCCTTTATGTATCTGTCCTAAGGCGATTAAAACTTGAGATCCACCATACCTTTTACCAAAACTCAATTCTGATCTACATTAACAATAAATTTACAAAATTGGTCTGGTTAGATGAGTTAAATTAAGCCGATCAGGGTATCGTAATATTCCCTTATCGGCTACTTGATTTTTTGCAAGGTTTTAGGAGTTCATCATGTCCAAAGCTCTGACTGGATTTGATGAGGCTCGTGCTATTGATGGCACGCTTATTAAATCCCTGATTGGCAGTGAAATTGAAGGATACCGTTTAATTGAGCCATTAGTGGTTAGCAAACGAACCGTAGTTGTTAAAGGGAAGTCGGAACGCTCTGGCAGTTTGGTAGCACTTAAATTCATAACTCAATATGCAACTTCAAGACGACCTGAACTTATTGACCAGTTCTTTCTTGAAGCAAAAGTTCACAGCGAATTAAAATCACATCGAATTGCACAATTTCGAAGATTTTGTAGCGAAAAAGCATGTCTTGTTACGAGCTACCTTGAGGGAAAAACCCTTGAACACTATTCTGATCAAAGTAAAAGCTGGATTTTGAATGCAGTTTATTTGATATGTGAACCTATAGAAAAGCTTCACAATATGGGATATCTTCACTGTGATCTTAAACCAAATAATATGATTCTAAGTAACGACAAAATCAGATTAATTGATTTTGGATCGGTTTGTCATATAGGTGAGATGGATAAGGGTGAAATTTCCCTGAAACATATTCTTGGGACACCTGGCTTTATTAGCCCCGAACAAATGCTTAGATCTGGCAAGTACGGCCCAGAAACAGATGTTTTTAGTCTGGGGTGCATAATCCTAAGTATGCTTACTAAAAGACAATTCCTTAAATCTGCCAAGTTGCCTGCTATTTTAAAATTTTATCGCAGGGAGAATCCCCGAATTTTTAGCCGGAGGTTGGTACATTTGCTAAGAAAAGCTCTATCAGAAAATTCAAGAGACAGACATTCGAATGTAAGCGAATTTAAGGAAGAGCTTCGATCCCTAATCCACTAATGGCTGCTTTTAAAAAACTCCCAAAGAGGGTAGCGCCTCTTTTCTACAAGGTTTTAACGAGTAGCCTTTTTTGATAATTGACACCCTCTTGGTGATTTGTATCTTAAATGATCGGTACCCCATATTTTGGACAGTAGATTCTTAAAAAACGTAAATTCTAATCACCTTCACTATAATACTTATAAAATTTAATATATGTGCAACTTCTAATCGGTCATGCTAAAACATGCCTAAACCGCTATTTATTAAAAACACTTTTATCAGGTTAACACTAACCCTTTCCTGCTAGTCTAAATTGGAGAGTATATTGAAAGATAAATATCAGCCCATTGAAAACTACGGACTCATTGGAGACATGCATAGTCTTGCTCTGGTAGGTCGCGATGGATCTATAGACTGGATGTGTGCACCATATTTTGACTCATCCAGTATTTTTGCAAAAATACTGGATTCTGAGATTGGTGGCAGTTTTTTTGTTAAGCCACTTTTTGGAGAAGTTGCAAGAAAGCAACTCTACCTTCCAGAGACTAACGTTCTGACCACTCGCTTTTTTTGCGAACATGGAGTGGGAGAAATAACTGATTTCATGCCAATTTATGAAAAGCCGCTTTTGAAGACCCGCATAATAATTCGACAGGTTCGTGCTGTGAGGGGCTCTGTCAAGTTTATCATGGGTTGTCGGCCCGCTTTCGATTTTGCTCGAAAAGATCACGAAACAAAACTATCTCCCGAAGGTATTCAATTTACAAGTGATGCACATCAGGTATTTTTGAGTTCCCCTTTGCCATTAACCGAAAATAATAATGGTGCCGAAATTGAATTTGAGCTTTCCAGGGGACAGCAGTGTACGTTCGTGCTAAAAGTGATTGAAGGTGAGCTGAGATGTGATCCCTGGATGTTCGAGGAAGAAGCTGATCAGTGTTTTAACAAAACTGTTAGATTCTGGAGAAACTGGATTTCTAAATCTACTTACAGAGGCCGATGGAGGGAAATGGTGGACCGTTCCGCTTTTGCCTTAAAGCTGCTTACCTTCCAACCAACGGGTGCAATTATTGCCGCTGGGACCACCTCTCTTCCCGAAGAAATCAGCGGGGTGAGGAACTGGGATTATCGATACACATGGGTTCGTGATGCTGCTTTTACAGTATATGCTTTCATTAGAATAGGTTTTGTGGAAGAGGCTAATCACTTTATGAAGTGGATGGAAGAACGTTGTAAAGAGCTCGGGACTAACGATACTCTCCAGATTATGTACGGAATTGATGGTCGACATGAATTAACTGAAGAGTGTCTTGACCATCTTGATGGATACATGGGTTCACGTCCTGTAAGAATTGGGAATGCTGCCTATAGTCAAAAACAGCTAGATATCTATGGGGAGTTACTAGATGCAATTTATCTCTGCAACAAATACGGGACGCCTATTTCTTATGAGTTCTGGACTTATATTGTAAGACTTGTTGATTGGGTTTGTGAAAATTGGAACACGAAGGATGAAGGTGTCTGGGAGGTTCGTGGAGAACCTCAGCATTTTGTTTATTCAAAGTTAATGTGTTGGGTGGCAATTGATCGCGCCCTCCGACTTGCAGATAAGCGTTCATTTCCTGGAAATAAAGAATACTGGGAAAAAGTTCGAGATGAAATATTTAATGAAATTATGGCAAAAGGTTGGAGTACCGATAAGCAGGCATTCGTTCAATATTTTGGGTCTTCGAATCTTGATGCTGCCAATTTAATGATGCCACTAACTTTTTTTGTTTCACCTACCGATCCTCGAATGCTTAGAACTCTTGATGCAATACTTAAAGACCCTTCGGAAGGGGGATTGGTCGCCAACAGTCTCGTATACAGATATAACGTAGATGAAACCTGCGATGGCCTTCCAGGACATGAGGGAACATTCAACATTTGTACTTTCTGGCTTGTGGAAGCGCTAACAAGGGCCGCTCAGGAAAATTCAAGATACCTTGATGAGGCCCGAATGATTTTTGAAAAAATGCTTGGCTTTGCGAATCATTTAGGTCTTTACGCTGAACAGATTGGAGATCATGGAGAAGCTTTGGGAAACTACCCTCAAGCATTTACTCACATTGCACTAATCAGCGCTGCGTTTAATCTTAACACCTCATTATCGAAGCCCAGAGGGTGGAGGGAATAACGATAGATATTTTTCCAGAAAAACAGTGAAATCATCTGTATTTTTAAGTTTTCTTGAAGCTTTCGTATCGCCATTTCCAACCTTTATGGATAATCCCCCAGTACTGTTACAAACATCAAACATAAACTCATCCGTTAAATCATCACCTATACTAATCGGTATTATTTTCTTAACTCTGCTATTATGCTTCAGCCACCAGCTAACAAAGGTTCCTTTAGTGTTATCAGAAAAGCAAAACTCAAAAACTTCCTTACCTTTAATCAGTCGAGTGCCAATATTTACTATAATTCGAGATAGTTTATCTTTTAATAAGTCAGTTTTAGAAGCGTCTTGAATCTTCCTGTAATGAAAAGCAATTGAAGTCTTCTTTGTTTCCATAAAAGTACCTGGATATTCCTCTTGCAGAGCCAAAAAAAAATTTTCAAGATTCCGAATATCATCAGATAAATTTTCGCTGTAATTTTCATAAAATACGATATTTTCTCCACTAACTTCTTGGTGATTGTAAAATATCGCACCATGTTCAGCAGAGATAGATATAGGAATATCTTGAAGTACCTGTTTTAGAAAATTCATTTCCCTACCACTAACTATAACCGGTTCAATATTAGGCAACAGTGCAGCAGTTAATAGAAGTTTTTTGTTTTTATCACATAAAATAACACTGTTTGGATTATCTTGAATTGAGACAAGAGTTCCATCAAAATCCACAAATAAGACAGAATAATGATTTTGCGTTAAAGAATATATTTCGTTTGCAAGTGAAACAGGATTGGAGAAATTCATTGCCAATACCCAGGTCGATGTGAGAATTCTGAAATTTTTTCTAGCATGTTATTTCTCTCTCGAATTTTAACGGCATCAAGAAGCATGTTTCCTGCCCAACTGAAAACATTATGTTCGCGAATATGTTCTCGCATACTGAGCATTCTCCCCTTCTCCTCGATTTCACTAATCTGCAAAGCGGAAAGAATTGTTTCGGATACTCCTTCAATATCATAAGGGTTAACAAGAAAAGCCTGTGGAAATTCTTTTGCAGCTCCAGCAAATAGGCTAAGCAAAAGAACTCCCCTGTTATCTTCTCTGGAGGCAATAAACTCTTTTGCTACCAAATTCATTCCATCATGCAAGCTCATAACCATGCAAAGTTTAGCTGCTCTGAAGTATTCCAGTATTTCACTAGAACTTTTGTGTTCATTTATCAGAATGATGGGAGGAGCTTTGGAATTAGAAAATCGTTTATTAATTCTTTCAACAATTTCTTCGACTTCAGTCTTTAGCTGTATATATGATGATATAGTTGATCTACTTGGAGCTGCAATTTGTATAAAAGTAAACTTCCCGATCCACTCGGGAAAACGCTCCAGAAAACGCTCTAGAGCGATAAATCTTTCAACAATTCCCTTGGTATAATCAAGCCTCTCGACACCGATTCCAATTATGATGTCCAAAGGAAGTTTGTGAATATTAAGGATTTTATTTCGACAGC
>DAOLCO010000005.1:0-59588 GCA_035327825.1 Oligoflexia bacterium | reverse complement strand
TTCAATTGGCTGAACACGGGCAAGTTCTTTTGGAGGAAACTCTATAGATATTGGATACTGACGAACAACTGTCATTTCAGTATTATGAGACACAGTAGATCTTTCCCAGTTTATTCTGCTTTCAAAATATCTGTCAACAGTTTGTAGGAAATTGTAGCAGTGATATTTTGTATGAAATCCAAGCACGGAGCTTCCTAGCATTCCATCAAGAATCTCCTCTACCCAAGGCGTTATTCCAAATTTTTCAGCATTTGGCCATGGTATATGCCAAAATGTAATTATAGTTGCTTTTGGAAGTTCTTTCCTTATCATTCGAGGTAGTAATGCAAAATGGTAATCCTGAACAAGAATTATAGGGTCAGGTCTGTGAGCGCTACCAATTATCGCATCTGCAAATTTCTGGTTTACTGCCCTGTATTGTTCAAAATCTGAAAGCCTGAAAATCGGACGAATATGGGCTATATGACAAAGAGGCCAAAGTCCTTGATTGGCAAAACCATAATAAAAACCCTTTTCCTCCTCTTCAGTAAGCCATATTCTTCTGATTTGATATTCTTTGGTTGAAGGTGGCACCCAGACTTTATCTTCCTCATCAACGACTTCTCTATCCGCATTTCCATTTCCATGAGCAAACCATATTCCTGAACATGCCCGCATAACAGGCTCAAGAGCAGTTACCAATCCGCTTGCTGGTGTTTGAATTATAATCTGATCATCCTGTTTATTATGAATATATGGTTGTCTATTAGCAACAACAAGAACTTGATCTCCTGCAAGTCGGGAAACAAGTACCTCCTTAAGCGACTTTGAGTTCCAGACAATCTCTCTACTATCCCGAAGTCGTTTGTCAGATTCAAGTTCACGAACAAGGGTTCTTACCTCCTTCATAATTGGAACAAAGCTTCTATCGATTTCATTTTTTACAAATGCTGATTTTCCTCGATTTCGAATAAGAGAGGTTACGGATCTAAGGGCGGAATTTTTAGTGATTCGAATTAGAATGAAAGTAGCTAGAGCTGCTATAGTAATAATCAAAAAGAAAAAACCCAAAAGCTCTTTAATGGTTAAAGAAGTCAATTCTATAAATTTGCCTCGATCAAATAGAATAAGCAGCTCATAGGTGTTGTCATTTTCTTGAAGATCAAGAGAATTTCTAATCAAAATATTTGTTTTATAGTCAAAAAAGATGGGGCGAGAGGTGATTTTACATGAGATATCGCTTGGAAAGAGTCTGGTTTTAGCAATTATTGCTTCATCTACACAAACAGCCAGAGCTAAAATATTTTTAGATTCTGCCAGACTGGTTAACGCCTCGCTTAATTTAATTTTTCGCTCATTTTCCGGAAAAGGAAGAAGTATTCTAGCTAATGTATTTGATATAAACTCGCTATTATTCCTTGTAATTTCAAGATTCCTTGACTCAAGATCATTTAAAAACCAAATCGAACCAGAAACTGATATTGCTGAAAGCAATACGAATAACAAAAAAATCTGCAGCAAAATTTTCATTATAGCGTTTATAATAATTTTAAAGAAACATTCGTAGAATCTGTGGATTCTCCACCAGCAATCTTATCGCGTCAAGCATCATGACCAACCTTGCTTAACTTAATGTATAAGTAACTGATGCTACATCAAGTTTTTTTATATCACATTCCACTGATTCTCTTCATAACCTCCGCGAGGCTCTTTAACATGCGAATATGACTAGATTAATGCCCTTGTTGTTTATCCAATATATTTAGCTTCTTGGAGAAACAACAGGGTGCGCAACTGTTTTTTTGTTTGAAATGATATTTCAAATTTATTTATGCGCGAAGTTTACGGATGATGCTTCCTATCAGGAAGATTAATCCATTATCTCCAAGGAGGTTCTGATGATTCAAATTGATCTATTTGTGGCTTTACTCGTGGTAAAAATGTACGAGGCTTTTGCTGAAGTCTTGAACGAGAGATTTGATCCGCTTGTTCCTTTTGACTGCAAGTCTGCCAGCCATCTGGTCAAAAAGCTCATTGAAAGGCATCCTAGCTCAAAAAAGAGGTGCCGAATGACTCTGGACGATTTGGCTCATGTAATCGCCTACACCTCTGAGGACATCGTCAGAGTTGAAGTCTGGAAAAGCGGAAATCTCTGGAGAGAGGATCTTGCCTGTCTTTCATTGACCCTTGCAGCAAATCCGCTTGATCTTATTCTTTTAGATGCCGAAATGCGAGTAGCAAGATCACAAGTCTTTAACACTCCGCACTTCCTGACCCCTATTGACAGCACTGCACACCTCGTTGCAGGAGAAAAGTCGTAAGGCAGATCATACCAGGGCCACAGAAACTTCCGCTATTTTTCCTGCAAAGGTTATAGACGGATGTTTCTGCGTGCCCTGTGTTTTTCACCTTAACTTAACCTCAAACTTCTTCTAACTTAAAGTGGCTTATTTTTGCTGCAAGAATCACTTGATTATGGCATGAGCAAGAGGATGAGCCATACGCAATATTACCATATAAACAAATCTTCACTTACCCGCAGAAATCCTGAAAGGAACAGATCTTCCTTAGCAGGATCAGTTATACTTAATTCTTACGCCGGTCCAATTGACTATGTACTAATTCTTTGTGTACTTACCCTGATTGGATTTGGGACATTGATGGTATTCTCAACCACTGCTCTTTCCTCTATTGAAACTGGGGCCAGTTCAGTTTCGTTCTTACAAAAACACCTGATGGGAATTTTTCTGGGAACATTAATTGGATTTGTTTCCTTCAAAATCAAACCTACCACATGGAAATCATTTTCTGTCCCTTTAATTATTATCTCTTTTGCTCTTCTTCTTATGGTTCTTGTCGCTGGCAAAACAGCAGGTGGCGCAACTAGGTGGATTCAGTTTGGCCCATTAAGAGTTCAACCAGGAGAATTTGTAAAATTAGCAGTTTTGATAAGCATTGCTAGCTACGCTGATAAATTTAAAGATCGTCTTGGGAGTTTTCTTTACGGAGTCCTAATTCCTGGTTTATTTTTATCAATTTTTGGAGCGCTCTTACTACTTCAACCTGACTTTGGATCTACAGCCGTAATTTTCTTTGTTGCAGGTGCTCAACTTCTTTTAGTTGTCACTTTAAGTCATTTCGTATCTGTTGGTGCGCTCGCAGTAGTCGCTGGTGGTTTTCTTGTTGCCTTAAGTCCCTATAGAATGCGCAGGTTTCTTGCTTTTCTTGACCCCTTCAGCGACCCTTCAAGCTCTGGTTATCAGCTAATACAATCTCTTATAGCTGTTGGATCAGGTGGTTTGTGGGGAGAGGGTCTGGGTGTTGGAAGACAAAAGCTATACTATCTTCCCGCGGCTCATACTGATTTTATTTATGCAGTTATCGCTGAGGAGTTTGGACTAATTGGCGCTGTTTCAATACTTATTCTTTTTCTTGCAATACTTTATCGAGGAATGCGTATTGCTCTAAGACTATCTCAAAGTGTATTTCTATCTCTTCTTGCAGTCGGACTAACACTAATTATTGTGCTTCCATCATTACTAAATATGGGAGTAGTGTTAGGACTACTTCCGACAAAAGGTCTTGTACTTCCCTTTATTTCATACGGTGGAACTGCAATGATAATATCTTGCATCTCTATCGGCATACTTATCAGGCTTTCCACTGAGCATATAGAAACAGAAGAAGATACTTAGAGGTAAAACGTGACTATAGCACTTGCTGCTGGCGGCACCGGAGGTCATGTTGTACCGGCTCTGGTAACTGCTACAAAAATTACTGATACAAATTTAGGCACCAAAGTAATAATTATTGGAACTGGGAAAGAGCTTGAAAAAAGACTGGTTTCTCAATATGAATTAACCTATGAAACAATCCAGAGCACGGCTTTTGTTGGTAAGGGACTTAAAGGATTTGCCAGATTTTCTTTTTTATTTCCAGTATCTTTCTATCAGGCAGTCTGTATATTAAAAAAACATAATGTACGATGTATTATAGGCTTTGGGGGATACCCCTCTGTAATTCCCGTTATTGCAGCATGGTACCTTGGAATACCACGCATAATTTTCGAACAAAATGCATTAGCCGGAAAAGCTAATATATTTTTAAGCAAAATATCAAACAAAATTTTTGCTGTTGCCGGATGTACTGGTTTTAAAAAAAAGATAAATGCATACATCACAAATCCGGTTCGAAAGGAAATACTTGAGGTAACTCCGTGGAGCCTACCTAAAAAAGGCGAAGCATTACGAATTCTTGTAACTGGAGGAAGTCAGGGAGCAGTATCTTTAAACAATGCTATAATAGGTTGTATTAACCTTTTTAGAAACCATAACTGCAAGATTTACCACCAAACCGGTAGTATTGATAGTGATAGAATCCTTAAAATATATGAAAAGCATTTACCAGACTCAAAAGTAGTACCCTTTATTGATGATATGAAAGATGCCTACTCTGATGCTCATCTAGTAATTTGTCGAGCAGGAGCCGGTTCTGTAGCAGAAATTCTTCAAACTAAAAGACCTGCAATTTTTGTCCCACTGGCAATTTCAAATGCGCATCAGGAGTATAATATATCGGATCTTATTTCCGCTGGCGGAGCATGGTCCCTACCCCAAAATGATGATTTAGGTCATAATCTAAAAAAACTTCTTGAAGAAGTTATCTTGAATTATGATAGTCTTTTAGAAAAAGTAAATTCTCTTAAGCAATATGTTGATCAGCTTAATATTGAGGAAGGTTCAAAAGTTCTAGCAAATACTGCATTAAGTCTTTCCAAATCTTGATTGTTTTTATGAATACAAATAAATTACCTTGTAATACTTTGTCACCTTCCCTGTCTACAAAATGGAATTTCCAGTTTTGTATTTTAATTTCCTGTTTCATTAGTATTCTAATTAATTCAGATTTGGCGAAGAGCGAATCAGGCGGCACTCTTTTCAGGAAAGCTCATGGTGATTTTTTTCACTTATATTCAGCAGAAAGAACTGATCTTAGAGCAGGATATATTTACGAACCTGGAGCTAAAGAGAAAAGCGGTCCTGGTGAGTTTGACCTACATAATTATTATACCGAGTTTACACTTCTTTCCCCACTTGGTGAGGATTCATTTTTCTCAATCGGGGGTGATTTTTCTGTAAGGAGATACCTCTTTAGTATAGTTGATAGTGCCCCTACCCGTATTGGATCAGAGAACCTTTACAAATTTACTTTTCGCCCCGGTTGGGGAATATTTTTGACTGACGATGTCCTTGTTTGGGGTGAAGCCGATATTGGACTTTATAGTGACCTTGAACGAGGTCTTGCAAACAGGGATGACTACAGAATCCTTGGTAGTGCCCAAATTATATTTCGTCTTAACCCGGGAGCAGCTCTACTTGCCGGAGTTTCTTATTCTAATACCTATCTGGACCAGGTTACACTTCCATTCATTGGTTTAAGAATGCTCTCAGAATCGGGACAAACTCATATCTCAATAGATTTTCCTTTTCATGCCCGTCTGGGTTATTATTTCAATCCTCAATTGGAAACATTTGCTCAATTTACTGTATCTGGAGATCGCTATCGTACAGAGATAGAAGGAAGGGAATTTGATATAGGAATTCATGATCAACGAGCTGGACTTGGAGCGAGATTCTGGCTAGGCTCTTATCTCTCTTTAACCTTTGAAGGAGGAAGAACTGTTGGAAGCGAATTAAGATTCATGACTCCAAACCCGGGCCAATTTCTTGAAGCTGACATAAGTCCTCACTGGTATGTTCAGAGCTATATGGGGTTAGCTTTTTAAAACTTGAATTATCCATTAATTTTGATAGTTAGCAGATTAATAAGTACTTAAACTATTAACGATTTCGGTAACCAATTGATAACCCTTAATATTCATTCAAGATTTCACTCGTACCCGGTTCATATTGCCAAGGGGCTTTTGAGTAGCGACTCTTCTCAGTTTTCATTTCTCTCCCAGATAAAGGACAAACCTAAATTAGTAATAATTGTGGATGAAAATCTCAGTTCTTCAAGTGAGCTTGTTAAGAAATTATTAAATAATGTTAGCTCACTGATTGGAAGCAGTTCCTTGCTGGTACTAACTTTACCAAGTGGAGAAAAAAGCAAATCAATTGATGTCTTATATCCACTTTTTCAACCTTTAATAGAGTTTGGAGCTGACAGAAGTACAACGATAGTTGCACTTGGTGGTGGAGTTTGTGGTGATGCTGCTGGTTTCATTGCATCCATTTATTTAAGGGGTGTACCACTCATTCAAATTCCTTCTACACTACTTTCAATGGTTGATTCAAGCATTGGGGGCAAAGTTGCAATTAATCACAATCTTGGCAAGAATCTGATTGGAGCTTTTTATCCCCCAAATCAGGTTATTATTGATCCGGAGATTCTAACAAGTCTTCCCGACCGCGAATTCAGATCAGGGATTGCAGAATGTATTAAACATGGGCTGATTGAAGACTCAAATCTTCTTAAATGGCTCTCCGATAATAATGACTTGATCCTTAAACGAGATCTGGATGCTTTAATCGAGCTTATTAATGTGAACCTTGAAATAAAAAAATCTGTGGTTGAGAGAGATGAGAACGAGTCTGGAGACCGGGCTTTTCTTAACCTGGGGCATACTTTTGCTCACGCAATAGAAAAAGAATTTTCTTGTTCATCACAAACATATTTGCAGGGGTCATATTTACATGGTGAAGCAGTTGCAATTGGGCTTGTAGCTGCAAGTTATCTTTCTCATATAAGGCATCAGTATGACAAAAAAAATATTGAAATATTAATCCAGCTTCTTAAGTTGTTTAATTTGCCTTATAGTTTAAGAAGTACAGATACTCCTGAAATTTCTAATCTACTTTTGCATATGGAACGAGACAAGAAAAAATCCAATTCACGCTTAACAATGGTGCTGCTTGATAAAGACTCAAAACCAGTTCTCGATTCCAACACCAGCCGCGAAGAAAGAGAAGAAGCCTGGAAATTCGTACTATCAGGTCATCATTAAGCTTTTGATTTCATAGGAAGATATTGATTTAACACATAAATCTTAATAATTGGAAAAAGTTCAAGAATGCAATTATATCTCTAGATTGATTGTTCTGTATTTTTTCATCAGAAATAGATCGGATATGCCGATATTGCCTCTAAGAGTTGTTTTAGAGGCAGTATGTCGCATTATCGTATTTTTTCAGTATTATCAGCCAAGGTTGTACTTCTTCTTGGATGTCTTATGTTTCCTGCGGTTTCAGCAAATGGAGCCGACGTTAATCAGGAATATATTGTTCAAAATCCCAGATTTATCCTATACTTTGGAAAGGATACGAGTGAAGTTTCAAACAAAATTCTTAGTCAGGGGCAACTTGCCAAGTTTGCATTTGGAGTTCTTGAAGATTCATTTGCAGAATACAGCTCTTTATTTGGAAAAACTCCGGTAAGAAAAGTTACTATAAGATTTCTAGCGCCAGCTGAGTTCCGAAGATATACAGGTGCTCCTTCCTGGACAAGCGCAATGTATTTTAATGATGAAATTAGCATTCCTCTAAATAATTCAAAAGGAGTAAATCTTACTGATCTCGCCCGAGCCATTAGGCATGAATATGCTCACGCAGTGATTGCTGAGATTTCAGGAGGAAACTGTCCAGCATGGCTTGATGAGGGTATCGCTCAGTTACTGGAAGACAGGGTAAATCCACTTCTTGGGCCTGCACTTAGAAAATGGATTGCAAAAAATGACGCCATGCCCCTGGATTGGCTACAAAACGGCTTTACTTTACTGGACGAAAAAATTGTACCAGCCGCTTACGCCCAGTCTCTTTTTGCCACAAGAAAACTTGTAAGTGAACATGGATATACAGGAATAGCGAATTACCTGAGCAATCTTAACGATCAAACTAATTCTGAAAAAGCATTTAAAAAGGCCTTTTCATCATCAACAAGTTCATTTACCAGAGATCTAACAAAAGAAATAAAGCTCTGGGCAAGAAACGGTAATTATAATCCCTGACACAAGAAAAAATTATTCATTCTTGCCTATAGTATTTAAATCCTCAAGCGCCACCCTTAGACGCTTAATAAAATACTTCTCTCCCTCTCTCAACCAAACTCTCGGATCATACTGCTTTTTATTAGGCCTATCTGCTCCTTCAGGATTTCCAATCTGACCCTGAAGGTAGGCTTCCTTGTCCTTATAATAGTGTCTAACACCATCCCAGAAAGCCCATTGGAGATCGGTATCTATATTCATCTTTATTGCTCCATATGAAATAGCCTCACGTATCTCTTCCCTGCTTGAACCAGAACCACCATGAAAGACAAATTTTATTGGTTTCTCGTTATCAATAGACAATTCTTGTCTGAGATGTTCCTGGGAGTTTTTTAGAATTTTTGGTTCGAGTCGAACATTTCCGGGTTTATATACCCCATGAACATTGCCAAATGATGCGGCAATCATGAACTTCTGATCAATTGCTGAAAGTTTTTTATACGCATATGCAACATCTGATGGTTGAGTGTAAAGCTTTGAGCTTTCAACACCTGTATTATCAACACCATCTTCTTCTCCCCCAGTAACTCCAAGTTCCATTTCAAGATACATATTGATTTCACTCATTCGCTTGAAGTATTTAACGCAAATATCCAGGTTTTCTTCAAGTGATTCCTCGCTAAGATCCAGCATATGTCCGCTGTATAATGGACGACCCTCCTGTTCAAAAAAACGAATTCCATGTTCAATCAAGCCATCAATCCAGGGGAGAAGTTTCGCCGCGCAGTGATCTGTCGTCAAAATAACAGAAACCTTATAAGCTTTTGCAAGCAGATGAACATGCCGAGCGGCACTTACAGCACCTAGTATGCTTGCCTCCTGTTCACTATTGTCTAGTCCCTTACCTGAAAAAAAGGAAGCTCCAGAATTTGAAAGCTGAATAATAATTGGTGCCCTCATTTCTCGTGCTGACTCCATGGTCGCATTAATTGAATTCGTGCCAATGACATTTACTGCGGGCAGAGCAAACTCTTCTCTAAGAGCACAATCAAAAACCTCAGTCACCTCATCACCAAAAAGAACACCCGAACGAAATCTGGCCATAATTTACAAATCTCCAAGTGGTATATATGCTAAATAGCGTACAGGACTAAATGATATCTGACCCGCTTTAGATATGCAAAGAATTAAATAACCACAGGCGATGACAAATAAGAACTACCTGAAAGGCTTTAAATAATAAGAGTAGTTGAACAAACAAGAGAGATTATCAATATGGATGCGGGGAGTGGATTTGAACCACTGACCTCCGGGTTATGAGCCCGACGAGCTACCAGACTGCTCTACCCCGCGGGCGAAGTATTGCAGAATTATGCAGGTCTTGTCAAATGCTGAAAGCAAAATTGATTTTAAACTAATTTCTAGCCTAATAACTCTTCTCTCAGGGCCACTTGCCTCATCTTTCCGACAGGAATACCCTTCAAGGTAAAAGGTCCAAACTCAACTCTGCTCAGTTTATTTACAGGCAAACCAACAGCTTCCAGAATCCTTTTAACAAAATGATTACGCCCCTCTGAAACTACTACTTCAATCAAACTTTCTCCTTCCTTTGGATCACCAAGAAGAAGTTTGCTCAGCTTATCGGGGTTAATTAAAGTAACACTACTTGCTATTGCAGGACCATCAGGAAGATGCATACCTTTTTTTAGCAGTCTTACACGAGAAGGTGTAAGCTCTCCTTTAACCCTAGCAATATATTTTCTTTGAATACCACGACTTGGATGAAGAAGACTATTAGCAAAATCTCCATCATTTGTGAGAACAAGCAATCCTGAAACATCGAAGTCAAGTCGACCAACTGGAAAAAGTCTTATAGGTAAACTCCTTAAAAAATCACCCACACAGGGCCTGCCTTCAGGATCATTCATGGTTGTTACTACACCACGAGGTTTATTAAAAACAACTACTACCTTCTGAGGTAAGGAAACTGCAGCACCATCAACTGTCACTATATCAACTTCTGGTATGGCTTTTGAACCAAGTGTAGACAAGGCTCCATTGACCTTTACACGACCCTGCTTAATTAACTCTTCACATGCTCGACGAGATGCGACCCCTGCACTTGCAAGCAGTTTTTGAACCCTAACAGGCTCTCTGGCTTCATTAACACGTTTTCTGTTAACAGATGCTTCGGGTTTCATTAATTATCCAGCTAAATTGAATCTTTGCCAAGCTTAATGTCAGTTTCAGCTTTGATTAAATTCTTTGTTAAATCAAGTTCTGTATCAGAAATTTCCAGTTGACTATAAATAGGTTCATCAAAATTTGTGTTCTTGGTATTTACCTCATCATCTTCTACCTCATAATTTCCATCCTCAGTAGATTCAGCATCGGGAAATAACTCCAATTGTTCTGAGTCACCTTTTTCAGAGTCTGCACTTTCACCTTCAAGGAGTGAAATCTCACGAAGAGATGGCAATTCTGAAAGATTCTTTAAACCGAAACGTTCAAGGAAAAAATCTGTTGTTCCATATAAAGCTGGACTACCAGGAGTATCCTCACGACCAACAATACGAACCAAACGCGCATCAAGCAGTGTTTTAAGTGTAGGAAGGGCATCCACACCTCTTATTGCCTCAATTTCAGCTCGTGGCACAGGCTGCTTGTAGGCAATAACAGCAAGAGTTTCTGCTGCTGCTTTACTTAAGCGCTTCATTTTTGGAGTTATTAAAGCCTTAAGAGTCCTTTTTATTTTAGGTATGGTTCTAAACTGAAACGCACCGGCAACTTCTACAAGCTCAATACCAAGAGCAGCTGCTTTTATGTGAAATGCAATTTTGTCTATTGCTTCTCTAATGTCACTCTCAGCAGAAGCGTTTTTGGATGAAATAAGACCGGCGGAAATACTTAGTTCAATTAATTTTTCGATCGTTAATGGACGAGGACTAACAAATAAAAAACCCGAGAGGCCCTCAATCAGCGTAGGTGAATATTCTGATTCATTAACATCGCCCTGATACCGGAAATTCTGATCCAGGTCATCATACGAATCCAAAACTGAATTATCACATTGAACTCTTAAATCTATTTCATTGCCACTTTCGGAGTTATTATTATCCCCAACTGAACGAACTTCCTCTCTAACCATTACCTGCCTCCTCCTTACGAATTTCTTGAATATTTCCCTCGTTATTCAATAATGAATGATCCAGCTCGCTTTGAAAATGCTCATTTCCGAATTTTTCATTTCGAAACTTATCAAGATCAAGTACTGGGGATTTCAATTTATCCAGATTAATTTCATCTTCAGAATTATCACTTTGGGGATTATCTGTATCATCAAATTCTGAAGTAAAAATTACAGAATCCATCTCACTACCATCCTCCACATCTTTCATTCTAAGATTAAGAATAATATCATCTGACCCTGATTCCTGACGTATCGAGACCATACCTCTTTTTGCAAGTTCTAAAAGTGCGATAAAGCTTCCAAGAACAACATTTCTGCTTCCGAGTGACTTTCCTACTTCTTCGCGTTTATAGGCAAGCTTCATTATATTTGAAAAAGTGGCTGTTTTTAACTTGTCATTGCTAATTAACGGATCTTTCCTGCTTAAAATCCTTAACGAGTCAACAAGTTTGATCATTGCACTTACAACTGATACTGGTTCAATTGTTATCCTGATACTTCTTCCGAGTCCGCCAATTCGCTTAACCAATGAGTAAAAAAGACTGGATAGTTTATTTATGCTCTCACCTTCAGCAATCATTTCAGGGGGGATCTGTATCGCGTTTTTGTCAATCCTTGCAAAGGTATCAATACCGAGTTGAGGCGTCTCTATCAACGCACGCGCACGCTCTCTTGTAAGTTCAAAAGCTTTTAAACGAGCTCTCAAGTCCTCAAAAAACCTGAAACATTCCTCATCTTCGGATTCGTCAGAATCCTCTTGACAGGAGTCTCCTGGCAAAAGTGATTTACTCTTTAACATCATTAAGGTAGCAGCAATAACCAGATATTCAGAAGCCTTTTCAAGATCTAGGTTAAGAGCCTGAGAATTGACAACTGAAAGATACTGCTCAAGTACCTCAGACATTGATACATCCTCAATTGAAACTTCCTTGAGTGAGACAAGGTGAAGCAACAAATCCATTGGACCAGAAAAGAAACCAATATCAACCTGATAAATGTCATAAGCTGGACTAACACTGGCACTATTATCAGTTGATTTTTCTTCAAATTTATTTTTTACGGATGGCAAGCTGTCAGGAGATTTACCTCCCTCTACTACCTGCAACTGGAGCACCTCTGATTGCATTCTATTAAATCTCCCTGAAACTTTTCATAAAATTATGTAACAGCCCGTTAACATGAAGGAAGAAGGATAAGTCCCGTAGCATATTTCCGGAATAACACATCTCGGAATTTCATAATTTCCTAGGCTTTTAGCAGTAGAACAATACAATGTCCATGTTAGAGGGCTAAATGAGAAATAAGTCACTGATTCTAAACGATTTTTCTATAAACCTCCCACGAGCACCCTTTTCCTGGCAAAGTTGAAAGAAGCTTAAAGTCTTTCTCAAATGGATCAAGAAAGCTATCCCCATCATGAGAACCAGCCACACGAGTTAAATGCAACTCTTCAATGAAAGGCATAAAATGTCTGTATATTTCCGCACCTCCAATGACCCATACCTCACTTCCTGGTAATTCAATGCAACCAGCGTAAAGTTGATTAAGAAAATCTGAAACAGATTTAAAAACTAAAACCGAATCATAGGTTGAGATTTTATCCTCAGAATTATTTTTATCAGGACAAAAATTATCATCCCGACTTAGAACAATATTCTTTCGATTTGGAAGTGGACGAAATCGATCAGGAAGCGATTGATAGGTTTTTCGACCCATTACAACAGTATGACCCGTAGTGCATTTTGAAAAATATTTAAGATCTTCAGGAATATGCCAGGGAAGCTGATTATTTTTTCCAATTGCACGATCATCATCCATCGCAACAATAGCCTTTAAAATTACATTCGATAAAAATGATTTATTTACCAAACAGCTCCTTAAAAAGCAGAATAATGCGGGCTAGAATCAAACAGCAATATCAAATTTTATATGTGCATCAGGCTCATATCCTACCAGTTCAAAATCTTCATATTTGAAAGAAAAAATATCTGTTACATCGGGGTTTAGTCTCATTAAAGGCAATGGCTTTGGAGAACGAGTTAACTGAAGACGTGCTCCCTCTACATGATTGGAATAAATATGAACATCACCAAAAGTGTGAATAAACTCCTTTGGATTCAAACCAGACACTTGCGCAAACATCATAAGAAGTAGCGAATAGCTTGCAATATTAAATGGAACACCAAGCATAAGATCAGCTGAACGTTGATAAAGCTGAAGACTTAAAGAGCCCTCAGATACATACAATTGAAACAAGGTATGACATGCAGGAGGGGCCACTTCGGGCAAATTTGCAGGGTTATATGCAATAACAACATTTCTACGACTATACGGATCTTCTTTTAAAAGCCTGACAGCTCGTTCAATCTGATCAACGGTACCATCAGGTCCTTCCCAGCGTCTCCACTGCTTTCCATAAACTGGACCAAGCTCTCCATTTTCATCGGCCCACTCATCCCATATACTGACATTATTTTCATGTAAAGGTAAAATTGAAGTCTCTCCACGAATGAACCATAGTAACTCATAAATAATGGACTTAAGATGAACCTTTTTTGTAGTTAAAAGGGGGAAGCCATCTTCAAGATTAAAACGAAGCTGCCTTCCAAAAACAGACAAGGTTCCAACCCCTGTCCGGTCTTCACGTGAAGCTCCTATTGATGGACCACCATTTTGTAAAACATCACGAACAAGATCTAAATATTGTTTCATATGTAATATAACTGAGAGCCTCCCATGAAAAGCTTTCTTTAAAAATCAGTTAGAGTAATTTAAAGTTAAAAATAACCCTAATCAACCGGTGGATTTTAACTCGAAACTGTCTTTATCACAAGATTTGGCGAATATAGAGAGAAACAAGAGGTTATCCTGGAATTTGTATCAATCCCCGAACCTGTTCATTCAATGAAACAATTGCCTTTGAAAGATCCTCTGCTAATCTTAAAAGAGTGTCCGGTTTTGAACTTACAAGTGAAATAAACTGCTCTCTCGACAAAACAACTACCATACATTCAGTTCTTGCCTGAACAGTAGCAATTCTTTCAGTATTAGTCAGTACAGAAACTGCACCAAAAAGCTGGTCTTGATAGACCTCGCCCACTTTCTGGTTACCCACCAGAACATCAGCAACACCATCTATCAAAGAAAAAACCTCTTCACCCATACTACCTTGCTCAACAATTAACTCTCCGGGTATGTAACTTCTAACCTCTGGCGAAAGTGAACTTTCTGATTTCATGTCCTTACTTAGACCAGAAAACAATATACTCAGAAAATTTCCCTGAAAGCGATTCCATGCAGTAGCAGTCTCAGGTGAATCAAGAAATGATCTTACATCTATTGGGCTGACTACAACTGCAAATTCCGAAGAAAAATCCATTTCCAAGTCAAATGCAGAACCTTCAAACCCAACTAAATCCCCCTCCTCAGCGTAGTAAAAAACTTTATCATTTCGAACACATTTCAGTGATCCTTCCCTGATAACATACAGGGTACCATCACGAGGAACTTTTCTATAAAGAGAAGACTGGGAAGAAATTAAGATATCCTTATCAGTTGAAGCCAGATTAATAGCATTAAGCTCCCTAAGTGCCCTTTTACACTCTTCTAGTTTTGCTAACTGATTTTGATCAATTTTAGCTGGAAAATACATTTATCTTAACTCTAGGATCCAATTATTATCGACTTCCGTTTATATAGTGAACGTGATTAGGTTTTCCGTATTTGGAAAGCCTGCCGTCACGTTCACTATAAAGCGTAGCTTTAGCGCAGCCAGATACAAATATACCCCACATAAGATTGACAGAGAGCCGCCAGGCCCTTCAAGAAAGGAGATATAACGGTTATACGCCCTTTCTTGACACCCTACGGGTGGCTGGTATCCTAAACGTTCACTATATGCGTATCTGGTTCGCCTTCGGCTCACATACCCCAATTTGATTTTCCTTACGGAAAACCAAATCATGTGGGGTATAAACGGCTCATAAGAGAATTTATTAAAGAAAAAACTTATCTAATTGATTTTATTAAGAATTGCGGGGCCTGAAATTACTGCCGGGATGCGGCTATTCTCTGCAATAATTCGAGGCGGTTACCGCTGAAACGTTCCACAGTACTTGATAAGGTTTCAAAAACCCCTAATACTTTCTGAAAAAGTGACAGATAGTATGGCACACGGTGTTCCCAATCATTTCTTGCTGAGATGGCGCGTTCGACCAGCAGTTTTCTTTTGCCTTCCTTAACAACTACTCCCAGGGCTTCCTGAAGAGAGGCAGAAAACTTGCTTGTAGTAAATTCATCAAAGAGAAAACTGGTACCTGAATATTCTTTAAAAGGACTTAATGTTGCCGATAATCCACCAACACGGTGAGCAACTACAGCCGTTCCAACAGCAAGCGCCTCAAGCTGTGTTATTCCCCCTGGCTCATATCTACTAGGCATTAAAAACAAATCAGATGCAGCAGTAATTTCAATTGCATAATCATGAGGAACAAATTCAAACAAACTGGCACATCGACCCTTATATCGCAATGATATATCATTGAAACTCTCTTTAAACTGTATAAAAGCCGGATCAGAATAAGATGGTGGCCCTGCAATCAAAAACTGCATATTAGGATAATTAATCAAGGCAGTTTCCAGTACACAATAACCATTCTTATCGCGATCAATTAACAGATTAATTCCCTTTTGCTCAGTAAGCCTACCGACAAAAACAGCAAGTGGCGCGTTCGAATTAACAACAAGATTGTTCTCAGACTGAATAAGGGTTTTTAGACAAGTTTTGTTCCTAATCACAGAATCTACTGAAACCTTTATTTCGCGTTTCAGGTATTTCCTCTTGTTAGCACGCGGAAACAGAGTTGATACATCATCTGTTCTTCTAAAAGCAGCTCTTCTGACCGCCTCCTGTGGTATCCCATTACTTATTCCATACAGCATGGAGGATTTTTCCTTCAGAGTAGAAATTAATCCTTCACCGGAATCATTTTCAAGGAGCTGCTCGGCATATGGCCTACTGACTGTGATTAAGGCACTTTTATTGTGATAACAGGCAGCTTTAGTAAAATTTATAACTCTCTCGGAATCTTCATCGAGGAATCCCCCAACGTGAGAATCAGATAGACCGACAATTGGCCATAGATACTCCCCTTGCTCTACAAGATAAAATCTCCCTTGATAGGCAGGACCAACATTGTGAAGCATATGAATGCTGGTAAATAATCTCAGTTTATCATCAACAGAATAATTGTCATCAAGATACAGAAGAGGCCCGACCAATGATGACAACCAGTCATGTGACAGAAGAATACCAGGAGAAATGTTGAACTTGTCATCTTTACAAAGCTCAAGAGCTCCCCTTGACAGAAATACAGCTCGAAGCATCTGGTCTCTTGCGGAAATACCACCGTACAAGCGGTCTCCAATGGTCTTGTGTCTAAGAAATAAAATCCTTATACCACGTACGCAGGTTTCCCATACTTCAATACGAATGACTCTTCTTGGTTGAGCTAGACCAACTCCCCCTTCCCAGCGGGTAGCAGGAATGCCTACGTTAATATCTCCTTTAAGCTCAGGTATTACACGCTCTCCAAAGAGTTCAATTCCCTTAGTGCTTGCTTCCTGAAAAGAAATATGATGATTACCCCAAGCCTGCTCATACAAAGGTGTGATAAGTGTAATTTTCAATCCTTCACGGGAAAGTGATTCAGATAAACCCACTATTACCTGAGAAAGACCACCTGCAATCGCATGGGGACCCTCCGGACTAACCATAACAATATTTGACAAGCCCAGAGTTCGAAACATTTCAACAACAGCTTTGGTTCGTAGTCCTCGGCGCTTCGATAAGCGTCGAAGGGCCTCTTCGTAATATTGAAGAGCCTTAACACGCGATACTTCATTAAAAAACAAAGGTTCCAGTAAAATTCCGGTATTACCAAGAGATCTTTGTTTAAAGCACCAACGGGAGAATGAATCAAAGCTTGAAAGGGGCACCTTACGGGCACTTAAATTACCAGATTCACTTATCTGGATATTAGATGAATCAACCAGACCCCTTGGTATATTGAAGGCAAGATTATTTCCATATCCTCCCATCCAATGACTTTCACCTGTATGTGAATCCTGAGCATAGCAAGTATATTCATATTTTCCAGGACGAAAGTCCCTTAATGAAAGGGTCAACAAATACCTGTTTTCGGACTCTGCTACTTCGCATAGTGCGCCCTCATAACCAGTCCAATTTGTATTTCTGGTTTTACTGCCAATATGGAAAAAATAGTTCAGAACACCTGATTGATCTCTGCTTATCAATTCAATCTCAAGGCGCGGCCCGTCGCTTCCAACTGTAAATCTTGCAGTTTGTGATAAAAATTCTACCCTATCTGCTAAAGGTATTTGCCCGGCTTGAACTAATTCATCAGATGCATTCCCCTCACTATTTCCTCCGGAAATTTCAATTGCAAGAAAACCAGAAATGCTTTGATAGGGAATTGGATTGTCATCCGTGATATTTCTGACAACAGACAGCCTTGTCTGGGGATACTCTCCTCTACGTACAGACTTTTCAGAATTCACTAACTTTTCAGGTTCATCATTATTGATGACGCCAACATCTTCCTGATCCGCTTTCATCTTGGTGACCGATGTACTGGATTTATGATTTTTTGATATTGAATCTCTACCCCTTAGTCGTTTCCACGTAAAGTCCGCATCAAAAACCTCAAGAAAGCTCTCAATAATCTCAGATGACTCATTGGTTATTGAAGCAGTTTGACGAAGTCCTGCCTGAATTTCAGACAAAACTTTTTGATTAACTATATTTTGAGAGGAATTTTCCCGCTCAACCTGAGCAGAGAGAAATCTTAAAAAATTTTTTTCACTTGGAGAGTCCCTCTTAATTTCTCCACTAAATGGAATTCGATTATTAACAGTACCTTTAAGAAGAACTCTGGTTTCCCCATCTGCAAAAATTTTTGCCTCAACCACTTCACAAGAAAATAAAGCAGGTGAACCTATAGCATTATTTTTCTCAGTCCCATTAACAAAAAAAGTATCCGCACCATCTGATGGTTTGAATATTACCGAAACATGGGGATTGTTTTGCTCCAAAATGTTAATCTCTTAAGGTGTCAATCTTTTGATTTTTCTGGCTTGAACTTACCACTCCTAAGATGACTAACACTGTGAATAGATTCAAATAACCCTCTCTTTATTATAATTCGGACTGGACGTATTTTTGATCTAAACATATTATCCCGTGCCCCAAATTATTTAATCAAATCAGAAATTACTAACTTAATCATAAATAGTTCCAATGAGTATTGATCCATCCATCCTTAAAAGAATTTTAGAAGAGCAGGAATCATTTGATAAGACTATAAATATCCTGAAAAAAGCTGAAATTGATGAGTTAGGTAAACTATCAAGGCATTCCATAGAGGCCAGAAGTTTGACATCAGAAATTGTAAACTCCCGAAGAGACATAGAAAAACAGATGCTGGCAAATGATGAATCAGTTTCACACTCACTTTCAAAGCGTGCCAGGTCCGAGTCAAAAGCAATTGAAGAATTACTCGACTCGCCCTACTTTGCCCGGCTGGTTCTTGAAGAAGAAACACATTCTGGCATTAAATCACTAGAGTACAAAATTGGCAAAAGGGCGAATATTGATGCCAGAATAATCGACTGGAAGAACGCGCCGTTAGCACGTCTGTTTTACGAATACCAAGAAGGCGAAAATTATCTTGAGGAAATTAGAGGCCAAGAACGAAGTGGGAAGGTAGTTCTTAGAAACAAAATTCTGGCTAAAGGTGGCATACTTAAAGAAGTTGACTGCCCTCTGGGAAGATTTAAAAGATCTACTACAGGTGAGTGGGAACAGACTCGGCAAGGCGGAAAAGCATCAGGCGCTTCATCCTCTGGAAAATTTGAGCTTCCATCTATTCTGTCACTTATCAGCCCTGAGCAGTTTAGTCTTATTACAGAGGAAGCAACAGAACCAGTTATTCTTCATGGGATTGCAGGTAGTGGGAAAACAAGTGTTGCCCTGCATCGACTTGCATGGCAACTTGCTCGTGAAACAGAAAAAACAAATCCGATAATTATCGCTCCCACAGAGCTTCTCAGTAAGTATATAAAAAATTCTCTCGAATCTCTTGATACTTCTGAAATAACCATAATAACAAGAGACGAATGGCTAAATAAAGTTAAAAATCAATCAGGACTTTTTTATAATCTAAAAACTATTACAAATCCTGCTCATCCAAAGATTTCCAGGGTTAAATCCTCTATAGCTCTTACCAAAACTATTCATACAATTTTAAAAGACCCGTCATATTCTAATACTTCTTTTCATTGCCCCAAGGAAGTTATATTGTATGCCCTAAGGCAACCTGATCTTTTACTTGAATTTGATTCATCAAGATTACTTGATCATGAAATGATTAAGGATTCTTTCCTATATACTAAAAATCAGTTTGAAAATGGAGAATCAGATCAAAATGATACTTCCCTGATACTTCTTTCAGCAAAAATAATGAATCAAAAGTCAGCAAATTTTCCAGTCTACTCTCATTTATTTCTTGATGAGTTTCAGGAAGTAAGCCCTGTAGAACTTGCATTTATAGGATCTCTGGTAAAAAACAAGGAAAATATTACAATGACAGGCGATATAGAACAGCATACTACTCAAAGTAATCCGCTGGAGAGTGCTGTTTTTCAGTCCTCGATGGATGCAATAAATCTTACCCACAGGAAAGACCCATCTTCACAAAGACGTGCCCAGACTCTTACAATATCCCATCGTTCAAGTTTTCCAATTATGAAATATGCTGATAGCTTGCTTGGGCAACAAAGAACAACCAGTGGCAGACCTGGGAAACCTCCATTATTGGTAATATCCAGCGATAAAGAAGATTCATTAAAAGAGTTGATTCTATGGACTGAAAGAGTTGGAGAAAAATTTTCAAATGATCCAATTCTTGTTCTATCCAGGAATTATTCCGAGTGCAAAGAACTTAAATCCCTCATAAGCCCTACTCTGGGTGAACGATGTTCTCTACTTATAGAGGCACCAAGGGAAACAAGTGGAATGATTCTTCTGGCCTCAATTAATCAATGCAAGGGTTTAGAATTCCCTCATGTAGGGATTTGGAATGTATCACGGGAGATCTACCCTCCTACTACCGCATCTCGTAGGGAGCTTTATCTTGCAGCAACCAGAGCCGAAGAGCATCTGACAATTTTCGTTTGGGGACAACACTGGAGTCAGATATTACCCGGCCTGTCATCAAAACTACATCGCATCTACGATGTCAGAAGTGAGAAAGAAGACAACGAAGGATCCCAAAATGACCTATTTGGATGATTAAAAATTATATTTCGATTAATTATTTATAAAAAAAACTGTCTGGTAAATGAAAACCAACCGACCTAAGTCACTAAAATACTTATTAAATTTTTTTTATTTTTAAAATCTGAAGCAAATTACGCTCTAGAGCTGATAAGCAAATAAGCATCTCTTTGGAGCAGACCCAGTATATGAGTAAACAATCAAATGAAATTGGCTCTATAAATTCAGTATGTCTCTTCTTTTCTATATTAACCATTTTGGGACTTCAGAATTATTGGCACATTATTCAGGAACAGCTAATTGTTCCTTACCAGCTAACATTGCTTGCACTTACTGCGACTTTTGTTCTTTTTAGCATATTATCTGGCCTATATTCTGTTTTTTCTGGTGAAAAATCTACAGGTCAACTTAGAAGGGAAATTATTAAAGAATCAAGAAAACTTGATAAACTGGCAGAAGAAGCAAGAAGTGCGCTTTTAACCCTTGAAGGTAAATTAAGAACCATGAGTGGTATAATGCACCCTCAAGGATTTCGTGAACTAAGAAAGCTTAAAGCCATGCTTTCCTGCCTTGAGGGACGCTGTCGGTTAGCAAGAGAAAGTCTGATATCCAGAGACAGGGAAGAAGTAGAGCATATTTACAATACTTTTTTTTCTGATCTTGGTGAAACTGAAGATGTTGTAAATCATCTGGTGCTGGATGATTTTCTGGAAACATGTCCTTACAAAAAAATTCCTAATGAACTACATAAAACTTTAAAAAACTTCGAGGAATCGCTTCCACGGCGGCGTCACAATACCATTCATTAAGACCCCGTGGAAGAGTACCTGTAGACACCTGCCTTCCAGGCGATCCCTGCAATAGTAACGCTGACCAGTGCAACAAGTGGGGTCGAGTAACACCAGTAATGAAAACCTTCTTTGAAAAGAAAGTGAGTAGCCGGGTAGAAAGCAACAAACGCAAACGGTATTATAAAACTTAGGATCATTTGCAGGGTCTTGTTAAAAATAGGAGTTGGATATCTTCCAAAAGTAATAAGACTATATACCGGTGCACCAATTCCTAATCTGTCTTCAAAATAAAAGGAAAAAGATGCCAGAGTAACAAATACCGAAAGAAGTATAATTGCACCGCAAGAAACACTAATAGCAAGCCACAAATAATCACTCGCAAAAAAATCGATCTGAAGTGCACTGCTGCTTTTAAAGAGTATAAAAATACCCAGGGCAAAAGTTCCGAGAGCATCCAGGTTAAATGATTCAAATATAACCTGACCAATTGAGCCAAGAGGACGTAACAATACTCTGTCGAACTGACCCTCTATGATGTATTTATCACCAAACCGATATAAATTCTGTGCAACCATATTAAAAAGGGAGAATGCAAGCATTGAATATCCATAGATAAATAAAACTTCATTTCGTGACCATTCGCCAATTGAAGTTATTTGTTCACCATCAATAAGTAATAGTATGAATAAAAGCCCAAAAAGTGAAACTAGAACATTAGCAATTAGACCAAAAATAAAATCAACTTTGTATTCCGCCCGACTTTTAATAAACTGGAGAAAATAAAAAAAATATATTCTATAATCAGAAATACGCATTACTAGCCTCCCTGAATTGAGAGACTTCTGAAAGCGCTTCTCCAGGATATTTCGCATAAAAAAAACAAAAACATACCCCAACCGGCAGTCTCAATAATTGCATAATAAAGATCAACTCCATTTAGGCGACCAAGATAAACCTCAAGTGGTACAGAAGCAATTAATTTAAAAGGAAGAATATTAAGATAATACCTGAGCCAGTCAGGAAAAAATGCAAGCGGCAGAAGCAGTCCTGAAAATAGCTGAACAAAAAAATATTTTGCGCGCATTATTCCATCAATTGACTTTAATGCAAAACAAACAAGACCAAGAAGAAAGTTTAACTCAGCAAGAACAAAAAAACTCATAAAGGTAGATAGAATAAAAAGTATGGCATGAAAAAATGAATATGGGGCCTGAATCGGAAACAATGCCAAAAGAAGAAATGCTATTGGAAAAGTAAAGAGCGTAAATCTGAAGAGCATTCCCCCAAAGGCTTCCGAAAGAAGCATTAGATGAAAATATACAGGCCGAAGAAGGTAAATACTTACCTGACCACTTCTTACAAGAGAGGCTATTTCTTCGTCAATATCAGAGAAGTACAAACTCCGCGCGATCCAACCCACTGCAATATAGGTTATCATATCTGACAAAGAGTACCCATTAAGGATCACTGAACTGATATCTGAGGCAGTTTCAGAAGCTTTTGCTCCGAATACCGCCTTCCAGATAAAATAATGGACAGAAACAAAAAGAGTATAAGTAATTAAACCAGTAAAATACCTTAGCCGATAGGCCAGAAGTTTTAAAAAGGCCAGACGAACATTAGCAATGTAAGGATCAATATGAAGTTTCAGAATAGTCATACCAAACCCTGTCGTGAATCAGGTAAATAAGACTCAGTATTAAAACCAGAGCGGTACAATTTCTTTATAACATCTTCGATACTGGGCTCAGAAACCTGAAGATCTCTAACTTCACAATAAGAAAAAATCTGCTGAAGAAGAAGAGGCACTGAGATTTCCCGATGATCAAAATCGAAAAATAAATGCCGGCCTTCTCCTGAAATCTCTATAACACCTGGAATCGCTATCCATGTATCCCGTATTGTGATATCAGGAGTCTCTACAAACTCAATAGATAACCTGTGAGATAAACCAGACAGATTTTTTATTTGAAATAAATCCCCATCATATACAATTTTTCCATGATCAAGCACTATTATTCTATCGCAAAGTTCTTCGATTTCCTGAAGATCGTGAGTAGTTAGTAAAATGGTGGTATCACCTTTAGTATGAAGCTTTAAAAGCACCTCTCTGATTGACTCTTTTGCAATAGCATCAAGTCCAATAGTTGGTTCATCAAGAAAAAGAATTGCAGGTTTATGAAGCAAACTTGCAATTATATCGCACTTCATTCGCTCTCCAAGAGATAATTTTCTTACAGGAGTCTGAAGTAATGAACCGACCTGAAACAAGGTAACCAGTTCATCAAGTCTGGATCGATAATCAGAGTCCTTAATCTGATAAATTCGTTTTAAAAGAGAGAATGACTCCTGTACTGCGATATCCCACCAAAGTTGTGTTCTCTGCCCGAAAACAACCCCAATTTGTCTTGTATAAGCTCTTCTATCCTTAAAAGGATCCAGACCCAAAACCCTAACAGTGCCCGAACTTGCCTGAAGAATACCAGTAAGGATCTTAATGCTGGTGGACTTACCTGCACCATTAGGTCCAATATAGCCTATAAACTCACCTTGCCTGATGTTCAAGGTAATATCATCAACTGCTCGTACCAATTCATAATCTCTTTTAAACAGATCCCTGATACTACCTAAAATCCCGAGCGAACGTTTGGGCTTTATATACGTTTTCACTACATGATCTGCCTGAATCACAAAATCCATATCGATTGACCTGAAAATATTGAACTGTATCTTCCTAATAAAAACACGGTATGATAGCCTACAACCGCTTTCAATCAAAGTTATAAAAAGAGTTTTGAAAAAATATTAAAAAACCATGTCATCAGAGCTACCAGACATATCACCTTATCTTGACCAAAGAAGAGAGTTCTTCTGTAAATGGTTTAATAATGCACTTTCTTATCAGGAATATCTTAATGAATCACCACAACCTCATAAGGATAAGTGGGAAAATTCATTTAATAAATTAATGTTAAGTAAGGAGCAAATTAGTTTAATCAAAAGTTTTGAGCGTCGACTTAATATACTGGTATTATCTGGTTCATGGTGCGGAGACTGCGTAAGGCAAGGTCCGATGCTGGAAATTATATCCAGAGAGTCTAACCTCTTCGACCTACGTTTTATTGACAACAGAAGCAGTCCTGAATTTGGAAATGAGCTTAGGATAAATGGCGCCGAAAAAGTACCGGTTGCAGTTTTTCTGAGTGAGGACTTTCTTGAAATTCAGCGTTTTGGCGATCGTCATCTTTCTGTATATAGACGACTTGTTAGCGAAGACAATGTAAAATCAGCAGGAGCATATTGTGATCCTGGCATAATACCCTCACCTGAAACAGAAATCGAAGAAGAACTTGGTGAATGGCTTGAAACCATAGAGAGAGTTCAGCATATCCTGTATCTCTCACCCCTGCTTAAAAGACGTTATAGATAAACTGAAACATTTTTTATTTTTATTATATTAAGGAGAACTAAATATGTACGATCCGGTAATGGTTGAACCAATGAGACGTGAACTTGTCCAGGCTGGAGTAAAAGAATTAAAAACGGCAGAGGAAGTTGATAAAGCGCTAAGCCAACCAAGCACTACTCTTGTAGTCGTTAACTCAGTCTGTGGGTGTGCTGCAGGTGGAGCAAGACCAGGAGTTATAAAGGCCATACAGCATTCAAAAAAACCTACACAAATTACTACTGTGTTTGCTGGCCAGGATAAAGATGCAACCGAAAGGGCAAGAAGTTATTTTCTTGGATACCCTCCATCTTCACCTTCCGTTGCGCTTCTAAAGGACGGGGAAGTTGTATTCATGCTTCAGCGTAAGGATATTGAAGGTTTCTCTGCTGACCAAATCTCAGAAAAGCTGACAGCTGCATTTGACCTTTATTGCTAACCAGAAGTTTTCAAGATGCCAGAACTTCCTGAAGTAGAAACTATTGCCCGTGGGCTTGATAAAAAAATAAGAGGCAACAGGATTCTTCGTTTTGATATTCTGGATAACAAACTCGCGAGCGCACCTGTTCCACTGACAGGTGCTACAATTGATAAAGTATACAGACTTGGAAAACAGATTGTTTTTGTACTTAAACTTGATTCAGATGTCCTATATCTTGTTATACATCTAAGAATGAGCGGCCGCTTGCTGCTACAGGAGAAGAATGAATCTAATTCTCTATCTGAGAATTTTGCAAATCTTGACGAAATTCTAAAAGAATCTGAAATCTATCTTACTAACAAGATTTCTCTTAAGACAAGTACCAGAAAATTAAATTGTTTCATTAGAGCTATTATCAAGGCAGATCATCATATAATCTACTTTTTTGATATAAGACGCTTCGGTACTTTCAAATGGGAGAAAAACAAACCTTCGCTCCCTGCTGGATCTCTTGATCCTTTAGACAGAAACTTCACTGTTCAAAAATTAAAGATGTTTCTTGATAAATCAGTTAACCAGGAGATAAAAAACTTCCTTTTAAGACAAGACAGGATAACGGGAATAGGTAATATTTATGCCTCTGAAATATTATTCAGAACTGGCACTTCCCCTTTTGAGAAATGTGGCAATATTTCTGATAATAAAATAATTCTGCTTTATGAACAGATAAGGGCGGTACTTATTGAAGCAATCTCAAATTCAGGTACCACATTATCTGATTACCAAACCGAAGAAGGTAAATCCGGTGAATACCAGAACCAACTAAAAGTTTATGGTCGCGAAAATCTATCATGCTACTGCTGCGGGAGTAAAGTTATCAGGGTAACACAACAGCAAAGAAGCACATTTTATTGCCCAAAATGTCAAAAAAAGACCAGGAAATGAGAACTATATTTTTTGATGGCTGGGGGTTTGGTTGTAAGGGTCTATCAACTTTATCTTCTTTCTTTCCAGGCTCTTTCGTAATTAGTTCTGACTGTGAGATTGATTACACAATGTTAAATTACGAAGAAATTCATCTTGCGGGTTGGTCAGTTGGTGGGTTAAGAGCTTTAAAACTATACTTTATGTATCCAGAAAAAATCAGGAAAATTACTCTTATCTCATCGACTTCTAATTTTATTGCTGGAGTCAGAGGAAGAGAAGCGGCCCTTAATCTCCTTAAAAAGCGCTATTCAAATCCAGAAACAAGAATAAAGTCATGTGAAGATTTTTATTCCTCACTACTTAATGAAGAAGCTAAATTTACTACAAAACCTCATATATTTCCCACAATGGAGGACTTTCTATCTACAAGCAGCACTCTAAATAGTATAAAACAAATTGAATCTTTAGAACTTCTGGAAGAACGTATTTCAGCACATGAACTTGAAAAAATCAAAGCAGATGTATTAGTTATTCACGGATTAAATGACAATTTAATTCCAGCATCGCATTGCAATTTTATCCTTAATCATATTCCAAATGCGACATTAATTGAGATTCCAGACTGCGGACATCTACTACCATTTACCAGTCTTTCCTTGCTTAATGAATCAATAAGAAATTTTCTAATGAGCTGATTAATAATAGTATGGGAAATAATACTGACTACAAGATTGCAATCAAGTTTGGAAAGGCTTCCCGTACCTATGACCATTATGCTGATGTGCACAGGCAAGTTGCCACTTACCTTATTCGACATAGTCCCTGGCCAAAAGAAGATGAAATTGCACTTGACCTTGGAGCAGGTACTGGTATTGTTACCAAACTTGTTAGCAAAAGACACAGTTCTAAAGCTTTGCTAGCTCTTGATATTTCTATTCAAATGCTGGATGTTCTTCGCGAAAATAATCCCGGCATAAGCTGTGTTCAGGCGGATTTGAATAATTCCCTTCCCTTTCAAGCATGTTCATTCAGTTATATCTACAGCAGTATGGCCCTTCAGTGGGTTAAGTTTTCTGAGCAGATAGTCAGCATTCTTTCTAATAACATTAAACTTGGTGGAAACTTTGCAATAGCTGTTGTTCTGAATAATACTTTTTCAAAACTACATAAGACAAGAAGTAGCATTGAATCATTCAATCCGCCTAAACTTCCAGATTATAAAGAATTGTGCGCATATTTTTCCGATTCTCAACTTTTATTAAAGAACCATGAGTGTCATACCTTTACTGATTCATTTTCAGATATAGATGAGCTTTTTAATTCAATCCGAGGACTTGGAATTTCCGGCAACTCGGAGACTCCATTAAGTAGGGATAAATTTTTGGAACTTAAGAAACGACTTATAGATTCATTTTGTGAAGAGAACAGAGATCCGTATCTTAATTATGAGATAGGGTTTTTCTGGGGAGAGAAGAAATAAGAACTATTTTGCAGTTATCAAAATATGAGTATATGGAACCCTTAGCAAATCGTGTCTTATTTCATACTTAACTTCAGTAAAGTATTTTTTAAAGAAGTACAAATATCCTTCTGGTGTTCTAACGTTCTGTCCACGATCCATTTCAATTAGTTTTCTTGCAAACCACGATTGATCTGAAACGAAAGTATTTTCTAGGCAAAAAACAAAACCATCTGGTTTTAACAGACATGATATATTTTTAAATATTTTATCAATTTTATCATCAGACAAATGATGAAGAACACCTATAAGTAGAATTCGATCAAACTTTGTATTTAAAGAACCATAATCAAACTCTTCAACGTTAGCTAAAATAAAATCGTAGTCAGGATATAACGATTTTTTAAATTTCATTTTTGCCGAAACGATATAATCATCCTGGAAATCTATTCCATGATAAATTATATTATGTTTTATATCTTTTAAAGCAAAAGCTGGTCCACATCCAAGATCTAAAACACTTAAACCATTATCAAATTGAATAAAATTTTCAGTAACAAATTTTCGGCCCTTTTCAGAGCTTATAATTTTCTGAAAAAAGGTATAAAGAATTGGAATTCCAAGTATGTTTTTTATATCAATATATTTCTGTCCCACAATCTTATTCTATAGTATTAAAACATTGTTATCTTTTTCTTCTATGTCAATATCAACTTAGATATAAACAATATTTTTTTAGCTTAAATGTGACAAGAGATCATCCAATCAGATGAAATTCAATACTAACTTCTAAAAGTATCACTTTGATAAAATACTATAGACCAATATACATTATCTATGTATTTTGGGGCTTTACTCAAGCAAAGTAGTCTTTCTTTACCATGAAAAAAGTAGCCATTTCACAATCCAACTATATACCTTGGAGGGGCTATTTCATTAATATAGCGACAGTAGATGTTTTTGTTATATATGATGACATGCAATATACAAGGAGAGATTGGAGAAATAGGAACCTGATAAAAACGCCAAAGGGTTTGAAGTGGTTAACGATACCTGTTGAAGTTAAGGGCAAGTATTATCAAAAAATAAACAGTACAAAAGTAGCAGACAAAACCTGGATAAAAAATCATCTTGCCCAAATCCGGCATAATTACTCCAAAGCCAAGGCTTACAAGGAGGTATATCCCTGGTTGGAAGACCTTTACAATTCCTGCAAATATGAATTTCTAACTGATATAAATTTACACTTCATAAATTCTATATGCAGATACCTAGAAATTAAAACTGAAATTACATTCTCTTCAAAATTTTCTTTACATGAAGATAGAACTCAGCGTTTAGTGAATATATGTAAAAACCTGGATTCATCAGACTATTACTCAGGACCGTCTGCAAGAAACTATCTAGAAGAACATAAATTTACTCAAGAAGATATCCGGGTTCATTATTTTGACTATTCAAATTACGAAGAATATTTTCAGTTATATCCTCCTTTTCAGCACAGTGTTAGCATACTGGACTTGCTTTTAAATGAAGGTAAAAACTCTTCAAAATTGATCAAGTTTAACCAATGAAATTATCCATTGTAACAACATTATTTCACTCTGAGAAATTCATAAGTGAGTTCACTTTCAGGTTAATCGCTGCAATTCCATCTGAATTCAGTGATTTTGAACTCATTTTTGTGAATGATGGATCGCCAGATTTTTCTTCAGAAAAAGTTTTAGAGCTCCAGCAAACAATTCCACAAATTATTCTAATAGAATTTTCAAGAAATTTTGGTCACCACAACGCAATTATAGCGGGCTTAAATCAATCTCAAGGAGATTATACTTTTATCATTGACGCTGATCTGGAAGAAGATCCAGAAAGTATAATTCCTCTTTGGTCCAAAATTATTGAATCCGGCTATAAAATTGAATGCTGTTATGGAATCCAGGATAAAAGGAAGGGAAACTTGAATGAACGTATTTCGGGAACTCTATTTTACAAATTCGTACGTCTTATATCCGAAATCTCCTACCCAGCAAATACTTTAACAGCAAGAATAATTTCAAAAAGATATTTAAAGTCTATTATTGAATTCAGAGAAAGAAGCGTTGATTTGTGGGGACTATTCTCTTTAAATGGATTTATCCAGGAGCCTGTCACACTAACCAAAAAATCAAAAGGTTCATCAACATATTCCTTTAGTAAAAAATTGCAAATGTCTTTTGATATTATTACTTCACTAACAAGCAAACCTCTGGTATCGATATTTTATATTGGTTTATTCCTGTTTCTGTTGTCATTGTTATTTGTAATATGCGTAATATTTAAATACTTTAATGAAGATATGTCTGATGCTATTGGATGGGCAAGTATAATTGCCTCAGTTTGGCTATTTGGTAGTTTTCTAATTCTGATAGTTGGAATAGTATCGATTTATATATCAAGAATTTATATCGAGGTTAAAGGCCGACCGAAATATATAATAAAAGAAATCTATTTATCAAACAAACAAAAATGATAATAACAGAAAAATTTAAATCAGAAATTGAGCAGTATCACAAAAACAGGAGGAATACAGAAAATAGCGCAACTAAAGCAGGTTGGAAAAATAGAGATGCTCAGGAAACTCGCTTTAATCAATTATTCAGATCATTTGAACTAATTGATGGTGACTCGATTTTAGATGTTGGATGTGGCTTGGGAGATCTGTTCAAATACTTAAAAGACAAATATTGCCGAACCAAATTCAATTATTCTGGAGTAGATATTTTGTTTGAAATGATTAATTTCGCAGAAAATGAATACAAAGATACAATATTTCAAAAAATTGATTCGATTTCAGAGATTGAATCTAGTGATTACATAGTTGCAAGTGGCATTTTTAACTTGAAAAATTCTGCTGGAAATGATGAGTGGCTAAATTATATCTATGAGACTGTTTCAATTATGTTCAATAAATCTATTAAAGGAATTTCATTCAATTGCTTAAGTTCTTTTTCGGATAGCGAATTTATGAAAGACGAGCTATATTATGCAAATCCCATGCAAATTTTTGAATTTTGCGCAAAAAATCTCTCTGAAAACCTGACTTTATATCATGACTACAGACAATATGACTTTACTATATCTATAAAAAAATATGCACTTTCTTAATAGTAGCTATCTTTATTTATTTTTGAATATTATATTTACAGTGTATAGCCAAATTATACTGAAAATGGCTTTAAATAATTTGATTTTTATAAAAATATACACTCTTGATAATATTTTAAGCTTTCTAATAAAATGCCTGGGCAATTTTTTTCTTATGTCCAGCATTTTCTCATATTTGATGGCAAGTATAACTTGGGTATTGGTTCTTTCCAAATTTAATATTTCATTCGCTTATCCATTCTCATTGGTTTCTTACCTTATAGTTTTCATCTTGGCAGTTTTATATTTGAACGAAAAAGCTAATATGTACAATTATCTAGGTTTGGTTCTTATGATTACAGGATTAATTTTTATTGCAAAAAATTAATCTCTTAAAAATGCGACTATTCAGAACCATCCGTTTTTTATTTCTTATTCATATAATCTTGTAATATTTGCTAAATTTTATCATAATGGATCCTCTAAATGGATCACAAAAACACTCTAAATTGCAGTATCTTTATTCTAGCTATTACTTTTTCTACATGAAAACTCCAAATAAATCCTATGAGAGATACTTTGATTGATTTTCATAAGTCAACTATTTCAGGCAATGAAATTGAACATATCCTGCAAGCTGTAAAGAATGGCGATCTTAGAGGAGATGGCTATTATTCATTAGCATCTCAAAATTGGATTGAACAAAGCTTTGGAATAAACAGATCACTGATTACGCCTTCATGTACTGCTGCACTTGAACTTGCGGCTTTACTGCTGGATATTTCTGCTAGCGATGAAGTAGTATTACCGTCTTACACTTTTCCATCTAATGCAAATGCTTTTCTATTAAGGGGAGCAAATTTAAAATTAATCGATATTAAACCCGATACACTTAATCTTAATGAAAACCATCTATATTCAATAGTTTCATCAAGAACAAAAGTAATTTGTCCAGTTCACTATGCGGGTATTGTATGTGAAATGGATGAAATAATGAAAATTGCTTCAAGGAATAATATTTTTGTTGTCGAAGATGCCGCACATGCGATTTTCTCCCAATATAAACAAAAATATGCTGGAAGTATTGCTCATCTTGGAACATTCAGCTTTCATGAAACAAAAAATATCAGCTGTGGAGAAGGTGGAGCCCTATTAATTAACTCTAGTGACTTTATTGAAAGAGCTGAAATCCTAAGAGAAAAGGGTACAAACCGTTCAAAATATTTTAGAGGAGAAATTCATAAGTATTCATGGGTAGATATCGGTAGCAGTTATCTTGCTTCTGAGCTTGTTTCTGCTTACCTGTATGCGAAACTTGAAAATTCATCTGAAAGCCAGAAGAAACGACTTGAAATCTGGAATATGTACTATAATGGACTTGAGTTTCTTGAACTAAGAGGCATAGTTAAAAGACCTTTTGTTCCATCATACTGTATGCATAATGCACATATATTCTACATACTAACTGAATCAGAACAAATCAGAGACGAATTGTTATCGTATCTTAACAACAAAGGTATAGGTTCGGTTTTTCACTATGTGCCCCTGCATGAATCTGCCATGGGTCAAAAATTAGGGTATAAAAAAGGCGCCCTTCCAGTAAGCGAAGACATTTCCAGACGTATTCTAAGACTTCCTTTGCACAACTGCCTTTCCAGTAGTGATGTTAATATTGTTATTAGTGAAATTATTAATTTTTATGGATAAATTAAGAGAGAGAAAAATTAATAAAATTCCAAAAAGAAAATTAGTCTATAAAGAAATGACTTTGATGGAATGAACAATTAAAAATCGGGGTGAGACGATTCGAACGTCCGACCCCCTGCTCCCAAGGCAGGTGCGCTACCAGGCTGCGCTACACCCCGAAATTGTGATGAGGGAAGTACCCTAGAGAAGAAAAAAAAGCAAGCATTTTAACCATATTTTACTCGGGAAAACTTGGCGATAAAATAAATTATGATCCACTTTTTAAATCCTTGAGGTACTGGAAAAGCTCTTTAGCCGCCTTTGCTCTAAACCCCTTTTCAAAAACTACTTCCTCCATCATCTCTGAAAGAGTACCACCAAGCTCCGGTATATAAATTATTGGGTCATATCCAAAACCCCGCGTACCTCTGGGATGATCAAGAACCTCACCGGATAAGGTTCCTTCAAAATATACAGGAGCCTCAGAATCAGAAGCTACTAGACACAACACTGAACGAAAAAGAGCCTTCCTGCTTCGAGAAACATCACCAGATTCAAGTGACCTGATTTCGCTTAGTAACTTTTTTATTTTATCAGAATCAGAAGCACCTACGCCAGCATAACGCGCACTGAATATTCCCGGAGCTCCTCCAAGAATCTCAACCTCAAGACCAGAATCATCACCAAGAGACGGTTTTCCGCACCACTTAAAACATGTTTGAGCTTTAATTAAGGCATTTTCACGGTAAGTACTTCCAGTTTCCTCGATCTCTCCCAAAGGACTAATATTATTTTGTCTTGAATACTCATCTATTCCAATCAAAGGAAAGCCCCAACGAGAAGCAACGGCCCCTAGTTCTTTAATCTTATTAGAATTTGAACTGGCAAGAACTAATTCCAAAATCAAAAACTTATTTCAATATTTTTGTAATCAGCTACACACTCTCTCTGAAGCGTAAAGATTTTATCAAATCCTGGCTTACATAATTCATATAGTTGAATAAACTGATTAATTTCAAGAGGAGAACCTTCTGCCGTACCCTGAACCTCAATTATTTCTCCTTTTGAAGTTAGGACAAAGTTGCAATCAAAATCAGCTGTCGAATCTTCCTCATAATCCAGATCTACCATCAAACTTCCATTAACCTGCCCTGCTGAAAGCGCTGCTACTTTCTTCAGAATTATCGGCCTTTCGCTTTTAAAAGAATCAAGAGCACTAGCCAAAGCTACCCATGCCCCACAGATTGCAGCTGAACGAGTACCACCATCTGCAACAATTACATCACAGTCAATGTTTATTGTATAATCCCTGATAGAACTCAGATCTACCGAGGCTCTTAGAGCTCGTCCAATCAAACGCTGGATTTCCATAGTACGTCCAGTCTGCTTGCCCGCTACTGCCTCTCTCCTGTTTCTTTGATGGGTAGCAGATGGAAGCATTCCATATTCAGCTGTTATCCAGCCCTTTCCCTGCCCTTTTAGCCATACTGGACACTCCTCAACTATAGTGGCAGTAACTAAAACCTTTGTTCTACCGAATGATACTTCTGCAAAACCAGATGCATAAGGATGCACTCCCTGTTGAATTGTAATTTCTCTTGTTTGACCTGATTTTCTATTCTCTGATCTCAATACAACATTCCTTCAGTAATTAATTTATTTCAACAAGGATAAAAACACCAAACCATAATAAAAATCAATCAAATCCGTAATTCCTAAAATTTAAAATTACTGATAATATAAATAACTATTTTCACTTTAGATATGCGGTTAATATGTATGCTTGCAGAAGAGTATTAATTTCAAATTTTCTTTGTATCTTCATATTTTCAATAAGCATAACTACATTTCAATATTCTGACCTGGCTTTTGGAGATAAGGAAAATCAATCAAAAAAAGCATATCAGTGGAAGGATGCAAATGGTAATACGGTTTACGGCTCAAGTCCTCCTGCTTCAGCAAAAGAAATAAAAGCTTTTAATACCAGATCATTATCAAGTTATTCTTCTGAAAAAGCTATACGTCGTATGGAATTTATGAGCGAAGGAGTTAATAATGAAATAAATGATAATCAAGTTCACAGCTCATCAGGTAGATTAACCGTTGGACCAATCGAAAAAAGAAATAACAATGGTCTATATGATTTCATAGTGGGAATTACTAATAAGGAAAATAAAACGGCATTCAATGTCAGGGTATTTTTTGTATTTCCTGATAGCAACAAGATTCAGGCATCAGGAAAAGGAACTCTTATCCCTAATGAAAAAAGTGATTATATTTTAAATGAACTATTGTCTCCTCTTGAAATATCAGGCGGTCCTGACAATCTTGAAAGCGATTATACAGACACCGAATCTCATAAAAATATTCCATTACCTAAGTTAGAGCTTCATTATCAATTTGAGTAGATAAATGGTTAGGAATTCGTTCAAAAAGTACTATGTACTGCTCACTTGTATCCTTTCTTCTACCTCCTTCAAATTCCTCCCGAATAAATTTTCTTTGATCCGGACTCAAAGAATTAATCCAGCTACGTCGGGCAAGATAGAATCCTGGTGTTTCAGGAAATCCAACAGTATGAAGATAAATACGCTTATTCATGTAAAAAAAGAATGTATCAAATGATTCATCTTTTACTTCTTTTATAAAGGTCAACCTAATCTCTGACTTATTTTCAGTCTCAAGGTCTTTTTGCCAATTTAATACCTGCTCAGCAAAACTTTTATATCCATGAGATTCACCTTTAGTTAGATAAAACACGCCACCTACCGAAATATATGCTTGAAGATTTATTAAAATAATTAAACCAAAAATCTTCGTTAAGCCTCCGTAAAAACGGCTAACCAATATTAACATTATTAAAAAACATGCTGAGATTAATGTTAACATAAAAAAAGAAAAAGGGTCTCCTGATACGAAACCCTTTATCAAACTTCCGCTGAAACTGCGCGGATCTAGATTCAGTGTATTAGCTACAAAGGAAAAAAGACTTATTAAAATGGACATTATTAAAAGCGAAATTGATGTCAGGCGAATATATCTTACGGCTTTTTCCCCTATAAGCAAATAATCCTGTAACCATTCCGCAACCAGCCTGCAGAGTATAATAGCTCCATTTGCGCTTAGGAGAGGTAGTAGTGGTAAAAGGTATGCTCGTCTTTTACCCGAAGACAGAGATATAAAAAGTATGACCGTCAGTAACTGTAAAGAAAAAAGTCTTAATATGCCAATCTCCGCTTTGGTGAACGCAGGCATTAACTTTTTCTCTTGATAATAGAATACAGCATATACAATAAGTATAATAAAGGACCATGGGGCAAACTGGGTCCATATATAAACAAAGTAATACCAAAATGGCTTTGTTGGAATATCCCCACCACCAAAAAATCTTGAGATATTCTCGAATATAAGATGTTTTGACAGAACCCCCTCTGGTCCAATCAAACTTGCTGTCAAATACCATAGCGAAGATAAAAGCAGTGTAATTAAAACCTGGAAGTTAATAAACCAGCTTTTAAGAAGTCCGAATCCACCCTGATAGTATATAGCAGGGGCTCCAAAAAGAACGAAAAGAACAATCCCAAGCGGTCCCTTACTTAATACAGAAAAAGTCACAAGAATGCCGATTAAATATAAAGTTTTAGAATCTGGCGCCTCCATTGGTTTTTGAAGAAGGTGTTTTGAAAGCAACAAATGAGATGATGCAACAAATAAGGAAAACAACATATCTACTCTTCCATCAAGGCTCATCTGAAGGAATCCATAGCTGGTCCCAAGAATAGCGGCAGAGCAAAGCGCAACCCGTGACAGGCAAAACGCACAAAGAAAGAAGTATAAAAGCCAAATAATAGAAATAGCACTAAGAAGGGAAACGAGTCGTAACTCAAACTCAGTAAACTCGCCCGTCAATCTGCATATTGATGCGGTAATCCAGTGATAAAGTGGTGGTTTTGATGGAACTACCTGCCCATGACGTAGAGGAAGCAGGTAAGATCTTAATGTAGTGCCGTAATCCAGTATTTCCCTAACTACGACACCTTCTCTTGCCTCAGAAACTTCAAATACCTCCAGAAGTTCTCCAAGACTGAAAAGTCCAATTATCCAAATAAGACTTATTGCCAAAAGAAGACTTAAAGAACGCACAAGAGCAAAAAATATCCTTCTTTACTGTAAACACAGGAATGGAGTTGAAAAAATCCTTTAAAATTCATCCAGACAAGCCCGGAACCTAGCAAAATGCAAGTATAATTTTAAGCTGAGGAAGGGTTAACCTGATTGATTCAATTGCCCTTAATTGGTCCAATCGCTAAAGACCATAGAGAGAACGAATATACTAACACATACAAAAGATCCAACTTCAACTATACTCACAAGTGCAAACTCCTAAACAAAACAAACAATACCGCAATTGTTACGAATAAATAATCTGCTGCTCATATAGAGATAAATACCCTACATAAATTTCAAAGCCCTTGAACAATAATAAACCCTAAGAGAGACAAACTAGGCCAGGAAAGGTTCTTAAGACAAGTGCTAAACAGTCACATTTAAACAAATATGATTGCTATCGGACTTTTGACCAATAACAAAAAATTCGACGTCGGCCTTCTAGCATAGTTTAAAATTAATTCAAACCACAAAAAGCAATTTACATAACCAGCTATAAATACTATATAATTTCGAAAAAAACAGCCTTATTGTATTTGAAAAATGCTTACCGAAAAAGAAAAACTAGAATTCTACATAAAAAATATAGTAAATACATATTTTGTTAGAATGCTAACAAATAAAATGGCTCCCCGGGACGGACTCGAACCGCCGACAAGGTGGTTAACAGCCACCTGCTCTACCGACTGAGCTACCGGGGAATTTAAGGAAAAGCTATAACAAAACACTAGTAGCACTATGGATGCACTTAGTCCTATAAACATACCCCTCTTGTCAAGGGATTGTTAAAATCTAGAACTTATAGTGGAAAGAAAGATAAGAACCCATTAAATCCAAATTAACCAAAAACATTATATTTATTAAGTTATACAAGGCAAAGTTTCCTCTTTTCAATTTCACTAGGGCCTGGACTACTCGGACCTGGGACTTCAGAACCTGCTCCACTAATTCTGTTTTTATCATCAACGAATATGACTTTTGGTGTAATTGCCAAAACTTCAGTTGAATTATAATAGCCAAAACAGGCTATAATTATAATATCTCCCGGACTGCATAAATGGGCGGCAGCCCCATTTATTGAAATATCAAGTGACTCTGCTTCTCCAAGTATGGCATAGGTCTGAAACCTGTTACCATTCGTTACATTCCAGACCTCTACTGCTTCGTATGGAACAATATCAGCAGCTTTTAATAGCTCAGGCGAAAGACTTATGCTGCCTTCATAGTTGGTATCAGCAGCCGTTACACAAGCCCGGTGAATTTTTGATCTAAGTACTCGCCTTATCATGACTATTTTAATCGCTTTTTATGGTTTTTTAAAAAATATCTGTATACTTGTTCATGTGTGTGAATATCAGGTGAGCAGTTTAATACTATGACAATGCGACCACTTACAAGTGCACTCCTTGATGCAGGTTCTTGTGGCAGTGCGGCTGAAATAGAAAAGTTCTTTAAAGAACTCCTTAGTGCTTCAATATTTATTCCGGCAAAACCAACAGCTCCACAACTTAACCCAATAGTGTCATCTGCAAGCGCTGAAACTCTTCCATACCTTTTTATTACCCATGAAGGTGAAAGCTGTATCCCGATTTTTTCCGAAGAAGAATTTCTTAAATACTGGGCCGAACGAGAGATCAATATTGTAGAAGAAGATTTTAAAAGTTTTATATGGCGAATTCCCAATCAGACGGCCCTTTATCTGAACTCTAATCAGGATATTGGAAAAGAACTCAGTCCCTGGGAAGTTGAGTTATTAAAAAAGGGGCTTGAGGCAATTCCAGAGCTTGTTGCAGGCGTTCTTGAAGCAGAGTACGATGATCTGGAAATAGAAGCACCACCTGATGAACTTCTTCCCTTATGTCATGCCTTTCGGCCCATACTTGAAATATATAGTGAACTAGAAGAGGCCTTCCTGCTTTCAATAAGAGAAGCACATTCTACATCACCAAGAGCCTTGGTAGGACTGAGATATTCAGTTCCACTCCCTGAAGAAAAGATGGCTTATATTCGCACAGAACTGGAAAGGACTGCCGAAGAACACCTGGTTAGACCATTTACAGGAATTTTTGTGGTCGATGATCTTGGGTCTCAGGAAAGCATGAATCAGTCGCTTTTTCTGGATGTTGCTCCGTTCTATACCCGGAAAGGAAAACCTGAAGTAGCAAGTAATGACTGATAACGAAATTATAACAACTCTCGATTTTGATTCACTGCTTTGTAAATTAAGCAAAGATGAGGATCTTTCTCCAGAAGAGGTTAATGCTCTTGAACGTTGCATTACAGCAAATATAAAGGGACCTCGAGAGAAGAGAAACCTTGAAGACCTTTATGCGGCGTTAACCGTTGTCTCCAAGTCCAAACTTCAGCATCTGTCTTATCTGGCAGAAATGTGCCTTGATGTGCCAGACCCATTACTTGTCTGTCTTGCGCTGGAAACACTTGCTATTGAATGGCACATTGGCAGCAATTATGAAGAAAGATTAATTCAGTTTGCGCTTGGCGTCCCAAGTGATCATGATGGAGATATCCGCGAGTGCGCCCTTCGTTGTCTTGGAGTGTTACTGAACGAAGGTAACTTAGATCTGACCAAAAAAGAAAACCTCACTCAAACCGAATTAAGACTTATTTCAATCCTGGTTTCAGTGCTTGAAGAATCTGCAACTGATGAACCTTTCTGGAGTACTGCACTGGGCATTTTGGAAGAAACTCTTGGTGAAAAAAATAAATCGGAACATAATCTTGCCGACCAGCTTCTGGCTAAAGTAAAAAAAATAATCCATAAGAGTCCGCCTAAATCTGGAAAAACCACTACTGCTGGTGAATCAAACATAACCCAGGAAAGTACCTCCAGACCTGGCTCCATGTCCTCAAGCGGGGGTCTGCGTTAAATGCTTTTTATAAAAAAAAAGAATTTCAGAACAACTAACAAGGTCTTGATTCTAGCCTTGATTATTTCTGCACTTGCAAGTCCCATCAATAGCCTGGCAGTTGATAATGAAGTTGAACCCTTACCAGCTTCTTCCGAAACTGAAAGAATTTTGAGAGAAACTCAATACATATCAGAAAACATAATGAGCCCTTACTGTCCCGGTCGCACGTTATCATCTTGTCCAAGCCCGGATGCCCGTGCTCTTCGCTCTGAAATCAAACAATGGTTTGAGCGAGGATATTCCAGAACTGCCGTGATGAGACAGCTCAAATCCATGTTTGGCTCTTCAATACAGGGGTCACCTGAAGGATCAGGTTTCGGACTTTTTGCCTGGATTGCCCCGTTTTTAATAATAATGGGATTATTTTTTGTCTTGATTATATATCTTCAGCGTTCTAGACATAGGCGAAATATTTATGGTGAAAATTATGACTCAGACTTTGTAACCAGACAAAATAAAAACCATCAAACAAATTGCCAGCCTGAATATAATAAATTTGAAAAAGAGTTTGATCTGGAACTGAAAAAAAGATTAGGAGATTAGAAAATGAGCGAACTTAAGGCCAAGCTGCAGAGCGATCTTAAAGAAGCCATGAAGGCCAGGGAACAGGATAAAGTTACTAATCTTCGTGGTATAATGGCCGCTATTAAACAGATTGAAGTAGACTCACGGACAGAAGTAGGAGATGACAAAATAATAGACATTCTTCAAAAGCAGATAAAAATCCGAAAAGATGCCCTTCACTTTGCAGAAGAACAGAAACGTGAAGATCTTATTGTTCAAAACAAAAACGAGATTTCACTTATTCAGTCCTATCTTGGCACCCAACTTGGAGACGAAGAACTTCAAAAGCTCATAAAGACTCTTATAGAAGGTGGTGCTTCAACAATGGGCTCTGTTATGGGAGCACTCCAGAAGGATTACAGGGGCAAGTTCGATGGTAAAAGAGCAAGCGAGCTTGCAAAGTCTCTTATCGGATAAAAATTTCGCGGACAACCTTTGGGTTAAACAACTTTATCAATTCAAATATAGCAATCTTATTTAAACAATGCCAAAGAGCAAAGATCAGGATGAACTGAATAAAATTGCGGAAATACTTTCAGAGGACTCCCTTGGTCAGGTTTATCCTTCATGCCGGGAAGTACTTTTTGGAACAAAAAAAATTCTATCTGCAGTAGTTCCAAGACCATTTAATGAAAGTGCCCTGTTAGAATATACACTGCTAGATAGGGCACCGTTAGATAATGACCTTTATGAGCCTTCTGTTAATATTTCTTCGCTTATTCAAGATGGATTCCGAACTCTTGAACCTGAACTTATTAAGGTAATGGATCATTCAAATGCTCTCAGCGCTCTCGATTCACTATTCGATTCACTTACAGAAATACGAAGAATGATCACATGTGATATAAAAGCTGCCTACAGAGGTGACCCGGCAGCCTCCAGCCATGATGAAGTAATACTGACATACCCAAGCATACTTTGTGTAAGCGCTCATAGGCTTGCGCATTCACTTTATATTAATGGAGTACCGCTAATACCCAGAATAATGTCTGAATGGGCCCACAGTAAGACTGGAATTGATATTCATCCAGGGGCAAAAATTGACGAGGGTTTTTTTATAGATCATGGAACTGGTGTTGTAATTGGCGAAACAACAGTAATTGGGAAGAACGTAAAAATCTACCAGGGAGTAACACTTGGTGCACGAAGTTTTTCAGCAGATGAAAATGGAAATCTAATTAGGGGCGAGAAACGACACCCAACGGTCGAAGATAATGTTGTAATATATGCAAATGCAACAATTCTAGGCGGAAACACTGTGATAGGCGCTGATTCCATTATTGGAGGAAACGTATTTATTGTTGAAAGCGTCCCCCCAAATAGCAAAATCCTTGCTCGTGATTTTTATAACAAATAAGCTAACTTATTAGCTTTATTAGTTTTTTAAATTCCCAGCTTATTACCAGCGATCAAAATTCTTCAAATATTTTATCCATTCCCATATTTACTTTACAGCATCTAAACAGATGAATGAACGAGGCTAAAGTATATGGTTACAGATAATGCCTAATAATAATTTTAAATATCCAGGTATTAAAGACAATAAAATCAGAGTTCTTGTTCAGGCGCGCTCTGATCTGATTATAAATCCAGGTGGTGATGGGGTTCTTCTTGATAAAAGCTCAAGAGCTCTTGCAGAAGCAGGCGTAGACATTACGGTCGATATTGAAGGTATAAAAAACCCACGCGACTACGATATTGTTCATTTATACAACTTTGCCACACCAAAAGCTCTTTCTCCTCTTGCAGAAAAAGCTTACAATTTAAATATTCCATATGTGGTAACTACACTCTATGAGGACAGGGCCCAATTTTATGGACAGATGCATGTTTATCTCAATATTCTTTACCACTATGTTACTCAAGGTCAGAAACCGGAATGGAAATTGTTTGAAAAAGTCGCCAAGTCAAACCTGGTTGAAGATCCAACGAACATAATTAATGATAACATTGAGATAGCCAAACATTCAGAAGCTCTAATTTCTTCTGGCACAAATGAGACATTATTACTTGCCCGTGATTTTTCTTTCGCAAAGAAAATTTACGAATGCAACTTCTCACCTTCCATCATGCCTCTTGAACCATCCTCAACTTTTGAATCAACCTATCAGATCAAAGATTATATCCTTAGTGTGGGCCGAGTTGAAGCAAGAAAGAACCAGGGCATGCTCATGGCTGCCCTTGAAAATGACACTCGACCATTGGTAATAGTTGCAGGCAAAATTAGCTACAATCCTGAATATGAAAAACTCCTAAGAAACTTCAAAAGAAAAGGTAGAACACTTTTTATAAAAAACCTTAGTCCCTCAATGCTGGCAAGCGCTTATGCCGGAGCAAGAGTTCATGCACTTCCAAGCTGGTACGAACTTCCTGGCCTTGTTACACTTGAAGCTGCCGCTTCAGGAACGAATGTGGTTGCATCATTTAACAAAGGGACCATAGAGAACTACCTTGGAAACAAGGTTCACTATTGTGATCCTGGCTCTGCAGATTCTATTCTAAATGCAATTAATAATGCCTGGAATAAGCCCAAAGACGAAGAACTCTCAAAAATGGCTTCCATGTTTACATGGGATAAAACTGCAAGTCAGCTATACAATATTTACGAAAAAGCCATTTCTTCTTATCATCAACGAACACCATTAAAAGAAAGAATGGAGATTAAAAAGGCGAATCCTGACAAGAAGCTCGATTATGAACTTTGCTCAAGAACTATATCAAGAAACAATATACTTGATTTATTAAAATAGCCTAATCTACTAAAAGTGAAGCTACATCAGGAATTCCTGTATTTGGTGGGGCAGAGTAAAGTTTCTTCATGACTCTTTTGGTCTGATCTGTGAACTTGCCATTTCCCCCATCCGGATCCATCAATCCACCATCATCACTATGACCAAAATAACCAAGGGCATGGCCAATTTCATGCGCAACTGTTTGATTACAACCAAAAGGCAAAAACTCTGTTACAACCGACTTGGGGTCAAGCTCAATATCAGCATTGGTAATATTTCCGTTTCTATCAGTGTCCGGTCGATAGGTCACACCACAAACAAGAGGTGCCTGAACACCATATTTGATTTTTATATCGGCGTTTTTTCGCTCATCGACAAATTCAAAGTTAATTAAATTGTCAGTTGCATCAGTCCACTTTCGGATCTCTTTTTTACCATCAGGTATATTTTCTACATATACCCTGACAGGAGTAAATGGAAAACGAACTGATCTGCCATCATTAAGTTCTCCATTTACCTTAAAAAGAATATCTTCGTCAGAACCAGATGCTGTATCACTATCACCTCCACAAGCATAGCTCCCAAGACCCAGAACAAACACTACAAAACCAAGTCGCGACAACGAAGAAAAAAGCCCTTGATACATAAATACTCCTGAGTGAAGGAACAACTAGTGGGCAATAAGTCCGCCACCTACTCCATCTTCCTCACCACCCGGCGCAATTTGAGAGTCCCCCTTTTTCTGTTCTCTCTTGGGAAAAAGCCTTTCATGCCGGGTACTTTTTTCCTCAAATAGCTTCTGAAAATGTTCATGATTTTCAACTACCAAGGCTTCCCTAAGAACTTCATCTGCTTCACCCGCAGTTATAATCTCAATTCCCTTTCGTACAGAAGTAGGTATTTCTTCAATATCCTTTTCATTATCTTTAGGTATAAGAATACGGGTTATTCCACCACGATGAGCAGCTAGTACTTTTTCTTTAAGGCCACCAATGGGGAGAACACGGCCACGAAGAGTAATTTCTCCAGTCATAGCTATATTTCTATCCACAGGTACTCCAGTGAGTGCTGAAGTTATAGCTGTAACCATTGCAACCCCGGCAGATGGGCCATCCTTTGGAATTGCTCCCTCAGGAACATGCACATGAATATCGACATTAAAGTAGAAATCCTTTGGCAACCCAAAAAAGGCACTGCGAGAACGAACATACATCATCGCAGCCTGAGCGGACTCCTGCATTACGTCACCAAGCTTACCAGTAATCATCAGACGTCCTCGACCAGGAACTACAGCTACTTCAATTACAAGCAACTCTCCACCCACTTCTGTCCATGCAAGGCCGGTAACTGTCCCAACCTGATTCTCGCTTTCCAGTCTTCCAAATTTGAATTTTTTTACTCCAAGGTATCTTTCCAGATTTGTTTCAAGAACCTCAACCTTTTCCTCAGTTCCATTCTTGACAATTTCCACAGCAACTTTTCTGCAAATGCCATCAAAAGTACGCTCAAGATTTCTCACTCCAGCTTCACGCGTATAATGACGAATCACTGACAGGCAAGTATCATCAGGAATGTGTATATTCTCAGGTTTTAATCCATTCTTTTCACAACTTTTTGGAATAAGATATTTTTTGCCAATTTGAAGTTTTTCAAGCTCAGTGTACCCTGCTATACGAATAAGCTCCATCCGGTCAAGAAGAGGACGAGGAATATTCTGTTCATAGTTAGCGGTAGTAATAAACATCACGTTCGATAAATCATAATCAACATCGAGATAATGATCGGCGAATGTATTGTTCTGCTCAGGATCAAGGACCTCAAGAAGTGCAGATGCAGGATCTCCACGAAAATCAGCTGACATCTTGTCGATCTCATCAAGCAAGAAAACCGGATTACTTTTGCCAGCTTTTTTTAGCGACTGAACGAGCTTTCCAGGCAATGCACCGATATAAGTTCTTCTATGACCACGTATCTCTGCCTCATCCCTTACACCACCAAGGGCGATGCGAACAAATTCACGACCAGTAGCCTTTGCAATAGATTTACCCAAACTGGTCTTACCAACCCCGGGAGGACCGACCAGACAAAGGATTGGCCCCCTTATTTTTCCTACCAGTTTGTGTACAGCCAGGTGCTCAAGAATTCGATCTTTAACCCGACCAAGTCCATAATGATCATCATCCAGAATAGTCTCTGCTTCCTCTAATTCAAGCTTGTCTTCGGAGTATTCATTCCAGGGCAAAGACAACATCCAGTCAACATAGTTACGAACTACTGTAGCCTCAGCAGACATGGGAGACATCATTTTTAGTTTTCTGATTTCCTTATCAGTCTTGTCCCGTGCATCCTCAGGCATATCTTTAGCCTTCAGTTTATCCTCGAGTTCCTGAATTTCATTTCTGAAATCATCCTTCTCACCCAGCTCTTTCTGGATGGCACGCATCTGCTCATTAAGGTAGTACTCTTTTTGAGTCTTTTCCATCTGTTTCTTAACGCGGGTACGAATGCGTTTTTCAACCTGAAGGATTTCAATCTCTGACTTCATGTGCGAGTAAATACTCTCCAGACGCTGGGTAGCATCATTTGTTTCAAGTATTTCCTGCTTGTCTTCAAGTTTTATGTTCAGATGAACAATGATTGCATCAGCAAGTCTGAATGGATCATCAATTGCATTGATCTGATGAATCATTTCAGGGCTGATCTTTTTACCGAGCTTTACATAGGACTCAAATGCAGAGGTTACTGAGCGAAGAAGACCCTTTAACTCCGGGGTCATTTCAACTTTTTCTGAAAGTTCCTCTACGTTGACCAGAAAGTAATCATCAGTCTCAAGGTAATTTTCAATTCTTGCCCTTTTCTTGCCTTCCAGGAGTACTTTAACTGTACCATCTGCAAGCTTCATCATTTGCATGATGTCTCCAAGAGTCCCAACCTGAAAAATATCCTCAGGGTTTGGATGATGAGTTTTTGCTTCTCGCTGTGCAGCAAGCATAATAGGCTTTTTCTGTCTCTCGGCTTCCTCAAGTGCGCGCACACTTTTTTCTCTCCCGATAAACAAGGGAACCACCATTTGTGGAAAAATTATAATATCGCGAAGCGCAATAAGAGGAACCGGGTTGTAACTCTGACTACTCATAAAAGACTATCTCTCCAAAATAATAAATCGACCCCACAACACGTAAACCACCAGAATAAATCTATTCTATCTTCATACTACAAGACTAATGCAATAATGCGCCATTGCAAAATTTAATTCATTTAACAAAACCTCCCTGATTTTGCCTGCTAACAATGTTTTAGTGCAAATCCTTTGACAGATTTTATTCTGCACCCTCTGATTTAAGACGCATGAAATACCCAAAGAGGCCCAAAAAATGAGCCCAAAAAGTTCTCTCTGAAGTTATCAGAACATCTTCAAGAATTAAGTAGGAAATTTATAATAGAAGATTAGTAATACTTGATAAGTATCCCAAGATCCCGTTTTAATACAGGAAGTAAGTGAAATCTGCAAATTTGCGAGCTTTTATGTGCGAAAACAACAATCAGGCACTTTCAGCCTGATGATGTTCATATACAATTAAAGGCTGCTCTCCCCTAAGGATAGTATCCTCAGAAATAACAACTTCCTTTATGTCCGGCTGAGAAGGGACATCGTACATCAATTCAAGCATCACTTCTTCAAGTATTGCCCTGAGGCCCCTGGCTCCAAGCTTCCTTTCAAGCGCAAGGGAAGCAATAGCTTTCATTGACTCATCTGTAAATTTAAGCCGGACATCTTCCATTTCAAAAAGGCGCTGATACTGTTTTACAAGCGCATTCTTTGGCTCTGAAAGTATTTTAATAAGTGCTCTCTCATCAAGCTCCTCCAGGGTTGCAACAACAGGCAATCTTCCAATGAATTCTGGAATAAGGCCAAACTTGAGAAGGTCTTCTGGTTGAATATCTTCAAGCCAGCGTTTTTTCTGGGAGGGAGTTTTCACAGAGGAATTAAACCCCATTACATTACCAATTGAACGTCGTCTTATAATGTCTTCCATTCCAAGGAACGCCCCACCACAAATAAAAAGTATATTTGAAGTATCAACTTGCAAAAATTCCTGCTGAGGATGTTTCCTCCCGCCCTTGGGTGGGATACTGGCCGTAGTACCTTCAAGAATCTTTAAAAGAGCCTGCTGTACCCCCTCACCTGAAACATCTCGTGTAATAGATGGATTTTCGGACTTCTTGGATATTTTATCAATCTCATCAATATAGACTATTCCACGCTCAGCCCGAGCAACATCATAATCAGCAGCCTGAAGAAGACTTAAAATAATATTTTCAACATCCTCCCCTACATAGCCTGCCTCAGTTAAATTAGTTGCATCAGCAATAGTAAAAGGAACATCAAGCATTCTTGCTAATGTTTGAGCAAGAAGTGTCTTTCCTGAGCCGGTAGGCCCCATAAGGAGAATATTGGACTTGGCAATTTCAACAGGAGCACCGGCCTTACCCTTCTCGTCAAGACGCTTGTAATGGTTATAAACTGCAACAGAAAGTACCTTTTTGGCTTTTTCCTGACCAATAACATATTCATCAAGAAACTCCCTGATATCACGGGGCTTGGGAAGCTTTGCTCCAGCCCGTGCAGGTGTTGATTCATCTTCAACTTCATCTACAATTATATCGTTACAAAGGTCTATACACTGGTCGCATATATACACACCCGGTCCAGCAATAAGTTTCCTTACCTCTTCCTGGCTCGCCCCACAAAAGCTACAACACAAACCCGACTGACCCCTGTCTCTCTCTGAGCTTTTACTCACTGTTTGAAACTCCTAAAAACTTAATATCCTACCGAAATCCAAGTATCCCCGAAACAACGCCCTGTATTCTAACTGGTTATGGCAGTATTTAACCAGAGTTATCCCAAAAAAATGCTAACTCGCCAATAACATTAACAATAACCACCCACAAAACTAGGCTTTTATAGGGGTAGGCCTTACTGAATAAACCGCATCAATAAGCCCATAAGCCTTTGCCTCAGTAGCTGACATAAAATAATCCCGCTCTGCATCAGCTGCAAGCTTATCTACAGGCTGCCCGCTGTGATCCGCAAGCATCTGGTTCAGAGCTTGCTTGAGGCGCAACATTTCCCGTGCATGAATTTCCACATCAGTAACCTGACCTGAATATCCGCCAAGTGGTTGATGAATCATTATGCGTGAGTTTTTAAGTGATATTCGTTTTCCTTTGGCACCAGCTGCCAAAAGAAAAGCTCCCATGCTTGCGGCCTGTCCTACACATACAGTAGACACATCTGGAGCTATATATTGCATTGTATCGTAAATTGCGAGTCCGGCCGTGACAGAACCACCAGGTGAATTAATGTAAAAATATATGTCTTTTTCAGGATCGTCTGATTCAAGAAATAATAACTGGGCAATAATTACATTTGCAACGGCATCGGTTACTTCACTACCCATAAATATAATTCTGTCTTTTAATAGACGAGAATAAATATCGTACGAACGTTCACCTTTACCAGTCTGTTCGATAACATATGGAACATAATAACTCATTGATCTAACTCTCCCAGAAAATTTCCTTTAAGTCCCACCTGGCCAAGATTATTCATGAGACTCCGTTACGAGAGAGGATCATGAATAATCCAGGCCAGCATACTCCTGATGAAAGGAGCTGGCTACAAAAAAGTTAAGCTACTTTAATATTTAAGTTAAAAAAAGATGGTATGAAAATTTAACAGATCAAAATACCAGAATAAGTCAAAAGGAAAAAAGTAAGGTATTTAAAAATACCTTACAGGCAATTAAATTTCATGGTTAATTAGCATAAAAAACAGCTTAACTTGGATCAGTTATTGAGATGTCCTTCTCAGTTATCTTAGCATCTTTCTCAAGATACTCTGAAAGAAGACGAATAGTAGCAAGCCTTTCAAGATGCTCTATACCATCCTTATCCTTGTTCTCGGCTCGAATCTCCTCCTCAGTGCACCCAAACTCTTCTGCCATTTTTGAAACTAATCTGGCGACATCTTCTTCAGAAGCCTTAAGGTCTTTATCCTTAATGATCTTTCGAACTACAACTGAATGCTTAACTCTTCTTCCAGCCTGTTCACCTAACATTTCCCTGAAACCATCAACGGGAGTTCGGTGAAAATTTTTATTTTTAGGGTCTAAAACCTTCATCTCTGCAAGCATTAATCTTATCTCATCATCAACTAAAAGTTGTGGCACCTCAAAATCATTTGCTTTAATGACCGCATCAAGCAAGGCACTTAATTTTGCTTCTCTGTTTTCCTTGGCAAAAGCTCGCTCAATATCTTTTCTTATATAATCTTTCAGACCTTGAACATTTTCAGCAATACCAGTCTTCGCTGCTAATTCATCATCAAGTTCCGGACGCTCTTTTTTCTGAATTTTTTCAAGTGAAATACTGAATAAAACTTTCTTGCCACGAACTTCGCTACTGGCTTCCTCCCCAAATTCATGAGACACCACCTTGCACTCATCAATTTCCATACCGGTAATAGCAGCCTCAAGATTCTCAGGTATTTCCTTTTTACCAAGCTCAGCTTTTGCATGCTCACCAGAGAGAACTCCATTTGCATCCTGAACTTCTTCGCCCTGATCATTTACAAAAACACCGGTGTAAGTAAAAGTTACCAAGTCACCTTGCTGGGCTACCTTTCTGTCTTCAACATCAACCTCTTTTGCAAATATTTCTCTTAAATTATCTACACGTTCGTTAACGATTTCATCTGTTACAAGCTTTACAGGTACTTCAGCTTCGAGTTTTGAAAGATTTTCAAGCTCCGGCTCGGGATAAAGGCTTAAAACCATACTGACGCTTATAGGTATACCCGGTTCAGAATCTTCGATTTTGACATCTGAAGTACCAATAATATCAAGTTTGTTTTCCTTGGCAGTTTCAGACAGTGCGCTGTTAACAATATCCATCAGCACATCGCTATGTATACGGTCCCCGTACATCTTTCGCACCATAGCCTTGGGTGCACGACCGGGTCTGAATCCCTTAAGCTGGACCTGTGGAACAAGCCGGCTAAGTTCCTTCTGAAAGCGCTCATCAAACGCTGCAGGGTCGATTACAAGTGACAATGATTTTTCACAGGAGGAACGTTCAGTTAAAGAGGCTTGATACGACATGAGAATCCGATTCTTTAGTTTTTTGGGGGTCTAAGTTTAATGTGTAATTTTAAAGGAACAAAATGCCGGAGGAGGGACTCGAACCCCCACGCGGTTAAGCACTAGGTTCTAAGCCTAGCGTGTCTGCCAATTCCACCACTCCGGCACTCGGAAGGCACCTTATAGACTAAGGACACAAAACTACACAAGAGGCAGACAAAAAATAATTTAAGCACCTTGCAAGTAGGAATTGTTTGTGCTAAAGAAAATATCGAATTTCTTCAAAACCTATTGTCATCGGGTAGATTTCTCTCACTCAGGGTTTTTATCCTTTTTAAGGAGAAGGTTATGTTCTACTTTGGCACTTACCTTGCTCTAAGGTTTCTGCAAAAATCTGCAAAGTACACTCGCTATATACTTTTTCTCTCACTAACAGTTTTCCTTCTTTTGGGAACATACTTCGGGTTTGAAAAAGATCTGCTTCAAAAAATTGTTGTTGCAGTAGTACTCGCTGAGTTTGTATCAAGATGTTTTCTTGATTTAGTTCTTCACAAAAAGCTTCGTATCGCAATTGTAACACGGGACTTTAAAAACATATTCAGGGACACTGCCTACCAGGCCCTTGTCATACTATCTGCTTTAAGCTTAAGTCTCCTCGCAATAGAGATTTTATATCCATTTACGGATACTATCTGGATTGGAGGAGTAATTTTTACTTCTCTTCTCTGTGGATTAACAATTCTTAGTGAAATTATTTCAAGGTTTTGTAGTAGAACCGGAGACAAGTGTCTGATCATATATCTGGAAGATCGCCTGAGTCGCATAGCCAAACTAAACAGCCTGGCAAAAAAGCATGAACACACAGATATAGCCTATCAACTTCACCTTGTTTGTGTCATCTTTGCATTGTTACTTTCAGAGCGAATAGTCCTGTTACCAGACAGAATACTTGAACAAAAATACCCTAACTGCAGTCAGATGCTTAAAACATATTCCAGGAGAATTTTGTCCTTCAAACGTATAGTCGCCAGTCACAAGCCAGATCAAAGCTACCTCAATGTAAAAAATGCCTCGGATGAATCGGGGAATATAGCAAAAGAAATACTTAGCGAACTCAGCTTGTACAATCATGCTTAGCATGATTTAGACAACTTTCATGCGGGTTTTTCCATGAGAGAAATCCGCCATTTTTTCAATAGTCATTAAAACTATAAAAATTCTATAACCTTATAGTTTCCGCTCCATAAGAAACCAACTGAACTGCTGAAATTGCTTTTAAACATCAAATAGGGATAATCTGAAAAAATTCCGCCCGGAAACTTTCAGGTGTTCATCCTGATCTGTTTTTGGACAATTGGCATGGGAAGGAGAGAAAATGTTTTCTTCTGAGGTTTTAAGTGCTCTCTCTTCAGGCCTTAGTCTTTCAGAGAGTCCGTTGATTGAGTTAAAATCATCTCAATTTGCAAGTTTATCTGCCCATAAAATTAATCTTGTAATGAGGGGAATCGATAGAGACTATCCTGATTCGAGCTTCACACCTCTTTATCACTCACTTGATGATGAGATCATGGTGAGACATATCGGCGATGTGATCACAAGGGATGCAATTAACTCCCTCCCCGACTTCTTCGAATGGTGCTCAGGCGATTATCCGGAAATTAAAAATCGTCTTAGTCTTCAGGGTATTCTTGGCAAATGGGTTAATGGCAGTAATCGAATGAGACTTGAGATTGGAAGGCTTCTTGCCTCCACTCTTCACCCGTCAAATTCTGCTAATGGGACGAAAAAGTGCTATAAAGACGGAGCTGATTACTTTGATCAGCCAAAAGAAAGGGTTCTTCCCCTACTTTACGGAAAATGGATACATGAGCTTGGTGCTGATAATCGTCCAAATTGCCTTGGAAAATTTCAGCTTTTAGTAGCTTTTGGTTCGCTCCTAAAAGTAGATATGCTTGCAGTGTCGCCCCTGAGATATACTACAAGAGTTTTAAATGATTATAGAAGTGCCGCTTGCAGCGTAATTATCGAAACCGCTTCAAAATACGGGCTTCAAATTTCTGCAAAGCGACTTTCCAGCCTGGCAGATGTAATAAGTCACTCAAAGGACAGATACAGTTATCCTGATCTTCAGCATTTTGCAGTTCTTTACAGAATTAGCAAAGATGAATGGATGCTTGTAGATCCAAATGCAGGCCTTGCCAGTATCTCTGAAAACTCGATTGAAATTAGCACAATGTATGACGAACTTGAAAGAGTTCGGAAGATCGCACCGGGCGCTTCACTGTTTCATGTAAATTCTAATCTTGAAGAAGAACTTAAAGAACATCTAAAAAATGTAAACGAATGTTCTCTGAGAATACAAAAGCTTGCAAGAGGCGCATCCAGGTGCAAAGACTGGGAGGAACTGTTTGCATTCTTTATCGAAGAAGGACTTGCCGATGATCTCCTTGGGTGGAATGATTTCATAGATATCACAGTCAGGGATAAATCCAATCGCTTTGAACTCATTGCAAAAAGATTAATACAGGACGCCCGAAGGTCAGAGAGTGACAACCCGGAATCTTGCGACAATCATAATGATAACAATGTAGATTTAAGTACTCTATCTGTTTCAGAGATAGCAGAAACTCTAATCTATCGTTTTTTAAAACGTGGGGAAGATGAGATGAGAAACTATCTTCTACAAAACGTAATTCTGGGAAAAGCCATGCATCCTCTTAGCGAGGTTTCTCTTGCCCAGTTTAGAATGGCAACAGCAACAATTTCACATGTCGCTTATGACATATCCCTGGAAGAAGGGCTTCGAGCAGAGGAAATTCTATATTCCTTTGGCTTAAATGAAGGACAATTGTATAATGTAGCATTGGGAGCGTTGCCCAATAATCCGAAATGTAGCGAACATGCAGAAAGAGCAAAAAAACTCCTTCTCATGCAAGCACATTCCGGAAATTCTGTAAGGAGGTTTTTAAAGAAAGGAGGATCCAATGGATCCACGAATCAGTGAGACCGTAGAAAGTGCGTTTTCTTTTTACCGTGAAACTCGAGATCTCAAGAAAGCGATGCAGTTAGTTGTCGATGCGGCACTAGAGGATAAAATTCCTCTTGGCCTCTTTGATGATGCAAAAGCTGCTCTTGGAGAGCTTCTCAAGGAGCTAGCCAAAGAGGAAGACGGTCAGATTCAGAATGAATGGGAACGAATAAGCAAGTACTCACTCACTGAGTTAATCGGGATTGAGCATACTGAACGTAATGTTGAACCGGTTAAATCAGGAGCATTGGAAGTTCCCGCAGGAAAAACTTCAAACTGAAGGAGTTTTTTTTAGACAGGTTTTAAATACTGATACAGGAGCACCATTTGGTGCTCCTGTTCTAATTTCAAACAAATCTCTCCATATATTTAAAAGGTGGAGTAAACTCACCCTTATATAGAATTGTACCGCTCATAAGTTCCCTTGAAAGTCCGCATTCTTCAAAGCTTTTGTTTCTATCAAAAGAACTTAAATATGAAATTGATCGGGAAAGAAGCTTGGAGAACTCATCAGATGCATCAGCAGGAAGTTCACAAGGCAAGTTATCAATTGCCATTGTCGTGGGCCCGCTCAATGTAACACCGTCTACTTCTTCTCTTGTTGTAGTATTTAAAGTGTATGATGGATTATCAATACTTGTAGACCTGGTAGTAGTCTGAATTGCTCCATCAATATCACAGCTAATATCACCTATAACATCAGGAAGTTTATCTCCATACTTTTCGATTGTTTCATGGGTAATTTGCCTTGGATATTTCTCATCCCAATAGGCACCCTGAAGAAGAATATCAAAAGATCCAAGATAGTCTTCAAAACGGCTTTCATATGCTCCCAAACCAAGTGCCAGATAATTATTCAGGTTAAACTCACTTCCATCTCGTGAGGCCACAATATCCTTGATATCAAGAACAGCATACCATGGTCCACTTGATGTATTATCAAGCACACTGGAAGGCTCGATCCTTTCAATTCCGAGATCATTTAATACCATCATGCAGCCCTTTGATACATTACCCTCCCCTCCTACAACAACAATACGGAGATTTTCATTAAAAGGAGAAAACGCTCTTAACTCATCTCGCATTACTGCAAGCCTTTGATACTCCAATGGTGCTTTAAGTTTTTCGAGACAGGTGTTTTTATTTCTTAATTTCTGCTTTTGGGAGTAGACTCTTAGCGTTTCAACTGTTCCGGAAATTCCGGCAAATACACTAAAGACAGCGGCTACCCTTTTGCCCTCGTCATCTATCATTGGCTCATAGTCAATCAATGTGCATTTTTTATCTATAAAAGCCTTAAGCATTTCCATGTTGTATGGCTGACCCTTGATTGTATGAGAAAAACAAAGATGTGTTTGATTCTCACATATAGTATCAAGTGGAGGCTCTTTGATACCAAGTACGACATCACTGAAATTCGTACTGTCACATAACGTGGCTCCAGCTTTAACATAGTCCTGGTCAGGGAAAATCCTGACCTCACTGGACTGAACTGATATGGGATAGGAATCTTTAATAATACTTTCTACAGCAAGTGGAGTAAGTGGTACTCGCCTCTCCCACTTGTTTTTGGTTTCTCTTCTGATGGCAATTGCATTCTTCATATTACCTGTAAATTTAAAATAGATTAAAAACGACACCGAATCTCTCAAAATTAGGAAATAGCGTCAAGACAGATAGGTATAAAAGAGTGGTCTCACAAAAACCGATTATTCATGAAACCACTCTCGGTGAAAAGCATTAAGGTATTTTAATAAGTCTAACCAGCTTTTTTCAGCAAAGGTAAAAGACTTTCCCTGTACCTTTCTGCCAGATTTCCGTTCCAGACAAGAAATCCACTCATCAGATCCTTTGATAAACCTGATTCTTCTATAGTTCCTTCCTGATCAGAAAGAAGGAGTTCCGGAACAAGCCTTACCAGTTCACGTGACATATCCAGTGAACAGGTTTTTGCAATTTGCGTTGGAAGACAGTCAACAGCCGTAACCAGAGTTTGGCGATAAGGAGTCTTCCAGTTTATCATGTTATTCTCTGCGGTAGTACAGGCAAGGGATCCATTTGGATACAGATCACATGTAACATCCGAGATAACAGGAAAGCCCTTTTTCATGTTTCTTTCAAATAATTCTTCGGACATTAACTTGGGATACCTGTTATCCCAGTATGGACAATGAATGAGAAGATCATGGGAGCCTAGGTAACGCTCAAAAACGCTCTCATATCGTGTCTTTCCAAACTTCAGATAGTCCTCATAATCAAATTGTCCATCCTGACGTTCAAAAACATCACCGGTTTTAAGAACCCGAAACCAGGGGCCTTTAAGCCTTGAAAGCTCTTCATAGGAGCTATGAACTTCAGAAAAACCGAGATCCATCAAAAATTTACGAGCACCCTGCCCACACGCGCCGGATCCGACAATTATCACACGAAGATCTTCGAATCCCCTGAAGTTTCTTAGGGAAGAAAGCATATTCTCATAGGTCAGAAAATATTCTGGCACGGGTGATTCGATGCATCTTTGGGAAAGACAGGCAGCAATTCCGTTATATGCCCCAACCATTCCCGCATGGGGGCTGGTGGTAACAGGTTGATTTTTTCCTATTCGATATAGCTCGTAATCGAATAAAGACGCTCCCTTCTCGATAGCCTCTTTAAGCATCGGCAGGTTATAAGGCTGCCCCTTATGCGCATGGTGAAAACCAAGAAGCATCTGCCTTTCTTTAATTCCCTTCGGAGTACCGGAGGGTTTAAACTCCTTGATTCCAACGATGAGATCATTAGGCTCAGAATCTTCAATAATTCGAAGCCCTGCTGAAGAATAATCCTGATCTGGAAAAACCCGATTAGGGTATTCCTGAACATCAACATTATAACCCATTTTTGAAAGCGCCTCAGCGCCTTCTGGACTTAAGGCACAGCGGGTTTCCCCAGTCTTAAGCTCTGTTCCAACAACAATACGCCTTAACTTTTTCATGGAAAATCCTGTAATCAAAACCAAAAACAACCTTATGTTAGTTCGAACAGAAGTCCAAACTAACAGGAGACCACATGCCTCTCTAAAAACTGATTGAAATATATTTTTATAGTTATAAAAGCTATAATTTGTAGGGTTTTAGCGAAGCATGCTAAGTTAAGTCTTCTCAAGTCCGAAATTTAAAAGAAACAGAAATAAATTGCCGCATGTCTTTTTGCATATGGGTTTATTTTAAGCAAGATCAGGTGGGGTTACCAGCAGAATTAATAAGTATAATTAAAATCTTAAAGGAAAAAGCATTAGAGCAGAGTTTGGCTCTAATGCTTATAAAAGGTTCTGCAATAAACCCTATCTTTCAACCATCGACCTTAATTCCATCCTCACAAGTGGCAGAACTTCTGACCATTCAAGGGCGGGATGAAGTGTCAGATCAGAATCCGGATCGATTATTTCAAAACGATCTGTCTTCTTGAATGAAGGCTGAACATAAATACGAATGTCTGACTTTGGAACCAAAATGTAGAGATATTTACTACCTCCAACATGGGTACCGAGCCCGACTGAAAGTGTTGGAAAAGCCCATGCGAGGTGATCAAGCAACTGAATCAGGTTCACTTAAGTTCCTTTCCTAAAAAACCTTAAAATTGCACACCTACTTTAAGGAAGATGCGAAAATGATTGAATAATCCGGATAAATTTTATAAAAAAGAGCTTAAATGCCACAAACTCCTACTTTGTACATCAATTTGATGCACTTTTCAAGTTTTTTGGCTTCTTTTTAGGCCCTGGTCTAAAGCAAGGAGTATATGATCAGTTGAAAGATTAAAACTACTGAGGCCCTCACAGGTAATTCTAAGGTATTCAGAAGAAGGAGCTACAAACCCACTCTTACTAACAACTTCGTAAGTAATGGCCTTTATCTTTGTCCCATCTGCAAGTACGGGTTCGCAGTTAATTCTTTGATAAGCATCCGGCGCACCTTCTTTTCTGTCGAAATGCTCCATAACCTCTGGCGAATCAATTCCAAGAACAATACCCGGCACAAGTGAGCCTTCTTTTTTTACTATATCGAGAACCCCACCTGCACGAGCAGCTGAATACCTGCTAAACTGAACTTCATAATCTTGAAGTATCGCAGCACCAATTACACTAAGGTCATCTCTCTTTAGACCATACTTTCCAGAGCACAGTTCATCAACATTAGTGTTCGATCCATAAGCGAATATATAAGTTTTTGTTTTCATCATTCAGGCAAAAAATAAGGGATTCTGGAATTTCTGGTACAGGGTTACTTTTATGGTTAACTTTTATGGTTTATTTCTGAATTATGGGGCTATTTAAAATTAAGCACCCTAAGAACGTGACCCACTTTGTTCTAAGAAAATTAAGGACTTTGCAAAAACTAGCTATATTTAACATGTAACAGCCAGGAAAGGTACCCAGTACCAGTTCAAAATACCAGTGCAACCAAACAGTGCAATACCACTAAGAATTGAGTTAGGCAGGACTTGTATTAGACAGTTGCAAGATGTAGATTTTAATAGCTTTTTAAAATTTGTAATTACTACAGATAGTTATGCGTTCGAACTATATCTTGTGGATTTAAAGTTCAATTTTGAATCGACAAGATAGCTATCTGCTGTTAAAGTCTGGCAATGTTTCAAAGAAAATACTCAAAACTTCTAAAAGAGTGCAAAGATAAATATAAAGCTATTGCTCTACTTGGTCCAAGGCAAAGTGGGAAAACGACACTGTCAAAATACTGCTTTCCTGAATATGAATACTTTTCGCTTGAAAACCCGGATACCAGAATGAGGGCTCAAGAAGATCCAAGACAATTTCTTGGATCAATTAAGTCTAATTGCATACTTGATGAGATACAAAACACACCTGAACTCTTATCATACTTACAAGAAATTCTAGATTCGAAACTTGACAATAGAAAATTCATATTAACTGGCTCAAACAGCTTTCAAATTAATGAAAAAATATCTCAATCTCTTGCTGGAAGAGTAAGGATTGTAACCATTCTTCCACTGCTTCCAAGCGAAATACCCATAGAACAAAGAACAACATCACTTGATCAGGCATTATATACCGGGCTATATCCTCGCATTTTCAATGAGTCATTATCTCCTGAGACATGGTATGCTGATTACTATAATACTTACATACAAAAGGATGTTCGCTCATTACTTGCGATAAAAGACATGCTCCAATTTGACCGTTTTATCAGGGTCTGTGCTGGAAGAGTAGCGTGTATAAGTGAATATTCGAGCATGGCAAGTGAAGTTGGAATAAGCCAACCTACAGCCGTTTCATGGTCAAGCGTATTAGAATCAAGTTATTTGATTTTTCGTTTACAACCACATTTTAAAAACTTTAACAAACGAATTATTAAATCACCGAAAATATACTTCTATGACACTGGTCTTCTTTGCTATTTGTTAAGAATTCAATCACCAGATCAACTTGCAACACATCCACTTCGGGCTGCAATATTTGAAAATTGGGTTGTTTCAATTTTACAAAAGATATTTATATGTAAAGGCAAGGAAGCTCCAACATACTTCTGGAGGGATCAGCATGGACATGAAGTTGATATACTACTTGATAAATCAAGCTTGCTTTTTCCTATTGAAATAAAATCAGGAAGTACTTTTACAAATGAATGGATTAAAACACTAAACTGGTTTTCAAATCTGCAGGGCACTTCTGATACTGCTCTTATATATGGAGGAACAGACTTATTTAAGTTTAAAGAATGCTCTGTCATTTCTTGGAGTAAAATTGAAGAGAAGGTCGAAGAGTTTTTATAATTTTAATATAAAATCGTAATTGCTCATGAAACCCAGAAATACCAAATATCTGAACATTTTCCAGCAAACTCTCTTACTGAGATCCATATGTCAGAGTCATCAAGGCATTGATCTTAGCCTGAATTTATAACTTCTTTACAACTTCTATTACTGGGTTACTTTTATGGTTCAATGGCTACATTAATGAGAGAACAGTTCCATTCGTCTGTCCTTACAGATGGTTACAGTGTAAGCGCACTTTAGATGCGTTTTTGATGTGATTTAATATCTTCCCCCTCCCCGAAAAAAGAGTCTGGGAGTGCCTTCCGTCAAATGGCTCGCCGGGGAGGCAGGTTAGAGTATGACTCGATTATTCCCTTGCCCGTGCTGCGCTTGAGTTTGACTACAGGCACTCCCAGACTCTCTTTTCCCTCGCCCATGATTTTATTCTTGTGTAAGAATTTTGTTAGATTCAAATAATCAATTGCTGGTACAGGGTTACTTTTAAAGTTTTAATGTGACGCCGTTTTTACCGCTATTATGTTTTCAATTTGCCTTATTAATCATTTAAGAGAATAGCCCCCTCGTACACGAATTAGAGTTACCCATTTTTGCTTTGCTAACTGGTCTTTTTTTGCGTTCCTTCCTACAATTTTTTATGGTATGATTTATTAGTGAAATATGTATTTTCATTGTAGTGCTTTTCCCCATCATATTCTACAGCGATCCTTGATACTTTGGTTTGTCACTGATACTAAAAATGGGAGTTATTGGGAATAAAACATAATGGTGGGAGCGTTTAACCGCCCACACAATAAAAATGCTATGTTTAAATTAGTTGTCCCTGAAAAAGTCAAAAACGATTTATATAATTTAACGGAAGATCCCTA
>DAOLCO010000004.1:122554-154708 GCA_035327825.1 Oligoflexia bacterium | reverse complement strand
CCTCTCTCAAAAGATGGAAAGTGTCAGATCATGTTGTGACTAATGCAATTTAAGCGACAAAAAATACTACAATCTTCTTAAAACATATCTTCCTGTTTCTTGGGAATACTATGGGCCGAGATTTATTATTAAAGATAAGGGCAGGTTGTTTTTTACTCCTTTAATGGTTGCTCTGTTTGTTATTGAAATTTCAGATATTATCTTTGCTCTGGATTCTGTACCTGCAATTTTAAGTATTACTACAGATTTGTTTATTGTTTATACAAGTAATCTTTTTGCAATACTTGGTTTGAGATCTTTATATTTTGTATTAGCCGAGATGGTTAATATGTTTAGTTATTTGTCAGCTGGCGTATCTGCGATATTAGTTATTGTTGGAGTGAAAATTTTAATTAAAGATTTCTATCATTTTCCTGACGGGCTGATGTTATTAATTATTTTTATTATATTATCAGTTTCTATTGCCTACTCTATTAGAATGTCTAAAAAGCAAAGTTCTCGTTTCGAATAGAATTTCTTCCTAAATCTTATTCGATGCAATGAGAAAGTTAAAGTTTTAGTTCGCACTTCATGGTCTGACAGTCTCTCTGCATGTCATTAATTATAAGACTTTTGAATGTATTTTTCCTTACTGATGTCTGATGGTCTATACCTGCTGTACTCATCCTTATGGCCTATGTCAACTAATGGATCTCGATTCCTCATTCGATAAGGTAGTAGTTATTCTTGAAGGATATATTAGATATTAGAATGATAAAGTGAACAAATCGAATCGTGTGAATTTCACAAAGTCATTAGGAGTGTAACATTAATTTTTATAGTTGATTTTGGCACCAAAATTTATCCCTAAGATGTAAAGGAAATTCGCCTAACTTGTTGTCCGACAAAATGGGGGAAGATCACTTGACAGAAAATCTGCCACTGCTCTCAGTATATAATTGTTTAGGGCAATTAAGGAAGTTTTTAGAAAGATATAAAAGTTTGATAATCTGATTTTGATAGTGTGGAAAATGCATAACCTCTTTTAAGAGCTACTATAAAATAATTGAGCTAGTTTAATACCTTAAATTCAATAACGAAACATCTTTTTCCTAATTTTCGATTTCTACTCAAGGAGTCAAAAGCTAAAGAATTACAATTTTTTAGCCGTATTACTATGAGTGGGATAGTAGGATTACTTTCTCCCTGAAAGGTATTGTCCAGGATTGTACATGGATAAGTAAAGGTTTTGAGTCGTATAACTATAAATTCAAATCAGCTTGCGCTTAATGCCCATAGGCGACTAGGTGATTCGTCTACTGTGCTTTTAAAAAGCTTTCAGAGACTTTCGAGTGGGCTGCGGATTAACCGTGCTTCGGATGATGCTGCAGGCTTATCCGTATCATCACTTCTGGATACAGACAGAAAAGTCTTTAATCAAGGAATAAGGAATATTAATGATGGTATAAGCTACCTTAATGTAGCTGAGGGAGCGATGAATGAGTTATCAAACGTAGTAACTCGTATTCAGGAACTTGCTGAGCAGAGTGCAAACGGGACTCTGGGGGCCGCACAGAGAAATGCTCTTCAGCAGGAAGTTAACGCACTACAGGATGAATACAATCGAATAATCAGAAGCACCAGATTCAACGGCAATCAGTTACTGACAGGACTTTCTACAAACACAATTCTTCAGGGCGGCTATGGACAAGCAGCTCAGCTTGCAACTCAAATAGGAGGCGCTTCTATTGGACTCGAAAGTGATCAGACTAGGGCAGGTTTGACGACAAGAATCGATACAGCAAGCGATGGGACGCCTGGGAATGATACTAGCCTGGTGAGCGCAATTTCTGCTGATGGGCGGTTTGTGGCATTTAGTTCAGGTTCTTCAAACCTTGTAGCAGGCGACTCTAATGGACAATCGGATGCTTTTATAAAGGATATGCTGACGGGAGAGACGAGAAGGGTTTCGACAGACAGCTCAGGCAATCAGGCTAATGGCCAGAGTATTGTAACCGCGATTTCAGCAGATGGTCGCTTTGTCACATTTTCCTCTACCGCAACAAATCTGGTAGCAGGTTATACAAATGGAGCTCAGGATGTTTTTATCAAGGACATGCAAACAGGGGAGACAAAGAGGGTTTCAACCGATAGCTCAGGTAATCAGTCTAATGGGCAGAGCTTTGTCAGTTATGTCTCCGCGGATGGCCGGTTTGTCACGTTTTCCTCTACCGCCACAAACCTGGTTGCAGGTGATACAAATGGATCAATTGACGTCTTTATCAAGGACATTCAGACAGGAGAGACAAGGAGGGTTTCAACCGATAGCTCAGGTAATCAGGCCAATAGCACAAGCCTTGTAACTGGCATCTCTGCCGACGGGCGGTTTGTGGCATTTAATTCTTTTGCGACAAACCTCGTGGCTGGTGATACAAATGGAGCTCAAGATGGATTTATAAAGGATATGTTGACAGGAGAAGTCAGAAGGGTAACAACCGACAGTTCAGGTACTCAGGCTAATGCTCAGAGCTCTATCGGTGCGATTTCCGCCGATGGGCGGTATGTGGTTTTTGATTCTGTTGCCACAAATCTGGTAGCAGGTGATACGAACGGATGGAGCGATGTTTTTATCAAGGACCTAGTTACTGGCGAAACCAGAAGGATTTCAACTGATAGTTCCGGCAATCAGGCTAATGGCCAGAGCTTTGCTACTGCAATTTCTGCCGATGGGCGGTATGTGACTTTTAATTCTGCGGCGACCAACTTGGTAGCGGGTGACACTAATGGCATTGCTGATGGTTTTGTAAAAGACTTGCTAACAGGGGAGACAAGGATTGTTTCTACTGATAGTTTAGGTATTCAGGCCGGCGACAGCACTCAAGTTACTGCTATCTCTGCCGATGGACGCTATGCAACTTTCTATAATGCTGAGAGTGGAGAATCTTTTTTTCGCGATCTTTCTAAAGCTGGCGTAAATGAAATTTCAGGTATGGTAGTATCAGATCAAGCCTCGGCTCGTGTTAGCCTTGATCTTGCAAAACGCTATAAGGATGAGCTTTCTCTCTACAAGGCTGGCGTTGGCGCTAGTTTAAGTCGAGCAATGACATTTTTAAGCACACTTCAAACGTCATCGGAGAACTATGCTCTGGCCAGCTCTCAGATTAGAGATGTTGATGTTGCTGAGGAGTCATCTCAACTTGTTAGATCTAAAATATTACAACAGGCTGCGAGTGCCGTACTTGCCCAAGCCAACTTCCAGCCAGAAATAGCACTAAAACTGCTTAAGGGAACACAGTAAGATTAACGAGAATTTTACACATAGTAGAGGCGAGCCAGATATTCATATCCTTAAAGTGATAGCGGGGACTTCACTTAGTGCTCTTAGTTCATTATTTAGGTTATCTGAAAGCCATTTGACGGAAGGTAATAGCAGGCACTCTTTTAGATAGGGGGGATAAATTCAATTCTGTCAAGAACGCCTTTCAAGTGATGGTTGCCATTTATGCTTGCCGAACTCTTTCAAACTGATTTTGCAAATATTTTTTCTACTTCATCCCAGTTTACTATATTCCACCATGCTTCAACATAATTTGCTCTTTGATTACGGTATTTCAGGTAATATGCATGTTCCCATACATCGAGTACAAGTATTGGCACGGTATCCCATGTTGCAAGTTTATGCTGATTTTCGGCCTGAAGAACAATAAGTCTCGAATCGCTTTTTCTCAGATGCAGTATTGCCCATCCAGAGCCTTCTACACTTTTTGCCGCGGCACTGAATTGTCGCTTGAAACTTTCAAAACTTCCGAAATCCCTGCTGATGGCTTTAAGCAAAGGGCCTTTGGGCTCTTTGGCTGAAGTCTTTGTTGCAGGGCCCATTATTTTCCAGAAAAGACTGTGAAGCGCGTGTCCGCCCCCATTAAATGCTGCTTTTTTGGACCAGTATTCAATAAGCCCAAAGTCACCAGAGGCCCTGGCCATCGATAATTCTTCTTCAGCTTTGTTTAGGCCATCTACATAAGCCTGATGATGCTTGCTGTGATGAGTTTCCATTGTCTCTCGATCTATATATGGTTCAAGAGCTTCATATGCATAGGCAAGATCTGGAAGAACATGAATAGTTCTTTCGCCAAGTGAAACCGGTTTGCTATTATCTGCAATTACCTTATGGGCTACTGCAATACCTGCACCACTAACAGCTAGTACTCCCGCCTTTTTTATAAAATCTCGCCTGCCATTATGCATTTCTCTCTCCAATTTGATTTTTAGTCTGTTTTACTGCCTGAAATAAAGAACTTTTAAAAAATTATGTAATATTGATCTATTAATCGTACTATTCATCAACTTCTTCAATAAGTATAATATTCTCCCTTCTTGCGAGAATCGTCTTTGATATTTTGCAGAAATATGAATTATTTGCACGGTACATCATTAAAAAACGTATTCCAAGTGTCAGTAAATTTAATAATCCGGCCATGACTCTTAAAATCCTTTGAAGTATTTCTGCCCTGTAAAACTCCGGGCGACAAATTACTATCCCCATTGCATATTGACCAATTGTACTTTGAAAAAACATAACTGTAAGTATATTAAGGATAACCAGGGAAAGTGGAATAAGAAACAGTAAATCTACCAGAAGAACCTGAGAATTAATTAGGTGATTCAAAAAAGAAGAGTACCTCTCGGAATGTGTATTGATAAATTCGAGTAAATATGGAGAAATTATGCCTTGCTTGATTTCATTGTTTTCGGCCGCAGTATCCAGGAATTGTTCATAAGATTTTATTAAGCTGATAATCAGCAATATTGACAAACTGAAATCAAACAAAAATGCTAGGCAGCAGGAGTAAAATCCAGGACATGTTTCGTCAATTAAATCCGGTTCGGGCTCTAAAGAGTTGTTAGTGGAGCTTTCTTCAGGAGAGTCATTTTTTGTTTCTTCTGTATATATTCGTATTGCTTTATCCAGTCGTGAGTGTGTGAGTGCATTTGTTCCAGTTTCAGTTACGCATAAATATTTCTCACGATTTGATTCATTGATTATGTCTTTATCCAACAGATCAAAGAGTGGTAGTACGTCATTTACGCTTTCAACATTGCTATCGTCAATTATCTGTATTTCTATATCTTCTTCTTTTGCGTGCAATTCATTATCCAGCATGAAATAAAATGACATGCATTCAAGGTGGCGTGGGTTTCGTCTGCCTTGTGATCTGATGCTCGATGATTTGCCTAAAGCGCTAATTAGTATTTTTTCCCATTTATCTATCAGCTTATCCAGTTCTTCTTCAATGAATTTAATCTCATTTTTAATTGCATAGTTAAAATTTTCTTGCGATTCGGATTTTTGAGGGATTTCTAGATTATTAAAACTTTCATCTTTTTTCTTTAGAGCAGCAATCTTTGCTTTAAGTTTTTTCAGATCCTCGTCGGATACATTTGGTGGAGGAGAATCAGGGGGAGTTTCTCTAGACTGATCAGTCATAAATATTATTAAAATCTGATTCTAAATATACAGGTTTCTTTGCTAGTTTTCATGCCAAATCTCTGACTGAAGATTAATAAATCCAAGTGCAACAGTAATGGCAGTTTCAACTCTTAGTACATTGCCCCCTAATGAGACACGATTAAAACCATGTTTGTCAAGGATTTGATATTCTTCGGGGGAAAATCCACCCTCTGGCCCGGCGGCAAAGGTTTTAATCGGATTTTTAAGGTATTTAATATTCAAAGAGGACCTTTTAATTGCTTCAGGAAAAGAGATTTCTGAGCCTGGGTCTCCGGCGTAGCGTCCAGAATAGTTATTTTGGGGTAATATTTTAATTGCGCTTTCAAGATCCTTGAATATATGAATTTCGGGAGCCCAATTTGAATAGCTTTGTTTAAGTGCAGAGTTTCTTATTCTTTGAAGTCTTTCTAGTGATTTTTCTAGTGCCGAATTTTCAATCTGTGTTACGCCAGAGTAATTACTGTTAAAAAAAATTACTGATCGTGTTCCAATCTCTGTTGCCTTTTCAATAATGATTTCTGCTACTTTGGGTTTTGGCATTCCGACAAGTATTAATGACTGAGGAGCGAGAATTCTTGCTAAAAAGTGTACTTTAATACCGCAGGGTGAGCGATCGTTATTTATTTCGATTTTTCCAAGACCCTGAACTTGACTTAAGGGATCAAATACTGAAACAAGTTCTTGATCTTTAATTCTTAAAACCCGACTGGCATGATGAGACTCTTTTTCACTAAGTATCAGAGTTGGCAAGCAGCTATACTGATCCAGATTTGCAAGGTTTAGATAAAAAGGTCTGGAGTGCTCGTCAATTAAATCTTTATAACCCGGAGGTACACTGATTCCTTCCGGGCCAAAAATTGATGCGACAAATCTTCTTCCTCCACGAGAAATTATCTGACGGAAGTTTGATTTGAAATCCTTGCTAAGCTCATCCTGACTATTGCCCACTTTGAAGGATTAAGACTTTTTATTTCTGAAGTCCAAGCTTTTTAAGTCTTGCTTCAACATTAGGAATTCTGTCCATTCCGGTAAATCGCTCTTCTCCAATAAGAATAGTTGGGGTGTCGAAAATACCAAGTTTTCTTGCTCTTTTATAAATACCTTTAAGCCTCTCACGGGTATCAGCGGAATTTAACCTTCCTGAAAATTCATTTGGATCAATATCGAGATCATCACAAAGCTCTATGAAGAATTTCTGTTCGTTAGGATCCAGAGCTTCGCCCCACCATCTTTGAAACATTTTTATATTATACTCAAGTCCAAGGTTCAGATCGAACGCAACAAGAGCGCCCCTAAGACTCCGGTCAGAGTCAAATTCAGACTCTGGCCATTCTTCAGGAACACTAATTGGAATATCCATCTCTGCAGCTAGACGAACAATATCTTCCTTGATGTAACTTGTTCGGTCAGGAGGCCAGGGAGAGGATTGAAATCCCTTTCCACCTGTTCTGGTTGAAAATGGTTGCCATAATACCTTAACATCAAATCTGTTTTCTATCTGGGAAAGTCTGTCAAAAGCCAGATATGAGTACGGGCATTGAAAAGTATAAAAAATTTCTACTGTCTGAACCATTTTATAAGCCTTTTTCTATATGAGCATTTATTTGTTTTTATAAATACCCTGTTCTTTAATCGCCGAGCTCTCAAAAACGCCGAGCTCTCAAAAACGCTGAGCTCTCAAGTGACCGCACTCCAAAAAGGTTGACCAATACCGTCTCAGGCCGCAGAGGGCTCTGATACCAATCGACCGAGCAAACACTGACCAACCAAAACAAACGGCAAGCCAGAAGGATCTCGTAATCTGACTAAACAAATAGGGTATTATTGCTTTCTTTTGGGTACTAACTTTAGAGCAGAGCTCTTTGAATGTCCAGTAGTGAGTTTTTAAAAGTTACCCGCTAAGGAGAAAACTCTAAAAAAAATTAAATGCAGGAGCGAAATGTTATAAGAGACGTATAAATACCCATAAAAAAAATAGTAAATCATTGCCTTTACCTAGTAAAATATTCGGACCTTCAATCAAAACATTGTTTTACAATACTCTAAGGGTCTTGTTAGCTTTTCCATATAAAAGTAAATTAAAAGTTATAATTTTTAAAGATTACAGTACAATTTTTTTAAGGCTTTTTAATGAAGAGAAGAGAAGAGCTAAATTTGCTCGAGAAGTTATATATTTTTGAGGTTATTAAAGGTGTCACTCAAACCTTTGGTGATCTTTTAAAACATCTTTCCTTGTATATACTTCAGGTGTTCGGTCTAAATAAGAAACAAAAGCCCTGGGCTACCTATGAGTATCCAGATGAGGCACGACCTTATCCTGAGCGGTACAGAGGTCGACATCGTCTAACTCTGAAGGATGACGGCTCTGTAAAATGTACTGCTTGTTTCCTTTGTGCAACTGCATGTCCAGCTAGATGTATCTACATAGAAGCATCAGAGCACGATGATCCAAATATCGAAAAATTTCCGAGACGATATGAGATTGATACACTTCTTTGCGTCTATTGTGGTTACTGTGTAGAAGCCTGTCCTGTTGACGCTATAAGAATGGATACTGGAATTCATCCTGAAATTTATCCTCCAGACCCTCGAGCCTTTATTGAAGATAAGGAGACACTTATGCTTAGATCAAGAGTGCTTGAAGATGAAGGTAGTGAAGCACTTTTCAAAAAACATATGCAGAAGTTAAGAAGCATTGAAACTAATCCATTCGAGGGTGAGTATTGATTTATCCGAATATTTCATTAAACCCTCCTCAAGAAGGTAAGTGGTGAAACTGAATAAACATTCTGACTTTGTTTTTTATAATAAAATTCTGCGACTTAAATTCATACGGCCTTTACTTTTTCCCCTTGGGAAAAAACCATTAGCGATTCTATTTGCCTGGATGCAACTCGTCATTTTTGGTTACTCAAGTGCTGAGGATAGTGTACTGATTAAATCAGATTCGACTCTTTCATCCTCAAATTTAATACACCCTTTAAAAGATTTAATTGATTTTCAAAGAATCGTAGTACGTTATTCTAAAGATGATCAACAACTAAAAAGAATTTCTGACACTAAATTGTCTGCTGATGGGCAAAATAGTATTTTATCAGATAATCTCAGGTATAAAATTCAGGAAAATGGAATGCCTTTTGTTTCTGATAAAGAAAAAAACTCCTTTATTACGAGCTGGAAAAAAATAGACAGAGATATAATAGATCATGAAGATGATCCCAGAGATAAGGCACTAAAAGTATATTGGGGTTATCTGGCCAGGCTTGAAAAAAGCAGTGGTGTGCTTCGCGAATATGATTTCATTATTCAAAATTTAGAGACTTCCAAATCTGGTATTCCAGTAAGTTCAGCGAAATCAGCAAATATTCAGAATAAGGCATCTAAAGTTTCTTTACTGCTCTATGAGATTGAAAATATTGAAACTGATGATAATGTTCTTAACAATACTCTAAGGCAGTATCAGATGGCGCATTTCCCATTTCAATCAGTTAGATCAAGTGTCAGCCACTTCTCCGCTCTTAAATTGCCTTTTGGTTCTTCTTCGGCATATGATCAGTATTCGATTTTTTCTCCAGCACTTTCATCCTGCAGGGAAGTGCCAGTTGAGAACCAGGGAGATAGCTTGCTTAATACATCAATGTCTTTCGATGATTTATTTATTTTTTCTGAAAAACCCTACAGATTTAATATCAGCTGGTTAAGGGACGGTATTATTCTTGCTCCTGATTCGGACAACAAATTCAGGGCAGAGCAGCTTTCTGGAGATAAAACAGAAAGTATTCAATACCAAATAGTTTCGAATAAAATCTTTGATGATTCAGGCCATTATAATGATTTTACTGGTATTGTTTCTACCTCACCAATTCTTGACATGAAACTAAAAGATGTCTGGATTCTAAAAGCAGATAGTTCATCACCTTTGTATGCAAAAGGATATTCCCATTACTATGTTGGCAAGGATGATTTGTTGCCTTACTTTAAAGTTTCATATTCATTTGCGGGAGAACCTCTAAGCCTTTTGATAGCAACATGGGGCATGATTTCTTTATCTGAATCTTCAAAAAATCAAAATGATAAAGTTAAATTTGATTCAAAACCAATACTTCTTCAGCTGATGTCATTTAACTTGTCACAAAAAAAGAAATACGGTGAAGTTATTGCAAAATTAAAAAAAATTTATATAGGTACTTCCCTTGATTATTTGAGTGAAATCCATGATCAGTTATGTTCAAAACAAAAGCCTTGAAAAACTTGAATGGAATTAACTTCGGAAATTTTATTCTGCTCAATCTTTGGCTGGGTAGAATGAGGGGTTTTATTTGTTCTTTTCTCCTGTTAATTTTATTTTTTACGATTTTTGGTTGTGATAATGGAACAAAAAACGACTCCAAAAAGGAAAAGTTGATTGGTGGAATTAGAATTGTTGCAACTGTTGGAATGGTATCGGACATCATCAGGCAAGTTGGCAGAGAGAAGGCAGATGTTGATCAGTTAATACGTCATGGTGTTGATCCGCACCTTTATCGCCCAACTCGGGATGATATTGCCAAAATAATGAAAGCGGATCTGGTTTTCTGTAATGGTCTTTTACTGGAAGGAAAAATGAACGAAATTTTAACTTCTTCTTCCATCGGACATAAAACATATTCATTTTCTGATTTTTATGAGAAGGACAATTTACTTGGTTCCGAAGAGTATGGTTCATCTCATTTTGATCCTCATTTATGGATGGATGTATCTATATGGGCGGAAATGCCAGAAAAGGTGGCGGAGGTTTTGTCCCTGTATCTGCCAGAAGAAAGTGATTATTTCAAAAGTAATGCGTTAATCTTGAGAGATAAACTTGAAGATCTTCATAACTTTGGGTTAAGCAGGCTTAATCAGATTCCGAAAAGTAAAAGAGTTCTTATAAGCTCACACGATGCTTTTCAATACTTTGGAAAAGCTTATAATATTGAGGTTCATGGAGTACAAGGCCTGTCGACTGAGTCAGAGGCTGGTCTGGTAAGAGTAAATGAACTGGTATCGCTCATAGTTAGTAGGGGCATACCTTCTGTGTTTGTTGAGACTAGTGTTTCTCCAAAAACAATTAAGGCTCTTGTGGAAGGTGCTCGTGCCAGAGGTCATACTATATCAATAGGGGGAAGCCTTTATACTGATGCAATGGGAGCAGAAGGATCTCCACAAGGAACTTATGAGGGTATGATGAGACATAATTTTGAGATTATTTATGATTCTCTCTCATGAAGTGAGTGATTGCAGGAACTCTGTTTGTTTTGTAAGTTTTTGTATCTTTAAGTTTTATTTTATGGAGTTGTTTCATGGATGAAGTTGATCCAATTCTCACGCCTGAATCATGTGCACTTAATGTCCATGATTTAACTGTTTCATATGCAAGAAAGCCAGTGGTATGGGATATAAATTTTTCGGTTCTTCCCGGGTCTCTAGTTGGAATTATTGGTCCAAACGGGGCTGGTAAGAGCACAATGCTTTCCGCTATTCTGGGATTAATTCCTGTTTCTTCAGGCAAGACTGAATTCTTTGGTAGGGATCTTTCTGAGGTCAGGAGTCGCGTTTCGTATGTCCCTCAGCGCGAGAGTATTGACTGGGATTTTCCAATCAATGTGCTTGAAGTGGTGCTTACTGGTTTATATCGTGAGGTTGGGTGGTTTAGGCGTGTATCAAAACAATATCGCGCTAAAGCTCATGATGCCATAGAACGGGTAGGAATAGGCCATCTGGCCGATAGACGAATTAATCAACTTTCTGGTGGACAACAACAGAGAACCTTTCTTGCCCGAGCTCTGGTTCAAGATGCTGATTTATATCTCATGGATGAACCTTTTGCTGCTGTAGATGCAGCAACAGAGAGTACAATAGTTGATATTCTGAAATCATTTCAGAAATCAGGAAAGACAAGTCTTGTCGTTCATCATGATCTACATACCGTATCAGAGTATTTTAGCCATGTATTATTAATGAATATGCGTCTTGTTGCCTTTGGAGAAACAAGAGAAGTTCTAAGTAGAGATAATTTACAAAAAACTTATGGAGGTAAACTTACTCTACTTGATGAGGTACTTGAAGTTATGAGAAGAAAACAGTTGTGAATCTCTATCTTGAATACATAGAATATAATACTTTAGTAGTTTTTCTTGGAACCAGCTTACTTGGTTTTTCTTCCGGAGTTGTTGGAGCCTTTATGCTACTAAGAAGAAGGGCACTTCTTGGTGATGTTATAAGTCATTCCATGCTTCCAGGTATAGTGATAGCAATACTAATCCTTTCGTCTGGTTCTCTGGATAGCATTATTTTTGCTAATTCTGACGGATCAAAATACCTGCTGGTATTTTTTGCAGGTTCACTAAGCGGTGGGGGAGGTCTTCTGCTTTTTTATCTGGTAAGAACATTTTCAAAGTTAAAAGACGATGTTGCACTTTCATTGTCACTAAGTGTATTTTTTGGATTTGGGATTGTTCTATTGTCCATTCTTCAGCAAATTGGAGGAGTGTATGCATCCGGAGTTGAGGGGTATCTTTATGGTAAAGCTTCTTCACTATTAAGACAGGATGTATATTTCAGCTTTGGCCTTGCGTTAATTGTTACTGGAATAGTTGTCACTTTATTTAGACCATTTTGCCTGGTCAGTTTTGATGCTCCATTTGCGAGATTTCAGGGTTACAGAGTCTCCATCTATGACGCATTATTATATCTTCTAATTCTTGCGGTGTGTATGATTGGACTACAGGCTGTTGGTGTAATGCTGATGCTTGCATTACTGGTTGTACCAGCTGCCACTATGCGTTTTTGGACCGGCCGGCTTACATTCTCGATATGGGGGGCAGGCTTTATTGGCGCTTTATGTTCAATTATTGGCAGTTACATAAGCGCAAACTACGCTGATATACCATCAGGTCCTGCAATAGTTCTCAGTGCATGTTGTATTTTTATGCTTAGTGTATTCTTTGGAGGTTATCAAGGGGTTTTATGGAATATTATTACTAATTGGCGATTTGTTAAGCGAATGAACAGAGAGCATTTTCTAAGACATTGTTTTGAACTGCTTGAGAAAAGAAAGGGCGCGCATATAGAGTTATCTGAAATTGATACTATGGGAATAACCAGAGCAGAATTGGACAAGCTTAATACTTCTAAGGGATATGGTAATCTAATCAATTTACTTAAATCCTTATCTAAATCAGGACTTGTCAGATATTCTCCTGATGGAAAATGCTATTTTACAAGGAATGGTTATATTGAAGCTGAACGATTGGTTCATCAGCACAGGTTATGGGAAATGTTTTTGGTAAAATATGCTGATATTGCACCTTCAATGGTCGATCAAAGGGCAGACAGAATTGAGCATGTGCTTGAACCTCATATTATCCGGGAACTTGAAGAGTTACTGAAGAATGAAAATCAGCAAATCTCGATACCAAGAAGCCCTCATCCGATTTAATTTTTAATATATGCTTCAGAGAATTATTGAAAACTTTGTCTGGGAACTTGATGGATGGATAATCATTATTTCTTCTCTTGTGGCTCTCAATACAGCACTTCTAGGTAATTTTCTTGTTCTGAGAAAGCTCAGTATGGTTGGAGATGCTATCAGTCATGCCGTGCTCCCCGGACTAGCTTTGGCATTTATTATTTTTGCTTCAAGAGAGGGAAGTTTAATGCTTCTGTTTGCAGCAATTTTCGGAATTCTGACAGTGCTTGCTTCTGAATTACTTCGGAGCAAGGCTGGAGTTGATGAAGGCGCAGCACTTGGTGTTGTGTTTGTAAGTTTTTTTGCCTTGGGGTTGGTTCTGATTGTAAAAGCCTCTGAGATAGTCGATCTTGATCCTTCGTGTGTGCTTTTTGGCAGTGTTGAGCTTGCGGCATTATCAAGAGTGGATTTTTCAATATTTGAAAGCATACATATTTCTGTACCTCCATCTTCTATTCGCCTCTCACTTTTGTTGCTTATTAATTCAATTTTTGTTTATTTTCTTTATAAAGAGCTTGTACTTTCATCATTTGATTATAAATTTGCCAAAGCTCAGAATAGAAAACCTCAGCTTTTGCATTATGTTCTTTTGTCTCTTGTTGCTCTTACTGCAGTTATCTCATTCGAAATTGTTGGAAATATTCTTGTTGTTGCAATGTTTGTCATTCCACCTGCTGCAGCTCACTTGCTCACGAATAGATTAAATGTGATTATCTGGATTAGCTTGATATTTTCAGTTTTCGTTTCATTTTGTGGTCACCTTTCTGCTGTTCTTTTCCCTTCCATATTTGGTTTTGGTAGTACAAGTACTGCCGGAATGATAGCAAGTATATCTGGAATTTTATTTATTTTACTTCTTTTTTTCTCTCCACGAACGGGTATTATTATTCGAATTATTGCTCTTTTAAGAATGAGATTTCAAATTGCTATGGATGACTATCTAGCTGCATGGTACCGATTTGAGGAGTCTGTATCTGCCAATGAACAAGATAATTTAAGTCAGAAAAATTTAATAACAAATAATCGCAGTTTTTTTCTTCTTTCAAGGGTAATGGGGTATCTAAAATCTTATGATAATTTGAAAGATCATTTTGTTCTTGGCGCTCGAGGACGAAAGAGGGCAGAGAGAATAATAAGTAATCATCGTTTATGGGAATTGTATCTCAATCAGGAAGCGGGAATTACCCTGCAGGATGTCCATGATCATGCAGATGGTTTTGAGCATCATACAAATTTATTGCTTCAGGGAAATTTACGAACAGATACTCAGTCCGCCAAAAAAGATCCTCACGGGAAAATTATACCGTAAAATGTTATACTGCGAAATATTATATTGCGAAAAAATATAGAGTGGATGTTTACTTTAAAATTTTAAGAATCTTTTTCACATCTTCAAGCACCATATACAGACAAGGGACTACTATCAGCAATATTGCTGTAGCAAAAACGATTCCGAAGCCAAGTGATATTGCCATTGGAATCAGAAAGCGTGCTTGTCTGGATGTTTCAAAAATCATTGGGCCGAGTCCGCAAAACGTGGTCAGTGTAGTAAGTAGAATTGGTCTGAATCTTCTTGTTGCAGCCGTGGTAATTGCGGTAAACGGTAAGTCACCTGAAATCCTTCTCTGGTTTGCATAGTCAATAATAACAAGAGAGTCGTTAACTACAACACCTGTTAGCGCTACAATTCCCATCATGCTGATAATGCTCATGCTGTATCCCATAAGGAAGTGTCCAATAATAGCTCCAATAATACCAAATGGTATGGCTCCCATTATAATAAGTGGTTGAAAATAACTCTTGAAAGGAACTGCCAAAAGTACATATATTACAACAAGTGAGAAAAGGAGACCATTGACCATTGTGTTCATGGAATCTCTCATGTCAGCATGTCGTCCTTCAAAGCTGTAGGAAAGTCCTGGATAATCATTTACAAGTTCAGGAAGTATGGTTTTCTTAAGATCTGATATAACATTATTTGCTTCGCTCTGTGGATTTACATTTGCGCTGACCGTTAATGTCCTTTGGGCATTTCTTCGAGTAATTGCTGTATATGCTCTACCCTGAGTCAATTCAGCAACATGGTTTAGTGGCACTTCCGCTCCTGATGGTGTGCGGACTATCATATTTTCAATAAAAAACTCACTGGAACGTTCCTCAATTGGCAATCTAACAATTACCCGAACTTCATTTCTGCCTCTCTGTTGTCTAAGGGCCTCAGCTCCAAAAAAATTATCCCTGAGTTGTCTTGCGAGAAATGATGAAGTTAAACCTGCTCTTCTGCCTTCGTCATTAAGAGCAATATCAATCTGAGATCTTCCACTTGCATATCCATCGTCAATATCATTGATTATATTATAGCTTGAAAGAAATTCAGCCAGTTTACGACCTGCAGTGTTAAGAATTTCTGTATCTCGATGGCTTAATTCAACAGTAAGTGCAGCACCTCGAGATGGACCACCTCTGTCAGCTTCAAAACGCAAGGACTGAACACCAGCAATCTGACCAACTTCTTCCCTCCAGAGATCTGTAACCTGTGCTGTACTTATAGGTCGTATTTCAGGATCAGTAAGGTACATGTTAACTTCAACTGTTGTTCCATTAATGGTTGCAAAGCTGCCCATGTATAATTTCTCATCACCATTACGGGATGCAACTCTCTCAGCTGCGGATACTAAAGTTGCCCTTACCTCAGCAACTTTTTCACGAGGACTGGTTACTGGCAGAACTGCTGTGACAAATGCACTATCAGCCTCAACTTTTGGCATTAATTCAAATCCCAGCCTTCCGCTAAGTGCGTATCCACTTACAAGAGATAGAACCAGAAACGATGTAGCAAGACACAAATATCTCTGGGTGACAGACCAGCATACAAAAGGATAGTAATGGTTTTCAATAAGATCAGAGAGAGATTTGCTGATTATTTGTTGAAACCTGTCAAATTTAATAAGAACTGGTATTGTTGATGGTCTGCGTTTCTCCCCCAGATGGCTTGGAAGTATCCAAAGTGATTCTATCCATGAGACGATAAAAATACTGATAACGACAAATGGAATTACTTGCCAGAATTTACCCATCATACCTGGGATAAAAAGAAGCGGAACAAATGCTACTATATTAGTGATAATACTGAAACTAACAGGTACTGCAATGTTTTTAGCACCATCAATGGCTGCGACAAGAGAATTGGAGCATTTTGTCCTGTATTCATGAATATTTTCTCCAGCTACAATTGCATCATCAACAACAATTCCAAGTGCAATGATGAAAGCAAAAAGAGATATCATATTTATTGTAACGCCAAGAATGGGAAAAAAGAGAAATGCCCCAAGAAATGAAGTTGGGATTCCAAGAGTTACCCAAAAGGCAAGATTTCTGTCCAGAAACAGAGTCAGTATAAGCATTACAAAAACAAGCCCAAGGGCAGCATTTTTAAGAAGCAGATTTATTCTTTGTTGATAAATTATTGATTGGTCCTTGTTTATTACGTATTGAATTCCAGGTGGAAAAGTATCGCCAATTTCACTAAGTACATTTCTTCCTCCTTTGGCAACTCCAAATGGTGTTTCTTTCCCAACTCTGAATACCGTTAATCCAATAGCAGGAAGACCATTGTAAGTTGCAGATTGTTCGACATCTTCAAATGTGTCTACTACAGAAGCAATGTCACCAAGAAGTACTTTCCCTCCTTCTGGAGTTGTTATTATTGGTAATTCCCTGAATTCGTGAGCCCAGTTAAGTCGATCAGCGAAACGAAGGAGAATTTTCCCACCTTTTGTTTCAATGCTTCCTGCAGGTAGTTCGATTCCGCTTGATCCAATTCGTTCGGCGATGATTTGAGGTGTAATATTGTATTTTCGTAAATTGGCCCTGGAAACAGATACTTCAACTTCAAATTTTCTTGCGCCTGTCAGTTCTACTTGAGATATGTCCGGGTGTTGCAGAAGTGCTTCTCTGGTTTGTTCGGCTAATTCTCTGAGTATCCACTCAGTAGTGTTACCATAAATCTGAATCTCAAGAACTTCTCTTTTTCGTACAATTAGAGAAACTCCTGGCTCTTCAGCATCAAGTGGAAATGATCTTATCCTGTCGATTTCTTGCTGAATATCAAGATATACCCTGGATTGATCAGCTCCCTGAATAATTTCTGCAGTGACAGTACCAAGCCCCTCGTTTGCAAGACTTGAAATTTGCTTAATACCGTCTACGGATCGAATGGCCTCCTCAATAACAAGGATTATTCCCTGTTCAACTTCTTCAGGACTTGCTCCTGGGTATAAAACGGAAATTGTGACAGAATCGTCAGTGAACTCCGGAAATACTTCTTGAGTAACCTGGGTACTTAGAATTAGCCCTCCTATTATGAAAACAAGCATAAGCAAGTTTGCAGAGACTTTATTTTTGACAAACCAGGCAATTATGCCTGTTTTATTATTTATTTCTTCTGATTCTTTGAGGTCTTCAAACTGATGCATGATTAACTGTCAGAGCTCGCTTGTTCTGAATTCTTGTGCCGTAATTTCATTCCAGGAACTGGAGCATTTAGCTGTGAAACAACTATCAGTTCTCCCTCAAGGATCCCATCTTTAAGATAAACAAAGTCTTTACTTAGGTAGACAGGATCAATTTTCCTTATTTCAAGAGAGTTCTCAGAATTAAATATCCATAGAGTATTTTTATCTTTAAGCAGACTACGGGGAATTTTAAATCCTTCTCCAAGAGTTTTTCCTTCAATTACAGTCCTTACATATGAATTAATAAACAGGGAGTGCTTATTAATATCAATCAGTTCAAACGGATTTTTAATAAGGCCAAATAGTTTAATTGTTCGTGAAGTGTCATCAATAGTCAGTGAGTAATGTGATAGATTTGCTTCAATAAAGGTATTTTGCGATGCAACGGGATTATAAATTAGAACTCGTGAGCCATCATCTGTTTTGATATTATTATTTTCTTTTTTGGTACCATCTGAATAATTATTTGAAAAGGTAAGCCATTTTAATTGGTCTTCGTTTACATTTGTTTCCAGCCAAAATTCCTCTGAGCCGACAAATCGACCAAAGATGTTTCCGGAAATTAATTGTCCACCCTGATCAATTGAAAGTTCTGTAATAACTCCGGAAAATGGAGCAAAGATTTTAGTGCGATCGAGATTTAAGCGAGCCTGCTCAAGAGAAACTTCTGCGTTTTTAACTGACGCTTCAAGAATTGCACCTTGTGGTTCGCGCCTGATTCTTCGCATATCAGGATTTGGAAGGGACTCTTCCAGTAACCTAAATTCATAATCAGCAATTTCCTGATTCGCTCGTTCAATATCAAGATTTGCTTTTGCTGATTTAAGTTCAGATTCTGCTCGTTTTACCTGGAGTATGAAGTCTGCTGGATCAATTTCAAGTAATAATTCTCCTTTTTCGAAAAAACCGCCAGGGACAAGTTTATCAGATACATTTTTTATTTCTCCAGTAACTCTTGGTTGTAAGGTTATTTCTCTTCTTGGACGTATTATTCCAGTGCTCTCGATCGATATTTGAATTGTAGTTTTTGTTACTGGATAAACTTCCACAAGACGAGAAAAATCTTTAATAGAACTTCTGCTTGTATCAGGTTTTGAAACTATTAATGATATAAATATTATAACTCCAAAAACAATGATCAATAAGGGAATTAAAACTTTTTTCCTTGCATTAATAGATTTAACAATACCTGGGCGAGTCATGATATTCCATCCGAGTCAATATTTTCTTGTGTTTTAGAAATTTCTTGGAGTTTTTTTTGTTCTGGTTTTGCTAGCTCAAAACTTCCAGCTATGGCTCTTAAAAGTCCGATACGATTTTCAAGCAGTAATCGTTTTCCAGTCATTAAATTTCTATAAACATTATTTTTTGATATTTCTGTATCCATAACCTGCAGATAGGTGCCAGCACCTTTTTCATATCTTTTCCATGCGCCAGCAAGTGCTTTATCTGCAAGTGTTTTTTGAAATACTAAACTCTCCAGAGCGTCTCTCTGCTTTGCTTCACGGTTTATAGCATTTTCTACTTCGGTAACTGACCGAAGTAGTACATCTGCATACTGATTGATTCGTTCTGAAAGAATAGCTTGAAATCGTCTTACCTCCGATCTTCTTCTTCCACCATCAACAACAGGTCCTGCTATGTTTCCGGTAATTCCATAAAGCCATTGTTTTAATACCTCTTCAAAAATGAGCGTATTTGTTCCAACGCTTGCGCTTAGTGTGATTTGAGGAAATCTGTCGGCAATTGCACTGGCTGTACGGTAATCCGCCTCTCTTATTTCCAGAATTGCTCTCTTAACATCAGGTCTGTTGTTTAAAACAGCTACGGGTATCCCTATCGACGGTATGTTGGATTTCAGATCAGGAAGTATATTAACTGTAAATTCACTCTTATTAAAATTATATTCATTCAGAAAAGTGGTGTCGAGCTCTGTTACAGTTCTGGAGTAAGAGATATGCTCCTGTATTATATTCTCTATAAATGAATCAGAAATTGTTTTTCCTATTAGATTAGAAATCTGATTTTTTGCAAGGTACAATTCAGCTTCGAGTAGAGCAAGTTCGCGAGATATGGACTGGGCATTAGATGTTTGCTGAATTAATTCCAGGCTTGTAATTTGTCCGTTTTTGAAACGATTTGAAGCCATATCGATAATTTTTTTGCTAGCCTTTTCAAGTGAAATTAGCAGTTCTTTTTGTGCAAGTAGTTCGAGAATTTGATACCAGGTTAAAGCAATTTCAGAAGTAACAGATATTGCAGCAATGTGCAGATCTTCTTTGGTTGTAAGGAATCTCATTGCTTGAGCATCTCTGTTGGCTCTGAGTCGTCCCCAAAGGTCTAATTCATAGTTTGCAGTAAAGCGTACTATAAAATTGCTACGCCAGATTGTTCTCACCTGATTTCCAAAAAAGTCTCGAAATTCTGCCCGCTGGTTTAAACTTCTTCCTTCAATAGAAGGTAAAAGCTGGGCTCCTTCCTGTTCCAATATCTCTTCGGCTTGAGTAAGACGATCCCATGCCATTTGAATTGTGAAGTTATCACCAAGTCCTGTTTCGATAATTTTGTTTAAATATGGATCCCCAAGATTTTCCCACCACTTTTCTGGAAGAGGGTAGCTTTCAGAGTGGCCGCTAATTACAGAATTTTCGAGACTTTGAAATTTATCAGGAAATGAAAATGGTGCCTTGATATTTTCGTTCTTTGAAGTACATGAATTCATGAAAAATAAACATATACAGATCAGGATCATTAAAACCCTGAATTTCGCTGAATTGGTAAATCTTTGCTTGTGCTTATAATGGCAAAATATAAGACAACTCATCTCAGAGGGAGTACCTTAATAATCTTTTTATAGCAGTGTTGAAATTGGCACCATTCATTCTATAGTAAAATTAGCCACATAGCTAGTTTTAGAATTATTTTACCTGGTGAGGCACGGATTATTAAGAAAAAGTATTATTTTTACGTTACAGGCTTTAGGGCGCAGGATTTGCCTTTTCTTCCACATGGCAGTGGGTTTTATAGTTCCAGAATTAATAAAAAGTTCTGGTTTAAGGAAAACGTCTGCCACAGGAGGTATCTGGTATATGTCGTTTAAAGTAGGGGACAGCTCAATTTCTTCACTTCTTCAAAGAAATCTCAGTCTTTCAACCAAAGCAGCAGGTCAGAATTTTAAGGCGCTTTCAAGTGGAAATCGTTTGACAAGTTCATCAGTTGATGCAGCAGCAATGCAAATTGCTGAATCTCTCGCTGCTGATATCAAGAGTGCCGGTGTCGCTGCAAGAAACATTAGTGACGGTATTTCACTTGCCAGAATTGCTGAAGGAGGACTAACTTCGGCTGGTGATATAACTGCTCGACTGGGTGAGCTTGCTGCACAAGCTGCAAATGATACACTGTCATCCAGTCAAAGATCTGCTCTCGATCAGGAATTTCAGCAGTTAACGCAGGAGCTTGATCGCATTAGCAATACAACTGTTTTTAATGGAAAACCTGTTCTTGGTTCAACAACCTCGATACAGAGTGGAACAGATGGAAGTTCGTCGTCACAGACAGGTATAAATCTACCAAATGTTAGTGCTTCTGTTGTGGGAGTGGGGGGGCAGTCGCTGCAGAGGAGGGCCGGAGAAGAGCAGGGGATGAAAGGACCAAAACAGCCTACCGCCACTCTTGCTTCTGGAAAAGCTGAAGTTGGTGCTTCCACCAGTCGCCTTACGGTGGCATTTGAAAATATTCAGTCACAGCGACTAGCAAACGAGAGTGCAAGGTCACAGTTAGTAGATGCTGATTATGCAAAAGAGAGCTCAAATTTGATTGCAAATAATATCAAGCAACAGACTGGAGCATCTTTAATGGCTATGACCAATAAAGACCTTTCACAGAACATACTAAGGCTTCTAAGAATATAGCTTAAGTCTTGATTAGCTTTAGTTACTTTTAATTGCCTTGGAAGCTACTACTTTGACTTTGCTGCTTTTCTTTCAGCGGCTTCCTTTATTACCATCTCTGCAATGTTATTTGGACAAGGTTGATAACACTCGAATTCCATGGAAAATTGACCTCTTCCTGAAGTCATTGTTCTAAGATCACCAATGTATCCGAACATTTCAGAAAGTGGCACTGATGCCTTGACCCTTGCACCTGTTACACCAGTTTCCTGTGATTTTATTACTCCTCTTCGTCTATTAAGATCACCTATGACATCCCCAATGTGATCTTCTGGAGTGAATACATCAACTTTCATAATTGGCTCAATTATTTGGGGTCCGGCTTTTGGTAAGCTTTCACGATAAGCGGCTCTTGCGGCAGCTTCAAATGCCATAGTTGATGAGTCAACCGCGTGGTATGCGCCATCAGTCAGATTAACTCTAACATCAATGCATGGATAACCAGCAAGGACGCCCTGTTCCATACTGATTTTAAATCCATGCTCAACGGCAGGCCAGTATTCGCGTGGCACTTTCCCGCCAACAACCGTAGATTCAAAGAAATAGCCTGATCCTGCTTCGCCTGGTTCAATAATATAATCTATTTTTGCATATTGCCCGGATCCACCAGTTTGTTTTTTGTGTGTGTAAGAATCTTCTACTCTTTTGGTGATCGTCTCACGATATGCAACCTGAGGCTTGCCGAAGTTACATTCAACTCCGTGTGTCCGCTTAAGAATGTCAATCTTGATATCAAGGTGCAGTTCTCCCATACCTTTAAGTATGGTTTCGCCAGTCTCTTGATCAGTCTCAACTCTAAAGGATGGATCTTCCGCGATCATTTTACCAAGTGCTGTACCAAGTTTGTCAGAGTTACCCTTGTCCTTTGGAGTTACAGCAATTGAAATTACCGGCTCAGGAAATACCATAGGCTCAAGAGTTCCCGGCTTATCTGGATCTGCTAGTGTATGCCCGGTTTGTACATTTTTCATTCCAAGTACTGCAACAATATCTCCGGCTTGGGCCGCATCAAGTTCAATACGATTGTTTGCCTGCATTTCAACTATGCGACCGATACGTTCTTTTTTTCCAGTAAAGGTATTAATAACAGTTGTACCTTTATCAATTTTACCTGAGTAAATTCTAAGAAAAGTAAGTGCGCCAAATCGGTCATCCATGATTTTGAAAGCAAGAGCTCTAAGTGGCTTTTCAGGGTCGACTATTGCGAACTCTCCAGTAGGATTTCCCTCAAGATCCATTTCAGGTTGAGGGTTAACTTCAGTCGGGTTTGGCAGATAATCTACCACTCCATTAAGTACAAGTTGAACACCTTTATTCTTGAAAGCAGAACCACAAAAAGTAGGGAAGAAATCAAGGTTAATTGTGCCCTTTCTGATACATTTTTTAATAGTATCAATATCAGGCTCATTACCATCCAAATAAGCGCCCATTGCTTCATCATCCTGCTCAAGGGCAGTTTCTATAAGCTCTTCACGGTATTTTTCTACCTCATCTTTCATTTCTTCAGGCATGTCCTGAATGGTATATTTCATCGGATCACCGGATCCGTCCCAGACCCAGGCTTTTCTTGTTAAAAGATCAACAACTCCTGTAAAATTTTCTTCAATCCCAATAGGGAGAACCATAACCAGAGGTTTTGCTCCAAGAACGTCTTTAATTTGTTTTACAACCCGGTAAAAATCTGCTCCAAGCCTGTCAAGTTTATTGACAAAAATCAGTCGTGCCACTTTTGAATCATTGGCATATCTCCAGTTTGTTTCGGATTGTGGCTCTACTCCGCCTGAGCCACAAAATACACCAATTCCTCCATCAAGAACTTTAAGACTTCTATAAACTTCGATGGTAAAATCTACGTGTCCTGGAGTATCAATAATGTTAAAACGATGATCATTCCAGAAACAGCTAACGGCTGCAGACTGGATGGTAATACCTCGTTCTCTTTCCTGATCCATGAAATCTGTAGTGGCTTCACCATCATGAACTTCCCCGATTTTGTGGATTTTTCCAGTCAGGCTCAGTATCCTCTCTGTGGTAGTTGTTTTACCTGCATCAACGTGTGCAAAGATTCCAATATTTCGATAAAGATTTAGATCAGCCATATATTTAATTTAATTGAGTTTAGAGTTAAGAAGTAATAATTTTATACTGCAGTTTGATCAGTGATTTCCCCCAGCGAATTAAATCAACCGAAGAAGTGAGCATTTATTAAGCTCAAAACTACGATATTGGGAGAGTGATAAAATCAAAAATTGGTGAGTCACCTAGCATATTAATAGATTATTTTAAAGTGTTTAAATGAAATTATTCAAATAAACTTGTACTGAGAGACATGAATATATTTAAATTAACCAAAAAATATGAGTGTAGTGCTATTGTGGTATAATCATTCCCACAGTAAATTAAAGTGCAATCTAAAGGGATGTTTTCCCTGTTATTACTTCAGCTACTTTTCTCCCAGTTTCAGCGGCTCCATTCATAAAGCCTTGGAATTCATAACTGCAATGTTCGCCAGCAAAGAAAAGATTTCCTTCAGGGAGGATTTCTGAGCCAGCAAATGTTGTCCACTGACCAGGTAGGTATGCTGCATAGCTTCCAAGCGTGTGAGCATGGCTCGGCCAGTGGAAGCGCTCAAAAATGTTATTGATAAGACTGCTCGATCCAGGAAAAGTCTTTTCAACTCCCGGCAGGATTTTCATTATCTGTGATTTTGGAGTATCTGTGCCAACTTCCACCCCAGACCGACCTCCAGAGTAAAATGTGAGCCCTCCTTCAATGCCGGGTTGAAGTTGAGAGTTGTCCCACAAAAGTTGATAGGACTCATCGCTCTGAGTGTTTCCGTTTAGTCCATATTCTCGCCAAATTCTCCTTGAGTATCCACAGAAAAGTTTTGCATTTGTTCCATATCCTAGCTCAGATATGCATTTTTGTTTTAATGGTGAAAGAGAAAGTGATTTAAAATCTACAAGACGTAATGTAGAAAATGGCATTGTGCATATAACTATATCGGCAGGGACTACAATACACTTATTACCAGGCGAGCTGAAGTGCAGCTCATAATATCCTGATTTCATCCTAATCGATTCCAATCTATGTTCAAGGTGAATTGGAGATGAAATATCCTTTGCAATAGCTTTTACCAGTAATTCATTTCCTCCTCGAATTTTAAACCTCTCATCACTGTCCCCAAACAGATGGAAACCGTTTTCTGTATCTGTACTTATAAGTTGAACAAGATTCAGTGCTGATTGCTGTTCAATATCAAGTCCGTATTCTGTTACATAGGCAACTTCAAGAAGTGATCTGATCCAGCCATTAGCGCCAATTTTGTCAAGATATTCAGCAATGTTCATTTCATCAAATTTTTTGGCGTCGCTCAAACTTTGATAATTTATATTATCTCCTAAAGAGGCAGAATCTTTTTCGATTTTTTCAGCAATAGGAATAAATGCCTTGATAGCATCTTCTTCAGTGTATCTTGTATTATTAAAATAGAACCCTGACTTTAATGGGTCATCGTGAGTATCAATTAATTCCAATCCAAATTCTAAAACCATAGACAGAATGTCTTCATGTGAGGAATCTATAAACTCACCACCAATCTCTGTAGTAATACCTTTTCCGATAAGATTATCGGTGCTGTACATTCTCCCGCCACTGCGTTTTGAAGACTCGTAAATAGATGAAGTAATACCAGATTTTTCAAGATGTCGTGCGCAATTAAGGCCAGCCATTCCTGCTCCTATTATGACAATTCTTGCATCTGATCTTCTATGAATATTTCCTTTGTAAATAGAACTGCATGCACTGAAAAGGGGAGTCGCCCCAGCCAGAGCACCAGCGGCAGCAAATGATTTAAGAAATTCACGACGGTTTACTTTTTGTTTTGAGCGGGTTAATTTAATTGCTTCATCTATGGAAAGTTCGGGATGGTCATTTGTAAATTTACGAACATCAGCAGCTTTGGAAAGTATTTGAAATAATGGCGTCTTTGATGAAGGCTTCCTTTTCCATGCAGGCATGATAATCTCCAAAAGATATAAAATTAATCAAAAAAACAAAAATCAATATGATCCTGTTTTCTACTTTATGCATCTCAAGATGACTAGTTAAATTTACCCAGAACAAACTTATGAATTCTCAGAGACAAATTGATAAAGTTTCAGAACTTCAGGATATAGTGCTTAGACTGGATTACCTTGAGTCTACAGGTGACTGGATATCAAGAAGTCAGGCCCAGCAGGATCCTCCTCTATCGGAAGCCGGTGAACTGGTTGTTAAAATGGCATCTGACCTTAAGAAGCGTATTATGAATCTGGTTGATGAGTTAGAGCGAGAGCTTTTTATATACCTCTCGTGATTTGATTTTCCGTATGGAAAATCAAATTGGGGTATGTGAGCCGGAGGCGAACCAGCCTGCGACGAGCTCAGGCCGAGTGGATAATCATATACTGAACGCCCAGAATGTCAGTCACCCGAAGGGTGTCAAGAAAAGCTCTAAAACCATTATGTTTCCTTTCTTGAAGGGCCTGACGGCCCTCAGACTATTTAAACGAGAGGTATACTTGTATCTGGTTCGCCTCCGGCTCACAATATACTGAACGCCTATGGGGGTCTATGCAAACACGGAAAACCAAACTGCGTTCAGTATATTCTCTGAGGGACATTAAAAATCCATATTCACACAAAATCCTTAACACATGCTGATTTTCCATTAGTTAATTAATGTGTTATTAAAAATCGCCACATACCCCATTTGATTTCCATTACGGAAAATCAAGTTACGAGGGGTGTACCTTTTGCCCAAAGGAACTCTGGTGATGACAAATCTGAAAACTTCTTATTCAAACACATATAAATCAATTGATGATCAGGTTATTTATCGTGCTCAATTCCAGAGCATTAAACCTTCTGGATACTTAAAGCAGATTATCAATTCAGACGCGTGCTCTTGTTTTCCTTTTCTTGCTCTCTTTCTGTTTCAGATACTTGATTTTGCTTTTACTTACTCGGGTATATATATTTTTGGTTCAGCTATCGAAGCTAATCCGATTGTTCGCTTTCAGATTGAAAATTGGGGGCCTTTATCCGGTTTGTTGTTGGTTAAGCTGCCAGCCGTTTTTCTTTTGTATTTTCTCTGGATACAGAGAAAGAGAGTTAGCTGGGTAATGAAGTCGGTAGGAGTTCTTGCCGGGACTTACTTTTTTGGAGCAGTACTACCTTGGGCGGCAATTTATACCGAGTATTTTTATACCGAGTATTTTTAAGCCGAGTATTTTATCTTGATTTAGTCAAGTAAGTGCGCCCAGGACGACTCGAACGTCCGACCTACTGATTAGAAGTCAGTTGCTCTATCCAGCTGAGCTATGGGCGCTAATTTTAAATGTTTTTACTAAATTAAACATATAAGTGCAAGAGTATGGCTTCTTTAATAAAATCATTGTGTTTAAATGCTTTAGGGAAAAATGCTCGTTTACTGCATGTTGTAGGAGGACTTGTCTTTTCTTTGCTCCTGAATGTCTTTTGCAAATTGCCAAGCATCAAGGAATCGTTTCTGCTGTTCCGCATAAGCTCTAGCATACCAGCAGTGAATAAGAAAAGGTTTCTTTTCATGACTTAGAAGAACAGTTGAAGTTGGGTCTCTGTTCCAGTGTATGGCATCCAGATATAAAAATCTCGCATTATACCTGTGTAACCAAAAGAAATAATCATAGTACGGTTCAAAATTATCAAAACTGTACTTGCCACGAATTAAATGATGAGGGGTTTTTGTTTCATATTCTGCTTGATGAATGTGACCTTTAATACTTTGGGGATTAAACAATCCGGCCTCTATATTTTTTTTAAGAAACTCCATTCTGTGAATTGTAAAAAAGGCATTAGGAACCAGAGGATTATGAAAACGGTGATGAAATACTCCGCCATCTGGCATGCCTGCTACATCATAACCCTCATTATTCATAAATTTTAAAAGTGAAGTAATATGTTCAGGACAGGTTACAAATGCATCTTCATCAATGTTAATTATCCAGTCAGCATCCAGTGTGCTTAGTTCTATAAAATATCCAAGAGCGTCGGTATCCCTTAAAGGAATGCGAGTCAGGTTTAAAGGTCGAAGTAGTGAGCCTGATAACTCATACAGCTCCTGACAAATGCTTCGCGTTACTACAAGTATTTTCATATTTTTAAGGTATTTTTCATTCAAGGCCGGTTGCGAGAAGTATCCAACGGCTAAAACGGCCCTGATCAATTCTTCTGATTTGTGCTCTGGATTTAAAGATGAACCTTATGTTACCATTTTTTGCGAGTGCAGCAGCAGGAGGATTCTTGTCCCAGGCACCTTTTTTTACAGAAGCAAGTATTGCACGGTCAAATGCCTCTATGCCACTGCCTTCTACGACATTAGCTGAAAGTAAATTTCCTTTCGGATCTAATTCAGCAATGATGGTGACATCTCCAACAGTCATGCTTTTCTGAAACTCTAGTTGATCTGCCCAATTGCTTGTTCTTAATGATGAAAACACCTGAAGGGCAACTCTTCTTACAAATACTGCGAATCTGTCAGCTTTCGCATTTAATAAAGTAATATCCCCATCAGCAACATTTGGAAGATAATCTGAACGCCCAGGTATTCCAATAAAGCTCTGAAGTCTGGCCTCAGAGCTTGCTGTTGAATTATCAATAACATCAGGAGCGGGATTTGACTCACCAGAACCACTAATATTCTGATCTGGGGGTTTTATAATGGGTAAATTCTTGTCAAGAAACAAATTTTTTAATGAAGTTTTTGAGCTAATAATGCTGGAACTGGAAGAAGTATCAAGAGATGAATTCGTGTTTAGAGAGTGGATTTTTTGTTGTGTTTCAGTTTTTTTAAGCGGCTTAGGAGCTTTTGCAATATCGACGCCCCTTTTTATTGCCTCCTCCTTAACCTTGGTATTTTTGTCCGAAAGGCGAGAGGTATCAGGAATAATAGAGCTTTCTTCAATATCCGAAGGACTTACAATTTTTGAGTCTGGAAATGTCTGAATCTTGCTTGTATCAGGATCTTGAGGTTTAACTGCAGATAATTCCTTTTCAAGTTTTATTACAAGCTCAACTGGTTTTTCCTGGTTATTTATTAAAACTCCAGGTCCAATGAGTTTTAAAAAAAAACCGGAAAGTAAAAATAAATGAATCGCGATCGATACAGAAAGAAAGATAAGACTTTCTAAGTAGGTACTTTTTCTTTTGATCGATAGTGATTTATCTAAAACTAAATCCATTTATCTTAATTTTAAAGTCTCTTTAAGACCGATTTATAGTGAAGAATTTAGCATTATACTAGTTATTTGGACTATATCAAAAATATAAAAACAGGGCTAGTTTCCACAGTCTGTTGAACTTACAACAGGCAAAGCATAGTTCTTCTTTGTCTTTTCCTTGTTCCCATTCCCTGAACTATCAGAAATTAGTCCATTTGTGATAATAAGAGTTTCTTCGGGCGGTGGGGGATATATAATCTTTGGTATGTTTCTACTTTCCGGCCTTAAAAGAGCTCTTGACTTGTCATATATAAAAAGAGCATGATCCCTGAAATTTCCAAGACGCTGAGCAAATGGATTGAAATTCCTAAGAAAAGGAAGTGAGTTCATAAATGCTTTATGTGCTTCAATTGCGGTCATTCCATTTTCACATTCATATCCCCAGCGTCCACCCATTCCGTCTTCCCTAATCAGCCATTTTCTCTTAATTCCGAATTTTTCAGACATATCAAAGATAGGAGCCTCTCTTTCAAGTGAAAATACACTACGATGAACAGCATATATGTAGTCTTTATGGTCGTCCAGAAATTTTAAAGTTTGTGAATACTCATACTCGGTTTCAGTTGGGAAACCACATATCATATATACATGATTAATAATTCCTGCATCATGAGCATCTTTCAGGAGTTGGGATACCTCGGGTATTTTTGTTCCTTTATCCATTAGATCAAGAATGCGTTGAGTTCCGCTTTCCAGCCCCCATAGCATATATTTACAACCTGATTCCGCCATCATTTTTAAAAGCTCTGGTGTAAATTGTTTTACTGGTTTTGCAAGAGCATAGTATGCAATATTAAGCTCAGCTTCTTTTATGGCTTTTGCCAGTATCTCAAAGTGTTTTGCTGAAATCATTTCGTCAATAAATGCGAAGTTTCTAATCCCCTTATCAACAAAGCTCTTTATCATTCCTATTACAAAATCCATTGAGTGCATTCTGTAACTGAGACCTGCTGAGCGATAATGAACACAGAATGTGCAGCGTCTCCAATAACAACCACGAGATAATAAAATAGGTATTATTGGTTCTGGAGAGTAATATTTTTCAAGATTACAATCACTAAAGTCTGGGGCACCAAAACTGTCAATATCTTTCCTGAAAGAACCTTCATTTTTAACCACTTCTCCATCTTTCAAATAAACTGCTCCTGGGGTCTTGATCTCTGTGGAATCTAGCTCTTGAAGTAATTGCTTAAGGGCATCTTCACCTTCTCCTGCAACAATCACATCCGCAGCCTCAGGGTACATTTTTATAAAACTTGCTGCATGGTCTGAAAATATACTTCCACCAAATAGAACTTTTTTTTTATAATTCTGCCTTAGAAGCCGACCAATGGTTTTCCCAATTGGAAGCTGTTGAGAAAAAATCATTGAAATGCCAATGCAGTCTGGCTTTTCATTCATGATTATCTCCAGGCATCTTTCAAAAAAATACGGAATTTGATTATTCTGATCGCAATATTCGGCCATTCCTGCCAGTTGTTGTGTGAAGAATTCTGTGAATCTCAGAAAAAAGTCTGCATAATGACCATAAAGATCAGGTCGATTATAGAATTCATCATGGTACTTTCCTTTGAAAACCTCAGCTGCCCGCTTTAATGTTATTTCTGAAAAAAGTCCTTCCGGGAATTTTTCTTCGGGAAGAAATCCGCCCTGAGCAACTTTTTCAAATAAAAAATCAAATGCCCAGATGTTGAGATCCAGTACCTTGACACTCCACTCTGGAAGCTCACGTTCAATGTATCCTTTTAGCATAGCCGCTCCAAGAGGAGGGGATGTTGGCATTGTGAGGGGAGGGAAAACCAATACCAGAGTTTTATTTCTCTCTTGTTCCTGAGACATAACCATCACCATTTATTAGTGTTTATCACCAATACCGCTAACCACACCTCGACAGATATTATCGACTAGTCTTAGGAAAATCTTGAATTAAGCTAGAAAAGAAGTGAATTGAAAAACAGCTTAAAAATTAGTGATATTATCTAATAAATTTAGGGGCCTTAAATTTATTAGAGATCATGCCTAATTCAATGTGGCAATTGAAGTGTTGACCAGGGAAGCTATTCGGGTTTTCTGATAATGATCTCAAAAATTACTTTATTGTATTTAGCAGTTTCTGAATAATAGCTTGATATAAAACTTATTTTTTCTGTTCCCTCAATTGATCTTGCTTTGTAGATGTACTGATCCTTTATTATTTTTTCACCAGAAGTTTTGTAGTTTCGATAAAATTTTCCAAATTTGTCCTCTTTTTTAATGTAAATCTTTTCCATGCCTTGCCACAATTTGGATTTTGTCTCCACTTGATCCAGAACCACACAATATTGATTAATATTAACCCAAACAGGAATTATATACTCTTTGGTCTCTGTATTTAAGTTCGCATTATCAAGCAAGACCTCACATGCGAGTAAATGGTTATCAAGAAATGATATAAATAAAATGCCGAATGATATTTTATATAATATTTTGGAAATGATTCTGTTCATGTATTTCCATTAAAGGAATAATTGAATTTGTAAGAAATTAATATAACAAGTATTTATTTCTTAAGAAATACAAATTACTATTAATGCTGGATGAAAAATATTTTAAAATATAAAAAAGGACTTGAAATCTTGATTTTCAAGTCCGGTATAAGAATTAAACAACCTTCTGAAATTCTCAATTGATCAATTTTTCTTTTATGTACTTTCTTCTTAGAAACTCAAGCAGGATAACCGGCGAAAGCATGAACATTGGAACAAGCACTGTAAATGCTGTTAAAATACTAAAACCAAAAGCAGGATCGCTCACTTCATTGCGGTCAACACCTGATAGAAAAATCATCCAATGCTGCGTTAGTTTCCAGAAAAAGAGCAGTCCCAGTCCCAAAAAAGTTACTATGGGAGGAGAAATGTTATGCTCTATGGATTTCACAAAGATTAATTTTGCAATGGGCAAAATAAAAATCACAGCAATAATTAGAGTCATCAGCATGAAATCCATGTCCCCTTTTTTATGCACCCATTCAGACTTTCTAAGAAAATCAAAGTAGTTATATGCAAGGATGACAGCTACAAAAGGCATCAGCCAGATTAAGTAACTCCACGCAGAACCTGAAGATCCGTTACTTTTGCTAATCACGATTTTTCTCCCTAAAACCTTGAAAAAACATTAACTTGAATTTTTCTATCACAAGAATGTTTATTGTCAATTTTAATGTAGCAATAATATTTTTCTGAATTAATTTTATTGCAATTTCTTGTGGTTAGGTATTTTTGTATCTGAATTTGGATTGGAATTGGAGAAAGGGGATTATAGTTGGTGTAGATAAAATATGAAAATACGAATGGCGGGGCGGACGGGACTCGAACCCTGTCTGAGGAAAAACTGCTCATCGAATCGCAGTTTTCGATTTATCGCTCTCGCTTGC
>DAOLCO010000004.1:0-122454 GCA_035327825.1 Oligoflexia bacterium | reverse complement strand
TTGGCAGATACACGCAATCGACCTCCGACGTGACATGCCGGCGCCGGCCTGTCTTGGCCTGAATATAGCAAGAGTAATGGCGGGGCGGACGGGACTCGAACCCTATCTGAGGAAAAACTGCTCATCGAATCGCAGTTTTCGATTTATCGCTCTCGCTTGCAGTGTATCTTGGCAGATACACGCAATCGACCTCCGACGTGACATGCCGGCGCCGGCCTGTCTTAGCCTGAATATAGCAAGAGTAATGGCGGGGCGGACGGGACTCGAACCCGCGACCTCCGACGTGACAGGCCGGCGTTCTAACCAGCTGAACTACCGCCCCGCAAAATTGTCACTAAAAACCTAAATTATCGAAATTGGTGGGCGCTATAGGACTCGAACCTATGACCTCCGGCTTGTAAGGCTGATGCTCTACCAGCTGAGCTAAACGCCCCTATAATTCTAATAACCAGCTTGATTATTGTAAGCTATCTAATATCCAAAGAGACTCAAAGCTACTAAGCGATTAGTATCTATAGTGAATCCAGGAGAGGCCGGAGACTATCTAAGAAAGTAGAGGTAGTCAACAGATAGTCTGTATATTTATTTATCCATCGAGATTCTATGAGATTTTCTCAAATTAACATAATTTTTACAAAAATTAGTCATTCCTACGACATATTGTAAAGTTAAAGAAGGTTTATGTCGTTACTTCTGGTCTGAGGACGGTTTTGTACCTTGTGGTTTATCTCATTTTGGGGGACGTTTTATGCTAAAAGCTCAAGATCAGGAAAAAAAATCAATGCAAATAGTATTTGGTTTGGGACTAGGAGGCTTGCTGTTCTTTCTGGCAGGAGTGCCGCTATTAGCAGTTCTGTTTAGCGTATAGAATTCTTTGAATTAACTTCCCTGCGTCTCCCTTAGAAGTCAGGGAAGTTTTTTATTACAATATTCAATTAAATAAATTCAGGCTAGAAGGATACCTTAAGAGAAGATGTTATAAGCACGTCATTCTTTTTGGCCGTAGGGGCAGGGGAATTGTCGAAACGATCCTCTATGGCAAATACAAGACTCAACCAGCTATTTAAAGCAGCTTCAACTCCGGCTTTTGCAATTAAAAGATAATCATTTGTGTCATCAGTGTTTAGAAGAAAAGCTGCTCTCTGAAAGATTTTGCCTGATTCACTAAATTGCCAGGAAAAATCATTTCCAAATCTCCATGCAAAAAAGTTGTCCTTTACACCGCCCTGCTTTTCAAAAACATAAGCAGGTCCAGTTTCAATCGAGAACTTTAAATCATCATCCTTAAGAAGGAAGTAACCAGCAGAAAGGTTACTGATTGTTCTGTAGTCTACATCTGCTATATCATCTGATAAAAAGGTTGTACCAATACCGAGATAGGTACGCTCAGTTACAAGTCGATCATAAGAAGCATCTCCACGGACAAATCTTTGATTAGTAACACTTTCTTGTTCACCTTCAGCTCCACTGAAAACGAGCTTGTATATGTTGTTGTCTTTCTCGCGGTTAGCGTTTATTCCAGCAGCAAGAAGTCTGGTATCAGCATTTCCCTTACTCATATTAAAACCAAATGATAATCCAAGCTCCCAGTCATCAGATTTTTTTTCTTTCTCATCTGGACATGGGCATGCAGGAGCAGCTGGTTTTTCTGCTGTTACAGCAGCCTGAAATGCATCCATAGCCTGCTTCTCGGCCTGAGCATAGGCAGCGGAACTTTCTAAAGCAAAAAACAACAAAGTAAGAAACTGCAAAAGAACTACTAAATGTAAGGGGAATTTAAGGTGAAAAAAACGATCCATGAAGACCCTCATAATTTATTAACCCTAATTTTATATTAAATTGGCAAACATTAAACGCTGGATATTTTCCATTATGCTTGTTAGGGTTTCAAGTATCTGCTTTTTAGTTCCAAATTGTCAATAGAACATAATTTAACCAGGCTGTTACAGAAATGAAAGAAATAGATCTTCAAATAGGTTGGGGTCCATTTTCTCAGAATCCGGAGGGAATTCAGCAAAGAGAAATTTACATCTGTACTTTTGCAATGCTTGCTAAATTCGTCTCAAGTGATGGAGAAATAAGCCAGAAAGAGATTCAGCTTATTGATAACCTGATGCGCCAAACTCTTAAACTTAATGAAAGCCGGAGAGAATTTGTTACAAAAGTATTTAATCTTGCAAGAAAATCTAAGACTGACTTTGAAGAATATGCGAGGCGCTACAAGGTAGCATTAAGAGACAAGCCAAAAATGTATGAATGGCTTATTGATCTTTTATATCGGGCTTCTCTAGCTGATGAAGTGCTTGCTCCAGAAGAGCTTGGTTACCTTGAGTCTGCATGTAAGGCTCTTGGGGTATCAACTGAAAAGTATAATGAAATTAAAAGCAGATACTCCCTTCCGGATGATATGGCCTCTTACGCTGTACTATCCCTTTCTCCAGGCGTTTCCTTTAAGGAAGTTCAGCTTCGTTACGAGGATTTACTTGATCAGTATGATGTTGAGCGTCTGATCGAAGGGAATTTTGCTGAAGAAATAGTTGAGCTGGCACAAAAAAGAAGAGCCGAGATCACTGCGGCATTTCTTAAAATCAAGAAAGAATCAAAAGGTTGATTCGATGATTCAATCCAATTTTCAGAAAATAGATAGTTCTATAGAATTTAATGTTGATAGAGATTCTTATCAAGAGTATCGGATCGCAAATCAGGTAATGAATGTGATTGATAATCTCGCATCGTCAGTAAATACTTTCAAGCCTCAGGATCTATCTCTTACAATTTATAATCCCTTAGTATACGCACGAGCACCAATAGAAGAATATGTAAAAAGATTTTTTTGTGAAGAAGCTAAAGTGCTCTTTCTTGGAATGAATCCTGGACCATTTGGAATGGCTCAGACAGGTATACCTTTTGGGGATGTTGTAATGGTAAAAGAGTGGATGGGTATAAATATGCCAGTATCAAAGCCACCTGTTGAGCATCCCAAGAGACCAGTCAGCGGTTTTTTTTGTACCAGAAGAGAAGTTAGTGGTTCTCGTCTTTGGGGTTGGGCAAAAGACAAATTCGGAGAACCAGAGAATTTTTTCAAGGATTTTTTCGTTTGGAATTATTGTCCTCTTGTCTTTATGGAATCAACTGGAGCAAACCGAACACCAGACAAGCTTACAAAAGAGGAAATCTCTCTCCTCTATTTCCCTTGTGATGAAGCTCTAAGGTCTCTTGTTTCGATTCTTAAGCCAAAGTTTGTTATTGGTGTTGGAAAATTCGCAATGAAGCGTGCCATGATTGCCCTTCAAGAGGAACTTTCAAAAGGACTTGTTATTGGTGATATTTTGCATCCAAGTCCGGCAAGTCCAAAAGCAAATCAAAATTGGGCAAAAGTTATTGATGATCAACTTAGATTTCTGGGTTGTATAAACTGTTAATCCTGAAATGAATCCCTGCTTACTTTTATTACGCCATCAACTTTTTCAAGATGTCTTATGATATGCTGAAGTTGTGCTGAGTTCTCTACGTGAACCTGAAAAACACATAGTGATTGACCATTTGGTTTGGGTGATGTGTGAGCAGATGAAATATTAGCTCCAAGAGATGAAATAGTCTGTGTAAGCGCAGCAAGGACTCCAATTTTATCCTGACACAGAATTCCGATTTGAATATTCCTGGTCGTTTTTATTTTCTCATCCCAGTTAACATCTATTAGTCTATGAGGGTCGAATGACAATGCCTGAGAGCAGTTTCTTGAGTGCACTACCACCCCTCTGCCTCTTGAAATGAATCCAACAAGTTTTTCACCTGGTAAGGGTTGGCAGCATTTAGCAAACTTGAACACAAGGTCATCCATCCCTTGTACAGTAACTCCGGAACTGTCTTTAAGAGCTCGAGCTGCTTTTTGAAAAATCTTTTTAAGCATTGATTCTTCTTTACCAAGCTGTTCATCGAGATTTTTTATATCTGGAGCGAGTTTAGTTAGAACTGTCTTGCATGAAAGTTTTCCATATCCAATTTCAGCAAAAAGAGTTTCCAGGTCTTTAAGTCCCAATTCAGAAGCAACTTTTTCCAGTGAGTGATCTTTGGTCACAGAGGCCAGAGACCTTTTGATTTTTTTGAGATCCTTGGCAAGTGTTTCTTTTCCAACAACTACAGAGCGAGCTCTCTCTTCGCTACGAATATAGCTTCTAATACGCTGTTTGGCCTTGGTTGTTATAACTAGATTTAACCAATCCTTGCTGGGGCGTTGATTTTCAGAAGTAAGAACCTCTACTGTGTCACCATTTCTAAGTTTGTATGCCAGTGGAACATGTTGACCATTAACACGAGCTCCAACACATTTTTGACCTATGTCAGTATGTACGTAATAGGCAAAATCAATAGGACCTGCGCCTCGTGGAAGTGATACCAGATCACCTTTTGGTGAGAATACAAACACCTCTTCAGGAAAAAGGTCGTCTTTAACTGAAGACAAAAACTCATGAGGATCTTTAAGATCTTTCTCTGTTTCAACAAGGTTGTGAAGCCATGAAAGCTGAAGTTGTTTTTTTTTGTCGGAAATTTGAGGAGTGCCCTCCTTGTACGCCCAGTGAGCAGCAATCCCTCTTTCGGCAATTTCGTGCATTTCAGTGGATCTGATCTGTATTTCTATTCTGTGTGCTCTTGGCCCAATAACCGTAGTGTGAAGGGACTGATAACCATTTGGCTTGGGCATTGCTATATAGTCTTTGAATCTGCCTGGAACAGGTTTCCATGCTGCATGAACAACACCAAGAGCAGCGTAACAATCCATTGTTGATCCGGTGAGAATACGGAACGCTATCAGATCATAAATTTCATCAAACTCAAGATTGTTTCTCTCCATTTTCTGATAAATAGAATAAAAATGTTTTGGGCGACCTGATACTTGTGTTTCAATTTTATTTTGTTTTAGTTCATTGTTAAGTAAACTAACGACTTCTGTAATATAGACTTCTCTTTCTTTCTTTGAAGATGCGACTTTTTCTTTTATATTTTGATAAATTGCCGGATGAAGGAATCTTAGACAAAGGTCTTCAAGTTCAGACTTCATCCAGTATATACCCAAGCGATGTGCAAGAGGCGCATAAATATCAAGTGTTTCCTGAGCTATCCGTTCTCTTCTTGCTTCACTGAGAAATTCAAGACTTCGCATATTGTGGGTTCTGTCACATAACTTGAGAAGAAGTACTCGCATGTCTTTTGCCATCGCAAGTAACATTTTTCTGAAGTTTTCTGCCTGTGCCTCTTCCCTGGAAGTGAATTTAACCTGATTAAGTTTTGTTACTCCATCAACAAGATCAGCGACTTCCTTGCCAAAGGTGGCAGTAATGTTATCAAGAGTCACATCAGTATCTTCTACAGTGTCATGAAGTAAGGCTGTTGCTATAGATTCCTGGTCTAGTTTGAGTTTGGTTGCAAGGAGTGCAACCTCACGTAAATGACTGATATAAGGCTCACCTGATACTCTGGTCTGTCCCTTATGATGCTCTACGGCAAATGCATGTGCCTTGCGGATAAGTTCCACATCCTTTGTTTGAGCATAGCTTTGGTAGTTGGCTATTAAGTCCTGAAGTTCCAAATGTAGGTATAATATTAATTTGTTAATTCCAACAGCGAATAGTGAGACAATCTAACATCTTACTGACAATCAGGTATTCAATAAACATAATATATTATTAGTTTATTGGACTAAACCCTGACTATGGAAGAAAGTCTAATTGGTTAGACGATTTAAAGTGCAGTGACGCATCAGAAAATATAACGAAAACTTAAGCAGACACGTTTCTCGTTAATTTGACAGGGTGCTTTAAAATCTAAGCTAGGAAGCTAATACTAGCTTGCCAATAAATCCCCATTGATTGAGTCGGAAATCTTCTTTTCAAAAGAAGTTTTATTTTCATCGTGTTGGTCATCAATTTCTGAAGGTGAGTTGTTATTCAATCCTGCTGATCCTGCTTTGCAAAAGCGAACTTTTCCAGCAGCGATCTCACGTAGAGCACTTACTACAGGCCTGTTTCCTTTGGTATCTGTTACAGGCTTTGCTCCCATAATTATTTGTTTGGCCCTTCTGGAAGCCAGTCTGACCAAGGTAAATCTATTAGTTTCTTCGTTCAAGCAATCTTCAATAGTAATTCGAGCCATATAAAGTTTCTCAGTCAGGAGTTTTTAGCAAAACAAATTAACACCAAATAAGCCAAGATTCAGCTTCAAGATTAGCTACCTAGTCTTTTTACAAATTTTAATCAAGTCGAATGTGTAAAATTATAATGATTATTGTTGATTAGGTATATAATTTTTGTCTCTATTGTCATTTAATATCAATTTTGGTTTGTTCCGGCATTTGGTAGTGTGATTAATTTCTATATTATAAGTTATTGCTAACTACAAAACCAGTAATAAAAAATAGCTAAATCCTTCAGGTAACTGTCTATGCCACGAGTAATACTTTCGGAACGTCTTCAGGCAAGGGCCTTTGTGCTTCCCTGTCTGATAACTGTAACCGGGCTTTTTGCAGGTTTTCTTTCTGTGATCTCAACTATTAAAGGTAATTACGAAATGGCAGTTAAATATATTGCAATTGCAATAATATTTGATGGCCTTGATGGACGAGTTGCAAGGAAGCTTAACGCCGCAAGTCCATTTGGGCGAGAATTTGACTCTCTTTGTGATCTTGTAGCCTTTGGAGTGGCTCCTGCCCTTCTAATTTGGCACTGGTTATTCAGGGAACGTCTTGGCGATCTTGGAGTTCTTGCTGTATTTTTGTTTGTTGCTGCTGCCGCAACCCGACTTGCTCGCTTTAATATAAGAACAACACTAGAGCCAAAGACTTATTTTGAGGGTTTGCCAGTTCCCGCAGCGGCTGCAGGACTTGCCTCTCTAGCCTATGCTTTCCCTGTGGTTGGTGAAAGTAACTTTCTTGCAGTTCTGGTTTTGATTTTTGTTACTTTACTTTCAGGCTTGATGGTCAGTACATTCAAATTTACCAGCTTTAAGCGCCTAAGTGTGAAAGAAGGTGACAATAGAAAGCTGTTACTAGGTTTTTCATTTTTGGTAGCTACATTATGGCTTTTTGACAGGGTTGCCTTATTTGGAGTGATGCTTGCTTACATAGCAAGTGGCCCGGTTCTCTTCTTAAAAAGGCGAGGTGCGCTCTCAGGCAATGATCAATCTAATGTCAAAAGTTATGAGGAAGATAAAGAGTTAGCAAACAAGAATTAGGCTGATTTTACTAATTGCCCATTGATTATAAGCTCCCAACAATCTGTGGGAGCTCGCACGATAGTGTTAAATTGAAGACTAAAGCAAACACTCGGTTACTTGTACTAAGGAAATTACTTAGTTTTCTTAACTGTTTTTTTCTTGTTTTTTAGCTTGGGACGCGAGTTTCCAAAGCTACCAGCAAATCTCTTTCCCTTAGCTGTTTTTGTATCACCTTTGCCCATTTTAATCTCCTGAAAAAATTTATAGTTAATGTTATAATTTTGGAATCTTGATAATACAACAGTTATATTATTTGTCCAATCAGTAAAAAATTTCAGTCATTTTTTTTCTTCTATAGGTAAAAATTTTATTGAGCTCTCCTTTAATGAACAAATTATTAATAATTTTTCCACCAAATACCCTATAGTACACTTTATCAATTATTCTACAGGCTTGATCAATTTCCTCAAAATGGTGCTCATGTAGCCAGTAGAGGTAGGGGCCATTTATTTGTTCATCGATAAACATAAAAGGTGGTTTCCAAGAACTTATACGCGTTCTCCATTTAATTGGGATATGATGAAGGGATATTTTGTAATCGATTAGTGTACCTTCATTCATCTCTATTGGAAGAATGCTCAAAATTCTAAAATTAAGGAAATCAGGGGTTAAATGCTCCAAATTTTCAGCTGAAGCAAAGAATGGGAAAACTTTTTCTCTGGAATGAGGGACAATTAATTCAGTAAAAAGGGTAAAACATCGCTTAGAATCATTAAATCCGAAGATAATTTCATTTTCTTTTGGCATTTTACATTGAACCCCTCGACGTATTTTTGATAATTAGGTACTGTTCGCCTCAAAAATTAACTTACATAGGTCGGGCCCTGGCTTACAATTCGAATGATCTACTTTATCATATTTACCTTAAGTCTGATTTTTATTCTTGCAGGGCTTGTCCTAATTGGAGCTTTTTTGCCAAGTAGTCTGGTTGGCAGATTTGAGGCAATATTTAAAAAATCACCATTACAAGTGCCAAAAGACAACACACATTATGTGAATAATGACGATTAAAAGTCAAAAAAATAACTCCGTAAAAAATTTCTAAATTAGTGCTAACAAAAAAGTAAAATATTAAAGACAAATGGCAAAACAAGTTAACCCTTATATCAGAAATATCGCAATTATTGCTCACGTTGATCACGGTAAAACTACTTTGGTAGATTATATGCTGAGACAGGGGGCTACATTAAAATCCTCACAGTCAGGCCAGGATCGTGTTATGGATTCAATGGATCTTGAACGAGAAAGGGGTATTACAATTGCCGCAAAGAATTGTTCTGTCTGGTGGAAGGATGTAAAAATAAATATTCTTGATACACCGGGTCACGCTGATTTTGGAGGTGAAGTTGAAAGAGCTTTGAAAATGGTTGATGGCGCTATTCTTCTGGTAGACTCTTCAGAGGGCCCGCTTCCTCAAACTCGCTTTGTATTAAAAAAGGCTCTTGATGCCCATCTTCCTATAATACTTCTTATAAACAAGATTGATCGCCAGGATGCTCGTCCTGAGGAAGTGTTAAATGATGTATATGACCTTTTTATCGACCTTGATGCAGATGAGAACCAGATAGAATTTCCTGTACTTTATGCAATTGCAAGAGATGGAATGGCCAAAAGGGAACTTCATGGAGTAGGTACAGATCTCTCTCCCCTGTTTGATACTATTGTTGAAACTCTTCCTCCCCCCCAATATAACGATGAGGAACCTCTTCAGATTCTTGTTACCAATATAGGATATTCGGATTATCTTGGACGATTAAGTATTGGCAGAATTGTTCACGGAAAAGTAAAAAAGGGCTCCAACCTTGTTAGAATTGGGGATGGAGGAGCTCAATATCCTGTTAAGGTTTCGGCAATTCAAGTTTATCAGGGGCTAGGTTTTGAACAGGTTGAAGAGGCCCTACCTGGAGAAATTGTTATTCTTGCTGGCTCTGATGAAATTCAGATTGGAGATACAATTTGTAATAAGGAAGATCCGAAAGCACTTCCAAGAATCGCAGTTGATGAGCCAACTATTTCTGTTTCAATATCAGCAAATACTTCACCTTTTGCTGGTCGAGAAGGCGAATTTGTACAGTCTCGAAGAATATGGGATCGGCTTCAGAAAGAAGCCTTACACAATGTAGCAATTAGAGTTGAAGATGATAGAGTAAATGATGTTTTTGTAGTGAAAGGCAGAGGTGAGTTCCAAATGGCCATTTTAATTGAACAAATGCGCCGTGAAGGTTACGAGCTTACTGTTGGTCGTCCGAAGATTCTTTTCAAGACAGAAGGAGAGACATTGCTTGAGCCAATAGAACATTTATTTGTTGATTGTGATGAAGCATATCTTGGGCTGGTTACTGAAAAGTTAGCTCATAGAAAGGGCAAAATGACTAATCTTGTTAATCATGGAAGTGGAAGAGTACGTGTAGAGTACAGCATTCCTTCTCGTGGTCTGATTGGTTACAGAAGTGAATTCCTTACTGATACTCGAGGAACGGGAATCATGAATTCCTTACTTGAAGGTTATGAGCCGTACAGAGGAGATTTTATATCAAGAAAGACTGGATCACTTGTTGCTGATCGAGAAGGCGATGCAATTGCTTATGCCTTATATCATCTGGAGCCAAGGGGGAGGCTATTTGTTGCCCCTGGAGAGAAGTTATACAAGGGAATGATAGTTGGAGAACATAATCGGGATAATGATCTTCATGTAAATGCATCAAAGGAAAAAAAATTGAGCAATATGCGTGCATCCGGAAAGGATGAAAATATACAACTTACTCCTGTACTTCCACTTACTCTTGAAGCTGCTATGGAGTTTATTCGTGATGATGAATTAATGGAGGTCACTCCAAAGAGCATAAGACTTAGAAAAGCTGTTTTAAAATAAGGAATTTTTAAATGATCAAATCTGTTCCTTCTTCAGTATGGGCCTTTGATTGCGAATGGGTTCCGGATGTAAAAAGCGGGCGAATGATTTATGATCTTTCAGACTCATTAAGCGATGATGAGGTTATTGAGCATATGTGGAAAGAGGGAGGAGCGACTGAAGAAGACCCTCGCCCGTTTCTTAAGCTTATTCTCAGTCGAGTAGTTTCTGTTGCTGTTTTGTCAAGAACTGCCGGATCTTCCGGGGATGTTCAGTTAGAGCTTCATTCACTTCCACTTTCGAATGAACCACTTGATGAAAGAGGTTTGATTGAGCGATTTCTAAGTGGGGTAGGAAAGAAGAAGCCCCAGCTTGTTGGTTTTAATTCCTTTGACTCTGATTTGCCGATTTTGCTTCAACGTGGTCTTGCTACGGGAGTAACTGCTCCTCAGTTCTCAAAACGGCCAAATAAGCCTTGGGAGGGTCTTGATTATTTTTCCCGATCGAGTGAGGCTCATATTGATATCAGGGCAATTCTGGGAGTGTGGGGGAAGGGTAATCCCTCCCTACATCAATTGGCTGTTGCTTGTGGTATCCCTGGTAAGATAGGAGTTGACGGTCAGGAGGTTTTTGAGCTTTGGAAAGCTGGAAAAATTCGTGAAATTGTAAATTATAATGAGTGGGATGCCATTACCACATATCTGGTATGGCTAAGAATGGCATTCTTTTCCGGTTTGTTTTCTGAAGTAGAATACAGACAGGAAGAGGGAAGACTTGAGACATTTCTTAATGATTTAGTAGAAGCGAAAGCTAAAACTCATCTAAAAATTTATCTAGACCACTGGGCTTATTTAAAGAAAAGAATTTAATCTTCCTCCTTTTTTTATATTCTTTTTTTATATTCTCAGAGACTGACCGAGAAGGCATGAATTGCGTTATGCAAATCAGTTAAACTGATTTAAAGTTGACATATTTAAGAGAATAGAAAGGGGACACTTTCTTGTTTTGAAGTTTGGAATAGTCCGAAATGGATCAAAAAGTGAGTTTTGGACAGAGGTACAGAAAATGCATTTTGCATTTTCTGTTTTCTTTCTGTCTTTAGGCTGTAATCAGGGTCATTACAGGTGGAGGTCTGCATGATGGTCGATACATCCCACTTGGAAACTCAAACAAAAGGTCTCCTTTCCTGAATTTATCCGAAGCATACTTAAACATTTCATAATTAGAAAAATAAAACTCTTTCCCCATACCCCTTCTTTCAGGACATACCGAAAGCACCCTTGGCCTATAACTATATCTCTCTGATTTTTTAGTAGTACTAGGTATAGAACCAGACAATATCTGTTTTAATCTTTCGGGCCCCAAAAACCCCTTCCCACCTGATAGCCTCTTCTCTACTATCCTGATCCTGCGCTCTTCATACTTCTTCTGCATCAGTAGGGCATACTGCCTCTGACTTAGGTGCTCATATCCAGGGATCCTCTCATACTCTAAAACATACTCCGTCTGAAACAACTTAATGGCTATCCCTGGATTTGATCTCCTGGCCCTATTGTAATTCGTCCAGTCTGTTACCTTGAACTTCCTCTTTAGGCCCCAGATCGCATCATGAAAACAGTTATACAGGGGATAATCTGATAACCTTTGCACAAGGCCATCCTGAATTGGTTGCAGAACCGTATAAAAAAATCTGTCCTCTATGTCATCTACATGCTTCGGAACTAATTCCGCACTATATCTCCTCTCAAATGTTCCACCACCATCATGCTTTAAATTGTATTTAGGCACCAGCTTGCCTATCACAGAGTTCCTATCCCTCATAAAATCTGATCTGTTTAAGGCAGGAAACTCAGACAAATCATGTATATGGTTCCCTTCTATTGCAAGAGCATAAAGTACAACCTTATAAGTACTGACATATTTCGCCGTATACGCCAGTATACTCTCTTCCAGCTTCTCATTATTTACAAACCACAACCTGGAGTGCTTACACCTTATAGTGTTAAATGATGCATACTCTGTCGTTTCTATTCGAGGTGGATAGCTCATGAAATTCACGCTTTTACATTTGATTATCCAATCATTATCGTAAATAATTTCTGAGGCTTTCAATGATATTAAAAATTTGGTTAGTCTATGAGGTCAAACAAAGGGGGGAGAGAATTGCTGAGGCGTGAACTAACCTTAGAAACTAAACACGTATTCACAAATCCCTCGGCAATTAGCAGGTTGTTAATAAAATTAAATTGGCATTCGAGTCGGACTTCAATGAACTCCGACGAGTTGAGGCGAGCACTTTGCCTTTTTGTGGACAGAATATATGAACGTCCAAAAATAACCTAATTAAACGGAAATTCTAATAACGTTCACTATCTAGTTCTTCATTTTAAGTTTGGCAATGTACTAATGTGTTTAGAAAAACAGAGCTACAAATAAGTGTTGCTCTGTTTACGTTTATCCGTAAAAAAACTGACGGCCAGAATCCAGATTAGTAATACCCAGTTGAGTACAATGCACCAACTACAAAAAAGACACCGATGTATAGATAAACAAGAGGAAAAAATAAATATTCAAAATATTCTTTAAGGAGTTTCAACAGCTGAATTAATGGCCATATTAAACTATCAAGCAAGTCATTAATCCTAGAACTGCTATCATGATATTTCATACGCTTCATTCTAAGTTTGCGATAAGAAAAACAAGTGAATAATCCGTAAAGCAGAGTGAAGATCACAAAAAGAGACCACTCTTTGGAAGCTATTGTGGTATAACTCAATACAAGACCTCGTGAATATTCAAGGAACCATGAAAGAGGGTAAATAAGATACAGTACGGGAGTAAAATAAAATTTTAGCCATGCATATCCACCGGTAGCTGGTTCATGAAAAGAGCCCTGCAATTCTAAGATTTGATAGGTTAGAGCAAATAATAAACAAAACACACCAGGAAACAATAACAAAGGAAAGACGAATCTGATTAACCTTAGTCCTGGTAATTTCTTTGGTCTAGGTATTTCTCTAATTGTAAAGCAGCGCACAGTTCCCATCAATTCCAATATCATTAATAATGGCCAAAACCATATAGACATTATCAATGTGGAGCCATATCCCAACGCTAAATTATCCTGCTCCTTTATCATTAAATGATTAGGAACGAGGAGCAATTTTTTAGTCAGTAAAAAACTTACGATCTTCCATCTGAGCCTGTAATACAATACACCCCAAAAAACGTAGATGAATATCAGCGAAAAATAATAAAGCCAGTTAACTAATTTAATGTCTGGATCAACAAAAAAAACAATTGAGAAGATAGTGCTGTATAATAACCGATTGAGGAAGCCGGCCAGTTTTATAAATACTACTATTATCAATGCTATCGAAACACAAACTAGCGCGAGTGGAACTACAATTGAATAAAAGTAGAAATTTCGGCACCACCTAAATATTTCGAACCTTACAAATTCAAACTGCGGAGGATGAGTAGGAGCAGGGCCATACTGAATCTCATATTCCCTAATCTTTTTAAAAGATTCCTCAAAACTAGAGAGTTTTCTTCTATTGTATTCATCACGATCCCTTATAAAATCCTTTGTAATACGAATTCTACCACTTAAAACCGAGTGCTCGTAACTGGGTTGGGTGTGGTATAATGAAAAAATTTTCGGCCTATTGCGCTCAACTTCAGTATCAGGAAGAATTCCATACCAAATCATATCGACATTGTGCAATGTCACTAAAATTAACGATATAAATGGCGAAAAAATAGCGCAATGCCAAATGTTACAAAGATTCCCTTAAAGAATCCATTAAAGCCATATGTCGCCAATGATTCTTTAGTAGGTTCAGTGTGCTTATTGGAGTAAGAATAACCCCCTCTATGTACACCTTGAAACTGAGGCAAAGATATTAATTGCTCGTTGGATTTGGTTTTCTGTTGTTCGGCTGCTCTATGTTGAGCCCCAGAAATAAAACCTAGCGAAGAAATATCACCCGAGAGAGGATAACCTCCAGATCTTCCCGCATTATAATCCCCCACAAAGTCATCTTTAGTCATTTTTATTGCTCCTGTACAGTTATCTTGGAACAAAGAGAAGAAAGTCTTAGGGTTTTGATTAGCATCAAAAAGAAGCGCCCATGACTAGGTCGTTCCTTTCAAAACTCAATGTGATTATTGAGAAGTTCTTAAAGGAACGACCAACTTGCTTATCAAGGGGATGTATTTCTCAAGTAGTACTTTATAAATATTAAAACCTTAATTGTTCAGCCTCAAGCACGGCACTTTTATTAGAAGAGCTGTGCTTGAGAACCATTCAGTCTACCCAAAACAATTCACGGAAAAGAATTTCTATGTGAGACGATAAAATAACATCGTAGAGTTAATTTTGCAAGTAAAACTATATGAACGATGAATCAGAAAACCTACTAATTTGTAATATGCTATAAATGATCAAAATTCACATTTTTATAGAAGTGGGTTCGCCTGATAGTTTAAATTACCTTGTCAGAAAATTAAATCACATTGGATAATTCTCCCTCACCTGCTAAATCATGAGCATGATAAATCCACCTCAAAACGTTTATTTTGTTTACTTTCCCATAAATGGAAAAGTTTCTTTGGTTTTAGCGATAACTTTAGGGATATTGAAAATTAATAATTATTTTCTCTTCAATATTCCTAATTTTACAATTAGTTATCAATTTATCAAGGATTTTCGCCCATGAAATCAAATGCCAGAAAATTAATCCGCGCTTCATTTTTTCTTCCAGTATTCTTCTTCTTTGCCTGTAGCGCATCGGGCCCGAGTTTTCATGAGACCAGTATGAGTATGCATCCTGTAAGAAGAGATGTATCTCGAGTCTATTTTCTAAGACCATCAAGGAGCGTTTATTCAGGTTCTGATGCAAGAATTACTGCTAATGGAATGAGCCTTGGGAAAATACCAAATAAAGGTTTCATAGTAGAAGATCTTCCCCCAGGGCATTATAACTTCAGGGTGGATCAGGTGCTGTCTCCAGGCTCTTATCACCAGACACAGAGACTTCGAGGTGGAAAAAGTTACTACGCTGTTATTAGCCCGCAAGGAAATAATGTTCTTGCCACTGCACTACTCGGACCCTTGGGACAAATAGGCCATGCAGCAATCAATGATGGAGTATTTGAAATGGTATTTGTTACTAAAGAACAAGCCATGCAGCATTTGCCAAAGTTAAGATTTGTTGGAGGCAAACGTTCTCACACAAGGCATGAAAAAATTAATAGATCCTCATTTGATGATTTCAGCGAAGAAGATGATTACTCTCCAGATGAAGATGATTATGAATCTTACTCTGAGACCACATACCAAAATAAAGAAAAGGTATCTAATAAACCTGGACGCTATGGAAAACTAACAAAAGCAGAGAAAAAAGCCATGAAGCGTGAGCAGAAAAGATTAAGAAAAAATGGAAGGGGAAGTGAGTATTAATTTTCAGTTGCGTCCTGGGCATATATATATCCGATCTTTCCGGCATTAGATCGGATTTCAATCCAAAGACCCATTCGGGCAGTAACCTGGATCGGTGTTCCAGCTTCAAGTCTAGTAATACTTGGAGCAAGTAGCGAAGGCGCTGATAAAACATTTGTGCTTGTAAGGGTTTCAAATACCCTTGGAGGTTCAAATCTTTCTACTTCGTATGATCTTAAAACAGAACCATCAAGCGCTCTTTCAGCACTTTCAACTGCATTTTGTCCACGTGAGGACGGGAGAGGATCATTCATTTGTGTGGCTCCATAAGTACGGCCATCAGCTCTGGGTTGTATCTGAGAACTCTGAATAGGTGCACCAGTTCTTGCATCTTGAGCCTTCCCACTGGTTCCAAGATCCTCAGCCCGGCTACTTACTGCAATCTGAGCTGTGCGCCGGGCCTCAGACGATTCACCCAGTTTGGGAATCGGAGAAGCCTCTTTTATTGTTCCATCTGATTCAGGAAGCTCATCAAGAGAAACTATTTCGTCAGGATCGAAATCAGAATCAAGTGGTTTTGGTTTCTCTTTATTAAGAGATTGATTTGAGATGTTACTTGATTCATTCGTAATTTGGGAGGGAGTCTGAGATGAGATATTCCTAAGTCGATCGCTTAGCATATCAAGGCTGGTTGTAGATTGCATTTTATTGTGATGAGGGAGAGGAGATAGTGCTGGCAAATTTTGGATACTTTCAGAGAATCTGAATACAAGCCTATCTTCAATTTTATCCCCTTCAAGACCAAGTGCTTTTAGTGCTCCTGACCAGAATGATGAATTATCTGCTTTTGCCAAGTTATCATTGGATTCTGATGTATTGCTGCCTGAAAAAAATATATTGTTAATTATAAGCGCAAAACCAAGAACGGAAACAGATAAAAGTCCAAACCAGGCAATAAAAGCACTATTGCTGCTTCTTTGCGAGGATTTGGATTTATTCAGAGACCATGAATTAACACTTTTGTTTTGATAAGTAATATTTTTATCAGAATCGAGAGAATTGCTTTTTGATTTTGAAGTTCCAGTATGTGAACTAGATGGAGAGAGACTTCCTGAAGCACTCTCAGGTGCTCCAAGAGTAAAAGATTCAGAATCACCAAAGCCTATACTTTCATACAGACTCTGGTGATCGATGCTTGATCCATTTTCTTCAATTTTAGAGAGCGAATCATTTGATAATGTAGCCTGACGTTCACGTTCGTCGATTCGGGTTTCCAGGGAGTCAAGATTCAGGAAATAATTTTTGGCTTCCTTTCTCTTTTGAGCATCATCTCGTTCAAAACGAAGGAAATCCCTAAGAAGAGACCTAAAAGACTTCTTTTCATCACTGGAGAATAAAAATTGGGGATCTGTTATATCAAGGAAAGCTGAAAGTAGAAGAAGACCAATGCGAAATTCCCCTTGATTAGCTAAAAGCATGCTTACGCTGGTACAGATAATAAATGAAAGTCTTGGTGCGGTATCAAGCCCCCTGAAAGACATACCATTTTCTTTGCTATGAACTGCATCGTGAAGGGTTGATGCGATAAAGGCTAGGGGTAGATTGTCTTGTTTAGCCTGATCGAAACACCAGATAATCTTGAGTATCTCGTCTTTCGGGCTAGCTTCAAGTAGCTCATATATTTTATCATATTGTTCATTTAGAATTAAAGTCTTAAGGTCTGAACGTCCACAGTCATCCAGAGCTACACAGAGGTTGTCAGGTTTTGAAAGATTAGTAATATGTGGATAGTTTGTTATTTTCGACATTAGTACAAAGATCTAAAATATTGTTACCATTAGAATTGATTAGGTTATATCTTTAATCTGCGATAATAATTATAAAAACAGTAGAAGAAATAAATTACACAAGATACCGGCTTTGACCTTTGAGTACTATTCAATCAATTTTCCGTTTAAAACCCTGTTATGCTAAAGAATAAAGTCGGCGAATACAACAAAAATAAAGCTTTAATACCCCAGCCAGCTTCAACTTTGGAAATCAGGCCATTACTGCTTATATCCCTTGGATTTGAGGGTTTTTTAGCTCTGGCTTACGTTTTAAATGAATATCTGGAGGATAGACTCTACTGGCCCCGTTTTCCTACTATAAGAGAGCTGGTTTTTGGTGCTCTTCTTGCTTTACTTCTCTTTGTTTTTAATGCTGTTCTTATAAGAGTTAGTTATTACCGGAAGGAAGCTTTAAAAGCTAATTCAACTGAAGGAGCAAACTTAGCCTTAGGCTGGCAGAGTATTACTGATTTTGTAGACGAGTACATCTTTCCTCTGGCATCACGACTTAATATCTGGTCTGCCTTACTTATTGCACTTGCTGCCGGAATAGGAGAAGAGCTATTTTTCAGGGGACTTCTTCAGCCCAAAATCGGAATTATTGCTGCCAGTTTTCTTTTCTCACTAACTCACTTCGTATTTGAGTTAAGAAAGTATTGGCTTCTTGTAGTTCTGTATTTTCTAATTGGGTTGTTATTTGGCTTGATTTATGAACTTTTTGATAGTCTCTGGGTACCTGTTATTTTTCATGTGCTTTATGATTTTTGTGCGCTTTTATATTTTCGTTTTATTTTTCCTGCTGTTCATGAGAGAGTCCGGGCCCCTGTATAGAATTTTATAGTATAAAAATATCGTGTGAATTTATGAATTCTTTTAAAATTTTGAAGCTTTCTTTGTTGTTTGCAGTATTAGTATTTACTATTTCAGCATGTACCAAAAAAGACGAGAATGAGTCTTCAGAATCAAACACTGCAAAGAATAAAATTTCCGACTCAAAAACAGCTGATCCATATGAAGTGTTTCTTTCTGGTCTAGAAAAAAACAGTCTTGCTGGAATGCTTCCTGCCGGGACTTTCGGATTTGTAATATTCATGAATCAGAACAACACAGCGAAGAAACAAAAAGACTATTGGGAAAATGATTTACCAGCGGATGTCCGAGATCTTGTTAAACAGACGATGGCCGGTCTTGAGAAGATTCTTGATGAAGCCGGGGTTCTGGAAGGGAAAAAGATAGATGAGGTTTATGAAATGGAATCTGCTCAATTTGTGGCGGAGTTATCATCTGATAATTCTGCTTCAACGGATTCCAAAAAACCAAAAAATGAAATTGGCTCTGGTTTTATTGCCAGATTTAAAATTGAAAAATTGGAAAATAAAGCTAAAGATATTGCTGGGTCATTAAGTAGAAGTGGTTATCCAGCTACGGTTCTGGATATAATGGCTAATGACTCTCCATATAAGAACATTTCTTCAAAGGGTGTTTCAGTTATTGAGTTTTCTCAGGATTCTTCATTTTTAAGTGGCTTTAGATACCTTGCCCTTAAGGGGGGTCATGTAGTTTTTGCTTCGAGCCCTGCATTAATTGTTGAATTATCGTCTATCGAAGGGAGTAATGGTCTTCCAGGAATTTTTCGTGATCCCCAGTTCAGAGAAACTGCAGAGCGCCTCTCTCATCTTGATACAAGCGTAATCTTTGGTGGAGCAAAGGGCAGCCTTAATACTGAGGAAGTTGGTTTTCCATTACAAATTCCAGGTGCCACTGCTGTTATTCCAGGTTCTCCTGATAGCTCTGCAGGATCAGGAATTGACACCCAGCTTCATGACTTTTTTATCAGACCATCTGCAGGTGCTGATGCCGTAACAGATAAGCCAATGATATTAGCTTTTAATCAGAGTTTTGATGGACACTACAGAGCTGAATTCAGATCCCGCTTGTCTGGAGATTTGCTTGATTCTCATCTTGGTTCCCTTTTAAGTACTACAACAAATGGGCAAACCAGTTCTTCAAAATCAGAAGAAAAATCCTCTGATTCAATTCCTTCAAATGGAATTTTATTAGTTGATTTTCCTCCCCAGGCGACCAGTGCAATATTGACAGAATCTGAACCCTTACTGATGATGGTTGATCCTGCTTTTTCTGAATTGGTACCCCTAGTTAAAGGGCTTGCTCTCACTGTTAGCGCCACTGAGGGACAGCAATCGTTCCTTCCTTTTCCTGCTCTTGGAATTCGTGTTGAATTATCCGATGTATTAAAGGGCAGGAAATTACTTGAAGAACTGATTCTTCGCCAACTTGAAAGCGCATCCTTAATTCCACCTGCTACAACTTGGGCCAAGGACACTGATGAAACTAAGTCACTTTTAACAGCTTTAGGAGAGCAGCTTACAATAGTTAGTGCAAAAAAGGCAGGGGATAGTGGAATTGTAGCTTTATCAAGCTCTCGTGATCAGGCTAAGTATCTTGCAGGTGATATTAAATCTCTTAAGCCTGATATGACAGAAAATCAGTTGGCATTGAGGGATTTTATACCACAAATTTCTCATTCTCAGATTTCAAGGTCTGTCAAAAATGAAAAATCAGATGATGCGGTCGTAATTGATGTTCTTAAATTATTTCTTAATTTCAAGGCAATGAATACGGCTTTAGAAAAAGTTTTTACTATGAGTGCTATTTTTGGTGAGGATGTTTCCGCAAAACATCCTTCAGGTAGTATGGACCCTAAAAATCTTGGAAAAACACTTTCTGCTATTGGTGCAAGTGGTATCAGGATATACATTGAAAAATTTTCAAATGGTATGGTTGATAGTGGTAGCGAATCGCAAACCACTTCTGGTTCCAGAGCTGAGTTAGTAGTAAAAGCCCAGGCAAAAAAAATTAATTAGATTAGATTATAGGAGGAATATCAAAATGATTAATTTACCACGTCTGTTGCTTTCATGCATTATTATCCCTGCATCTCTTGTTGCATGTTCGTCGGAGCCCCCAAAACCTGATCCCGGAAGATGTTTTACTAATATTGACTGCAAATCAGGTGAAGAATGTGTTAACACCAGATGTCAGGACCTGTACTACCCTAAACACAAGATCAAGCAGAGATAAAAGTGACAAAGAAAAACAGGGTAATAAATCAAAAGGTTTTTAAAAATCAGTAGGAACAGAACTTTAATTTGCTAGAAATACTTAAATTAAACCTATTGATTTCAGTCGGTTATGCAAAACAGAAAATTTGATTAGAAAGATCATGTTTGATATAAGCTCTGAAAGAATCACAATAATGATGAGCACTTAATCAAATGTCCCAGACTGTTTTATGCCCTATAGCCGAGAATTACATTGCTAATCCCGATGCAATCTCTCTTAGAACAGAGAATGAGGTTATAAGCTTTACAAAGCTTGAGCAGCAGGTACGATTTCTTACCAGGAGATTCAAAGAACTTGGTGTTAAAAAGTTTGATCGTGTTGCCATTTTATCCGAAAATTCCCCTTTAATCGTTCCCATAATCTTTGCCATCTATCGACTTGAGGCCAGTGCTATTTTTCTTAGCCTTCAATTGACTCCAAAAGATTGGGAAAAGCAGCTTGAAGCCTCAAAGACAAGATTTATTACTGGTCAGGAAAATTACCTCACTCGCCTCGAGGTACTTCCCGAGGTCATTTATTCATTTTCAGCTATTAAATCGGAGATTGAAGTTGCGCCTCAAATTGATTCGGTTGAGCCGAGGGACCTGGTGCTGGATAATGAATCGTCTATAATTTTTACTTCAAGTAAGACGGGTCATAAAAAGGGCGTAATTTTAAGTATCAGAAACTTTGTTTCAAGTGCTACTGCCTCTAATAAGCTAACCGGGCTTAAGAGCGGAGACTTTTGGGGTGTTTCGCTACCACTTTATCATGTCGGAGGGCTTGGTATAATATTCAGGACTCTATTTGCGGGAGCTGGAAGTAATTTCCTTGACAGTTTTTCTCCAAAAAGTATTTTACTAGGGCTTTCCAGAGGGAGCCTTACACACCTTTCACTAGTTCCAACTGTTCTTGATGAGCTTATTTCAGAAGCTGAGGAGTCTGGCGCAGAAACAATTGAAGCCATACGTTCTATTAAGGCCGTAATTCTTGCGGGGGCCGCTTCGTCTAAATCACTTATGGAAAAAATAATAAGGCTTGATTTGCCAGTGCTTAGCGCCTGGGGGATGACAGAAACAACTGCTCATTGTACCTGTATGTCTCTTGAAGATCCCAGAGAAAAGGTTGCAACAGTAGGACATCCTTTTTATCATACTTCAATAAAACTTGTTGATGATGACGAAAAGGAAGTATTTGATGAGGGAGAAATTCTTGTAAAGGGCCCAACTGTTTGTACTGGATATCTTGATTCGTCCATGCCACAGCCTAAAATGAATGATGGCTGGCTTTATACTGGAGATATTGGATCAATTGATGGTGATGGATATCTAAGTATTACGGGGAGAAAAGATGATATGTTTATTTCTGGTGGTGAAAATATTCATGCAGCAGAAATTGAATCATTAATAAAAACTTACTGGAAGGTAAAAGATGTAGCAGTTATTCCTGTGTCGCACCAAAAGTGGGGCCAGCGTCCAGTGATGATTGTTGAAACAAATAAAGATTCTAAAATTGAAATTGATGAAATCAGGGAATTTTTAAGTGATAAGATTGCTAAAATTAAAATACCAGACAGGGTTCATAATGTTACAGCACTGCCCCGTACTGCAATTGGAAAAATTGATTATAAAGAGTTAAAGAAAAGCTATTCTGAATAATTTCCGGGCCATCATATTTTTTATTAGAGTTTAAACCATGTTGTCTGAACATTCTCAAGAATCAATTAAAGAGAACTCCACAAACCGAAAGGAGGTTCTTGTAAAACCTGTTCCCTGGGCCTTATCTAGTAATAACTTATCTGATGCTGATTTATTATTGCTCATTCGAAAAAGGTACGAACCAGAAAGTGTTCAACATCTTTATGCTGCAATACTTGTTGAGGAGCTTGTAAGGTTAGGGGTGAATCCATTTATTATTTCCCCCGGTATGCGTGCTGTGCCTCTGATTATGGCTTTTGATAGTCCTGTTTTGAAACAGGCTAATTCATTTTCAGATCAGAATTATTTAAGCTCATCAACGAGAAAAATTCTTGTAAATGATGAAAGAAGTGCGGGATACTTTGCGGTAGGTGCTGCAAAATCCGGAGCACTACCATGTCTTATTTGTACATCTGGCACTGCAGTTGCGAACTATCTTCCTTCAGTAATAGAAGCCTGGTATTCAAGAGTACCTCTTCTGATAATTTCTACTGACAGACCATGGGAACTTCGCTCTGCTGGGGCAAATCAGACAATTAATCAAAAAGATATATTTCGGGATTGCACTGTAAAATCAATAGACATGCCAGCTCCGGATAACCGTATACATGTCCACTCTCTTCTCACAACTCTCGATTATGTTGTTTCTGAAGCAAGATCTGAATTAAGGCCTGTTCATTTGAATCTTGGTTTTAGAAAGCCGTTTTATCAGAATAATTTTAATCCAGATTCTTCATTTGAGATCGAGGATTTATCAGTACTTGGAAAATGGATTGGAAATACTAGGCCATATGTTAATATCAATTCATCTCGAAGTATATCTTCACCTGATATTTCAGTTCAGTGTTTGAATAGAAGTGATAGAGTAAGAAAGAATAAAAAGAAGATAGTTATTATTGCAGGCCCTTCTCATTCTCCTCATTGGAGCAGAAGGAGTTTAACTTCTGATTTTTATGCGTCGGTTATTGATCATGCAAGCAAGTTAAACGTTCCAGTTATTTCTGATATTCATTCAAATATTCGACAACACAAAAGTCCACAGGTATGTGCCCTTCATCAATTGTACATTAAAGAACTTGTTGCTGAAGATCTCGTGCCTGATGAAGTTCTTTATGTTGGTGAGAGAATAGTTTCTACCCATTGTCAGGAGTACCTTGAGCTAGTTGCAATGAAGAAAGATTCCAGGATCATTAAATTTCAAACCTTTTCAGAGCGTGATGATGCAATTGAAAATGAATTTATTCATTATACTCACGTTACTCCGTATCTTGATGAGGCAATAAAAATGCTTCCCGATATAAGTGAAATTGACGAGTCTTTTACCAGAGCATTTTTATCCAAAGAGGCTGAATTCAGAACAAAACTTGGGAATATTCTCGAAACTGAGAGGAGCTCAAATACTACTTGTTCTGAAAGGTCGTATATAACAACCCTGATTTCAGGTGTGCCATCAGGAACAAAAGTCATGCTTTCTGCAAGCGCAGTTTTCAGGGAAGCAGATAATTTTTGTTATGATATTCCCCCTGGTGTTATTCTTTATGGCAATCGGGGTGCAACCGGTATCGATGGAATTATTTCAACTGGTACAGGACTCGGGTGTTTTGAAGATAATAAATCACCGGTCCTGATAATTCTTGGTGATCAGGCCGCTCTTCATGATCTGACCGGTTTGTCCTTGTTAAAAAATGTTACAGTTCCAGTTATTGTGGCTATAATTAATAATCAAGGTGGAGCCTTATTTAATATTGTTAACAAAAGCTCAATACTTCCATCGTTAGTTAATTCACATGATCTTACTTTTGATAAATTTGCCGAAGGTTTTGGAGTTTCTTACCATAAAGCTGAAAACCCTTACTCTGCTCTTGGAAAGATGCTTGATGCTTTTGATAAAAAAGAACATCTTCTGCTTGAACTCCCTGTTGATGGAAGGGAGAGTGCCTTAAAATTAAATCAAATATAATTTTTAAATGTAAGTATTCTTATCAGGTGCGATAATGTCTCAAAATTCAAATAAAGTTCAGGATCTTGATCATTCACTTCTACCTTCCTGGGAGTCTTGTGGAAAATTTGAAGAGATCAAGTTTCACAAGTCTGAAGGTATTGCAAAAATAACCATTAATAGACCTCATGTAAGAAATGCATTTACTCCATTGACGGTTAAAGAGATTCAAAGTGCTTTTGATAACGCAAGAGAAGACTCTGATATCGGTGTCATAATTCTCACAGGTCAAGGTAGGGAAGCATTTTGTTCTGGAGGTGATCAGAAGGTCAGGGGATCATCTGGTTATCAGGACTCCTCAGGTATTCATCGCTTGAATGTTCTTGATCTTCAAAAGCAAATTCGCTCAATTCCCAAACCTGTTATTGCAATGGTCGCTGGATATGCCATTGGAGGAGGGCATGTACTTCATGTGATGTGCGATCTTACCATTGCAGCAGATAACGCTGTATTTGGTCAGACAGGACCAAAGGTAGGTTCTTTTGATGGTGGTTTTGGAGCCTCTTACTTGGCTTCTATTGTAGGACAAAAAAAAGCTCGTGAAATATGGTATCTATGCAAGCAGTACAATGCTCAGGAAGCTCTTGAAATGGGTCTGGTTAACAAGGTGGTGCCCTATGAGGAACTTGAGCTTGAGACCGTTAACTGGTGTCGTCAAATTCTTCTGCATAGCCCCCTTGCTTTAAGATGTCTGAAATCTGCTTTTAATGCCGATCTTGATGGACAATCCGGAATTCAGGAGTTAGCGGGTAATGCAACTCTAATGTTTTACATGACAGAAGAAGCTCAGGAAGGAAAAAAAGCTTTTATAGAGAAGAGAAGCCCCGATTTCAGCAAATATCCAAGGCAACCTTAATAGAAGGTTCTTGACAGATATTGAATGTAGTAACGCCCTGTCTTTTAAAATGGAATATCGTCATCTTCAAAAGATACGCTTTCTCCAATGCTTCCTCCAGTACTTGTTCCAGAGTATGTATTAACTGAAGATGAATCCATTCCAGAACCTGCATACTGATCATTAGCACCATCAGATTTCCCGCCACCAACAAATTGAACAGTGTTTGCAATGATTTCCGTCCAGTATTTATCTTTTCCGTCTTCACCCTGATACTTTCTTGTTTGGATTCTGCCATCAATATAGGCTTGTCTGCCCTTTTTCAAATACTGGGCGCAGTTTTCGGCAGTTTTTCCAAAAGTTACAATATTATGCCACTCTGTATGTTCTGACCATTGGCCATCAGAGCCTTTTCTCCTGTCACTTGTAGCAAGCTTGAAACTACACACAGGTGTCTGATTAGGGGTGTATCTAAGTTCCGGGTCGACTCCAAGCCTGCCCAAAAGAATGACTTTATTTACCATGTAACTCCTTCCTGAATATTGAAAGACAATAGGATTTAGAATTTACTGTACTCTATGGAAGAATACTGGAAAAAGCAATTACGGATGGACTACTTTTTTTGAAAAGATGTTGGTAATTTATTAAAAGCTAGAGTAGGGTTACCCTAACTTCTTGTAATAAGGATATTTATTATACCAATGTCACACGAATATCGTAAAGTTAGGGTACCAGACATTCCTCAGGAAGGATTAGAGCTTGTTTTTGAGCTGGATGCCAGGTCCCTTTCTGATCGAGTAAATGCTCCATTCGAAGAAATGTCAGAGCAGAGTGTTGCAGCGCCTCACTATAGATTTTTAAATGATCTTCCAGTTCAAATTACTCTTTATTCAGACGGTCGCTCAGTGGAAATGAGGGGAAAAGTTAAAGGTACATTTAATACAATATGCGCCAGATGCGCAGGAGACGCTTCTGGTTCTATAGATGTTCCAGTTTTTATGATTCTTAAGCCCATAGATGAGAATGGGACAAGGGATGGTGATGATGCAAATTATGGCTATTATACAGGGGATACACTCGATTGTTCAGTCGTAATTGAAGAACTGGTAGTCCTGGCATTGCCTTATAACGTAAACTGTAATGAATCATGTCTGGGGCTTTGTTTTCACTGTGGTTTGAATCGAAACATTAATTCATGCACATGTGATGTTTCTTTGGAGAAAGATACTGAAAGTGAAACTTCATTTAGTCCTTTTGCAAAGTTAAAAGATTTTAAATTGCAGTAGAAAATTACCTTCCTTATTGAACAGGTATGATGAAATCAGCTGGCAAAGAACTTTCAAAGTCCCTTGATATTATGAGTCTGGAAATTAATAATTGGAGCGATTCCTTTAATAAGATAATTTCCAAACTGTCTTCCGCTAATAAAACCGCTGTTATAGTATATGAATCTTGCAGCAGTACCATGGATGCAGGGAAAAACCTCCTCAAATCTTCTTCTCACAATGAATCTTTCAGAGGGGAATCTTTCAGAGGGTCAGAGGGCTGTTTTACCCGCTTATTAATTAATGAATTTGTAATTCAGGAAGGCAAATCAATAATCTACTGGTCATTTCCTGATGATGTTTCAGAAGTGTCAACAGTATGGATATTTTCATTGTCACAAACTTCTGGCAGGGGCAGGAATAACAGGGTGTGGAAATCCAATTCAGATGGAGGGATGTATTTTTCACTTGTTGATAGCAGAAAGCATCATGTTTCAAGGCTTTCTGGATTATCCCTTTCCGTAGGGCTTTCAGTTTCAGATGTGTGCAATAGTTTTGGACTTGAAACTGGCCTTAAGTGGCCTAATGACGTTTTAATGAAAGCATATCCACATAAAAAAATATCTGGAATACTGATAGAAACCCTTCTTAGTGGAGAAGGTATGGAAACTTTTGCAAAAACAATAATTGGAGTTGGTATAAATTTATTCCAGGAATCATTTCCGGCTGAAATACCTGGTACCAGTCTTTTTATTGAGAAAGTTGATATCAGTAAAAGTTATCCTGAGCTTTGTTTTACTTTTGCTTCCGGAATTCATGAAAATTATAACCATTTTCTTGCAAATGGTTTTGAATCTGTTAGGTATTTATGGTGGGAGAGATCTCTTGTCAAAAATTCATTTGTAACAACGGATCATCCAGATATTTATGGTCAAGCGATTGGAATTTCTGAGGATGGGGCTTTATTGCTGGAATCTGAGTTGGTTGGTCATGGCAGCAGGCAGGTTCATAAAATTTATGCTGGAGAAATAATGTGCAATTATGATTTTATGTGTTGATATTGGTAATACTCATACAGTTCTAGGCATATTCCCTGAAAAATCATTTCAGGTAAATTACATACAGCGAATTGACCCAAAAGGAACCTCTTTCCCAAGTATCCTTTCTACATGGAGATTAAGGTCTCTACGTGAAAAGACTTCGGACGAACTGGGCGTTGAAATATCATCACTGTTTTCCAGGGAGGGTTATTGTTTTGAGGCATTTTCCAAAGTCATCATTTCAAGTGTAGTTCCTGAAATTACCCGCATGTATTCACATTTTGTTGGAAAGTTCTTTAAGAAAGATGCTTTAGTTATTTCAGCTTCCGTGATACCAGATATGACTATTAAAGTTGAGCGTCCTGAAGCTGTAGGAAGTGACAGGCTTGCTAATGCTTATGCTGCCCGAATTTTATATGGAGCACCCTCAATTGTGGTAGATTTTGGAACTGCTACTACTTTTGATGTTATTGGGACAAGTGGTTCTTTTGAGGGGGGAGTTATTGCACCTGGAATTCTCCTTTCAAGTCAGGCGCTTTCATCCCGTGCTGCGCTACTTCCTGCAATTGAACTTTCAAGCCCCGTAAATGTTATCGGAAGGAATACAATTGAGGCAATGCAATCAGGTACTTTTACTGGATATGTGTGCCTGGTAGAAGGTCTTTTAAGGCGTATAAAAGATGAAATGGATTTCCTTGGATTATCACGAAGAGAGCAGGAAAATTTACGGGTTATTGCAACCGGGGGTCTTGCACCTTTGATATCAAGAGCTACTCAGGATATAGAAATTGTTGATCGAGATCTGACTTTAAAAGGTATTTGTCTTATTGGTCAGAGAATTTAACATTATATTGGGAGTGTTGTGAATGGCTTTTTTAAAAATCGGGCCTTCAAGATCGAAGAAAGAGGCCTTAGGTAGACTTTTTTGTTTTACTCCTTGTATCTGGTGTTTCTAGGGCCATCCTTGGCCCTGGAAACACATCGCATTTTCAGGAATCGCCGTTCCCGAAAATGCCCCTTGAGATAGTTGACGGGCCATCCAGGTGTTCAGGCCTGTTTCGCAACAGGCCCATAATATATGTTAAGAGCAATAATTACATTTCTGTATGCTGTTATCTCTGCTTTTCTGATTTATTATGCAGGTATGAATATTTTTGTTTATGTTGCAAATGTCAGCATGGGACATGATGAATCTATAAGTCCTTCACTTTATTATTCTTTGGGAGCACTTGTTTTTTCATTTCTTGCTTATCTTGGACATTTTAAAATTATGTCTTTAGCAAATATTTCATATTTAAAAGCAGTTTTTTATATTCCAATTTTTCTTTTACTTCTCTATGGAACATGGGCAATTTTAATAGTAATTTCAGCTTCAGGTCGATGGAATTAAATTTCATAAGATATTGTTATAAAAGCAAAATTATTATTATCTGCATGCATTTTAATCTACCCTTGGATCGCTAAATACTTAGTTAATCTTTATAGTTCAATCTGCCGACCAATCACTTGGGCAGGATCTGATAATCGGCTGGAAAAATGAATTTCAATAACTCAAGAATATTTTTATATTTAATTATCGGATTTCAGGGAGTAGGCTTTATCCTTGCTTCTTTTGCAATCTTTGTTGGTGACATGCCAATATTTCTTCCATTTTTCTTGTTGTCAGCAAATCTTCTTGTTGCGGCCTATTTTCTTCTAAGGCGTGATTTAAAGATGCAGAAAATTCTTGAGGAAGCAGCGAGTGCTTATTGCACAATGACCCCAGGAAAATTTGAGGGAAATCTTCCTGATACATTAAGGCAAGTTCTTGATGAGGCAGCTCGTGAACGATATCTTTACTCAAAACTAATTCCAACTGCAACTAAAGCAGAGGGTGACAGGGGTGATGCTACAAAACGTGTTTTTAAACTTGTTAGCGAACTATTTCCAGTGGATGCAATAAGCCTGAGATTGTTTGAGGATAGTTCAGGTGTTTCTGCAAGAAATTTTTCTGTTGGGTGCCCAAAATATGCAGATATGGATGTTAACGAACTTCCTGATCCTGAATTTTATTTAGAAAGAGAATTAAGATTTTCCGGAAGGCGATTTGGAACTCTAAAGATAGAACTTAATAAGCCCGTTTCTGTCTTGCCTTCAGTTATAAAATCACTTGATATGATAGCAGTTTATGCATCAATTCTGTTTTCTACGGCTGATTTTCAAACTGAGCTTGGAAGGCTTAGAGAGCTAAGTGAGGAATCTCAAGCCGCAAGAACCGGATTTCTTGCCAATCTCAGTCATGAAATACGTGGACCCTTGGGAGTTATATTAAACTCAAGTGAGCTTGTATTGGATGGTCTATGTGGGGAAATTCCTGAATCAGCACGAGAAACACTTTTCATGGTCAAGGAAAGCTCTAATCATCTTATGGATCTTGTTAACGACGTTCTTGACTATGCAAAAATTGAATCTGGAATTATTGATACTAAGCCAATGCGCCTTGTGCTTTATGAACTTATGGATGATATGGCGGCAGTTGTTCGCTCTCAGGCAATAAACAAGCAACAGAAACTGATTGTAGAACGCCCTGACGAAAGAATAGCGGTTGTTTGTGACAGAAGGCATGCCCGACAAATGCTTATCAACCTCCTTACTAACGCGATTAAGTACACACCAGATGGTGGAACCATAACAGTGTATGCAGAAAAGGAGGGATTTAATCAGGTCAAGATTATGGTTAAGGATACAGGTGTTGGTATTTCTGAAAATGATTTCTCAAAGGTTTTTGGAGCATTTGAAAGGGTCGATGGTGAATATTCCAGACTTCAACAGGGAACTGGTCTGGGAATGCCACTTACCAAACGTTTGGTTGAAGCCAATAAGGGAAGTATTGGATTTACTTCTGAAGCTGGTGTCGGTTCATTGTTCTGGATTGCTTTGCCAGCTGAAATGGTTAAACCCATTAAAACTGAAGAACATGACGGTTCTATTGTTCGCTTTGGAAAAGGTGAGAATATTCTTCTTGTAGAGCCTGATCAGGAACAAAGAGATTTATTCAAGCTTTCTCTTGATCAGAGAGGATTTCTAGTCACTCCAGTGGCCTCTGCTGCAGAAGTGTTAAGAGCTTTCAGGGCTAACAAGTTTTCCGCCGTTATTATAGAGACTGACCTTCCTGATCTTGGCGGAGAGGATTTAATTCAAAGTATTCGCTCTTTGCCAGCTGGGGCAAAAGTCCCAATGGTTGTCATGAGCGGAAAAGCTTTTGTTTTTGATGTGGAGCATTTTCTGAGACTTGGCGTAGACAGATGTCTATCAAAACCATTTTCTCTTGTTGAGCTGTCATCTACAGTTCGAAGAATTATTGACGAAACTGACGCTCTTAAGGAAAATGAGGATCAGGTTTGGTAATTGTTGATTCATTTTTGTAAATTGTGCTTATTATGTATGGAGGTATTTACACTTCACCTTTAAAAGATATAATAACTTTTTCTTATCAAAAGTATGCCAGTTTAACTTCATTTGGTTTTCAGGTTTATGCTTTTTCTTGAGAGTGCTATAGTGAGATGCTGTAACAAGCTTCTCTTTCATAAGAAATTAAATAAACGGGATCTATTTGTGGCAAAAAGTATACTTCGCTTAGTTATATATTTTGGTGGTTTTGTTCTTTTTATACCTGTACTTTTTTCTGCCTGCTCACTTGAATCCCTAAGCGGTAATGATTCAAGTAACTCTGCTGATTTTAAAAAAAATATGCGAAGTGCCTATCAGGCATCCTCAAGGCTTTTTCAGATTGTATGGAATCCGGCTCATTTTATGGATTCATCATCCCAGGATGAGGTTGCTCTATTACTTGATAATCTTGCAAATGATTTTCATAGAGTCGAAAAAAGCTCTATCGTTAAAGACACTAAAGATTCTATCTGGAATGAGCCAGGATTTGAGATAGCTCTTCAAGCTCAGAGTGCTCTGTTGAGTGATATACGTGACCGCTATAAAGAAGGTAATAAGGAATATGCCTGGTGGAAGTTAAAGGGTATTACTCACAATTGCGTTGCATGTCATTCAAGATTTGGCTCAAATACAGATTTTATTGGTGTCAGTGTTGAGGCAACTGATACAAGTTTTGATGCTCGTTTTGCTGCTTATGAGTTCCTGGTTGCTACCAGACAGTTTTCAAAAGCTGACAGGGGACTTTTAAGTTTGGCGGAGTCAGTTGCAAGTCTTGATGCAGGATCATCATTCAGTCTTCAGGCATTGAGATTATGGCTTATGGTTCAGGTGCGTGTTCATGAAACATACCACGGTGCAGCTGCCAGTCTAAGTAAAATCAAAGATAGTGGTAAATGGTCTGGGGAACAGCATGCTCTTATCTCAAGATGGATTGTTGATCTTCAAACACTTCAGGCAAGTAAAAGTCTGGAAACTCGTGACAGAGTGGATTATGCTCGCAGTCTATTGGGAGATATTGAAACTTCAAGGACTATTGATCTTGACGATCTTGAGTTAGTAAAGTCCGCTAGAGCTGGCGCTGTTCTCCACCAAGAAGCTCAGTCTATAAGTTCAAGTTCTTCTTCGTCAGAAAATGAACATCGTGCAGATATTTTGCTTCTTTTAGGAGTAAGCTACCAAAGAAATACCATGCCGAGTTTCAGAGCACTTTCACCATTATACTTCGAGCAGTGTATAAGGGAATTTCCCCGAACTCCGCAGGCCCGAATTGCTTACAGTCTTTTTGAACGCGATTTTACAATTGAGCATACAGGAAGTGGTGGGCCTCATATACAGGAAGATGAGATTGAAAAGCTTAATTCCCTTAAGTCACTTTTGTAGTCTGCTTTATCTCTAAAAAACTTTTTAATTTTTTTAATAAACCCTAAGAGCCCAAGCCGGGCCCTTAAGGAATGAGGATATTAAAAACCTTGGTCGAGTCAGATATCAATACCAGATATCTGTGCTTTTAAAGATATTATAGGCAACATCCCAGGGGGAGCATTTGGGAGAAGGTGGATAGGTTACCAGAGGAATTTCTGGGAACATTTCGACTGTTCTGAGTACTTTCTGCGACCTTAGCGAGTAGTAATTTTCGCCAAACTTGTCAGCATCAAGTGAAGCCTGAACAGGGTTACCTTTTCCTCTCAGTAATAGCCTTTCTCGAATTACTTCCTCAACCTCAACCATTGAAGGGTGACCGCCCACTTCAGCAGAAGAAAGCCTCTTTTCTGGATGAACCAGGACATAGATGGCCTTGAAATCAAAATCGCCGAAATCCTTCTCTTTCATTTTTTTATAAAGTGGCATTCCATCGACTTCGGGAGTTAAATCTTCAAACGGCCCGGGCATGATTACGTTCACGCCTTGTGCTGCAAGATTTCTTGCAAGTGATTGATAATCAAGCTGTCCTCGAAGGTTAAAAGCCCTTACAAAATCTGGAGAATCCAGGGAAATTCCTGACTTGTCTGAGCAGAGTTTTCTCATCTGTATTGAAAAAGACCACTCGTTGTCGAGAAAGATCCAAGGCTGACTGCTGATTTTTGCATTGTGCAAGATATGACGTAGAGGAGGTACAATGGTTGACTTCCCTGTTCCAGGAGGGGCGCCGATCAAAACAATTTTGCTTCTTTGTTGGGATGACATAAAAAAAACCTTTATTGGCAAAGAGGAACATTAAAGCCAGAGCCACCAAGCTTTAATGAGAGAATCTAAATAATTCTCCACAAGAAGCAAGTTTGCTTCCAGTAGAGAATAGTTTTGGCAGATATTCATTTTGGAAAAAGAAAGAACAGGCACCTTAATACTATAATTTTACTCATTTAACAAGTCTAATAAAAGCAGTTAGTTAGTATAAAACCTGATAAATGTTTGGCAATATAACTATTTAAAAAGGTGTCCCCTCATTTATGTTTTAATTTCCCATTTATAGGTTCATTTTGTCCCATGACTTTAGAGTAATTCCAATTACATACGAAAACCCTGATTCCTTTAACCTGGAAAAGCATCTAGTTAAGAGCAATAAGGTTTCTGAGCACTTGGTTAAACCTTAATTCAAACCTGACCGATATTCATATAAATCAGGTTTTATCTGTTTTAAAGAGTAGATTTTTAAAAGGGTTTCATGGCAAAAAGAGAGGACAAAGCGCGAACAGAGACTGCTATATTTATAGCTTTTGAGGATTTTGCCCCATATGATCCCTCTGAGCCAGAAAAAAATCTAATGGCTGCAATCCTGAAAAGCGCATTTGATGATTTAAAAAAGACTGGCGCTCCTTATCGTGAAGCCAGGGATTACTTTCTTTCAAACGATACAAATTATATATATTCATACAGAAATGTTTGTCTTCACCTTGGGCTTTGCCCTGGCACAATAAGGGCTTGGCTAGGTCTACAGGGGTCATTTTTCGTGTCGGAGCGTGTACTTGCAAAACATCGTATAGACAATAGTACTGCACATTAGTCATCATCCAACCCAAAATATTTTTTAAACTTTAATATTAGCATCTTCCCAGATGTCAAATTACCCAGTAATCTGGGAATTTGTGCATGCACATTAGTTTTATGCGCGATGATTTACAATATTAGGAAATTAGCTAAAGCATTTAAGATAGTTCATGTTATATCATTTGTTTCTTTGGCTGCAGAGCGAGTGGAGTACCCTAAACGTATTTCGCTATTTGACTTTTCGATCAATTCTTGGATTTTTCATTTCGCTTTGTATAGTTCTTGTGTTTCAACCCTTTTTTATAAACTGGTTTCGCGAAAGACGTATCGGTCAACCAATAAGAAATGATGGGCCAGAAGCTCACTTGATAAAAGCCGGAACGCCTACGATGGGTGGACTTGTTGTTGTGGTTGCGGTTATCGTTTCAACTCTTCTACTAGCAGATTTGGGAAACTTTTATGTATGGCTACTCTGCGGATTAACTGCGTCTTATGGTATTCTCGGATTCCTGGATGACTATTCAAAGTTAAAATATGGTTCCTCCAGAGGAATCAGCGCAAGAGCCAAATTTTTCTGGCAGTCTGGTCTAGCTTTTGTGTTTGTTTCGGCACTTGTTTTGTTTGTTCCAGGCTATTCAACTGAGATATCAATGCCATTTTTCAAGAATGCAACTTTTGATATTTCATATTTGTATATTTTATTTGGTGTTTTAGTTATCGTAGGTGCAAGTAATGCGGTTAATCTTACTGATGGTCTTGATGGATTGGTCATTGGGCCGGTAATGACAGTATCCTTTGCATATGGAATATTTGCATATGTTACCGGTAATGTAAAAACTGCTGAATATCTTCAAATTGGATTTATTTCAGGGGTAGGGGATTTAAGCATATTTGCTGCTGCTCTTGTTGCCGGTGGTTTAGGATTTCTCTGGTATAACTCGTTTCCAGCCCAGATTTTTATGGGTGATGTTGGGGCACTTGCGCTTGGTGGTGCTTTGGGGTTTCTGGCAATTATTGTCAAACAGGAACTAGTTCTTGTTATTGCAGGAGGTATCTTTGTAGTAGAGGCGCTTTCTGTCATGCTTCAGGTAGGCTCTTACAAATTAAGAGGTAAAAGGATCTTCAGAATGGCTCCACTTCATCACCATTATGAGCTTAAAGGTATGTCAGAGCCAAAAATTATTGTTAGAGCGTGGATTATCTCTATAGTGCTTGCAATAGTAAGCATTGCTACCCTGAAGCTTAGGTAGCCCTGAAGCTTTGGTAGATAGGTAGAATTGTCTATCACGCCCAGAATGAAAATTATTAGAAAACTCTAGTAATCATCATCTTCATCTTCTTCCTCATCATCCAGTTCACCTTCGTCCAGATCGTCTTCGTCGATTTCGTAATCTTCATCTTCAACCTCATACTCTTCCTCGTCCTCTTCCGAATCATCGTCAAAGGCCACTGGATCAAGCTGTTCAAGAGCCTCGGTCAGGTTTGAAAGGACTGCAGCAAAACCAGAAGTACTGAAATCATGCTCCTCAATTGCACTTTCAATGCTTGTTTCAAGTGCTTCAATTATTGCATGTGAGAATGCGTCTTCATCGTCACCTGCTTTTTCACTTACTGCATCCTCAAGTTCTGTATATGCTTCAATAAGATCTTGTAGTGCTTCATCAAGCTTTTTATATAAACTGACCATTTTCTCCCTCATCCCTTTCTAATCTAGCGTTTTTGCCAGATGATTTTTAAGATAAAAAAACTATACCCACAAGACTCTCTCTCAAGATTCGATTAACAGGCAATGAATAAAACTTTAAATCAATTAACGCGACTTTGTAAAATAAACAAACCAATTCAATACCAGAAAACTATGTTTTTATCTTGTGGGGCAATATTTATGGTGACTGTTCTTTTCACGCTAGGATACCAAAATTCAAATTATAATCTTAAAACATATTGTTAGAGTTAAAATTAAAATTTTTAGTGCACCCTTGGTTATGAAGATATAGAATCAAACAGTCTAGTCAATACTAAATTATGTTGGTTGTATGAATATTTCAAAAAAATTGTTTATTTTTGTTTATGTCGTATATTTCTGTTGCCTTGGATGCACCACTTCAGGGTATTCAACAAAAGGCACATCTGGTGCCAAGTCTTTGGGAGTCGATAATTCCAGTACTGGAGATTCATCTTTGGGAGTTTCATCTGATATTTCATCGGATGTTTTTGACGGATTTAAGGATGAGGGAAATCTGAATGAAGTTTTTGTTATTCCTGTTCTGGTTAGAAGGGGTCTTCATGGCAGTGCCAATAATCAACTTGGAGTAGCGGATAAGTCACTGACTGAGATACTTATTCGTGCTTTGGATATTCACACTGATTTAAATGTTATTACTGACGTCCGTGAAATAATCGGTAGAAAAAATGATACGGGTAAAATGCCTAATAGTGGTAATGAAGGCACATCAGTTTATGAAATTCCTGTTTCCGGACTTGGTCAAAAAGCTTTATTTGGACTTGCCAAGAGGTTGTCTGAAGAAACTGGAGTTCAGTCTGTCCTATATGCAATGGTTGATCAGGAAAATGAACGTACTGGTGGAGGTTTAGGCAGCGAGAAGAGCTCAGAGTTTAGGTATCGTCTATGGCTCTACGGTTCTAAGTCTGAAAGTGTAATATGGTCATCGGCTTATCGAAGCAAGCAGGGGACACTAACTGATAACATTTTTTCAGCAAGAGGGAGATTCACTGATGGGCTTGCTTTTCGGCCATTTTCCGAGTTAATCGAGGAGGGATTTAGAGGTTCCAGCCGCGCTCTTAATACTTTGCTAAGAAAAAAAGCATCAGTAATTAAATAACTTCAAAAATTTTTGTATCCATTTAATATCTAAAGATATTACATATTTTCCGATAGAAGCAATCGGAAAATGGTGAGTTTAAAACATCTTCTATGTGCAACAAATTCCTAGCAGAATCATCTTAAAGGGTGTATTTATACTCACAAAGTCTGATCGTTTTCATATTGGAGTTATGTAAAATTTTATGAGTGCCAAGCGAAATACAAAAAGCAGCGTACCTCGCAAGCGACTCATGAGTGAACCTGTAGGGAAAGCCTCCGGGGGAGGTTTTTTTCGTGAAGTGCTCAGTATAATTCTTTTCTGTTTTAGTATTTTTGTTCTACTTGCACTTTCATCATTTCTTTCTTCAGTTTCTTTAACTGCTGGTCAGTCGGATAATTTTGCTAGTGGGGGAATAACCCTGCCTTCTGATAATATCATGGGTCGAACGGGATTTTTTATTGCCAGGTTTCTTTTCGAACATCTTGGTTATTGTTCTTTTTCTATCATACCATGCTTTCTTCTTCTTGCGTATGTAATATGGCGATCAGAACTCGAATCCGGTGATGATAGAGATGAAAATAGTGATAAGATTTTTTCTCTTCAGCATTTTTCTTTCTTTTCATTTTCCATCTTATCGTTTTTTACGTTTGCTCTTATACTTTCTTTTGCAACACTATCCAGCACAATTTTTGGTTATGATGGTGGGGGATACCTGGGAACTTTGATTTCTTTAATGTTTTCTGAGCACCTTAACAAAGGTGGAACCATACTTATTGGCTTGGCATCAATTCTGATTTGCTCAGGTGTAATATTAAACCTGAGAATTTCACATTATGTAAAACTGCTTAAGGTTTTAATATCAGGAGCTGGTCAGGCAGCACTTGATACCGGTCATGTTTTAAAAGTCGGCGCAAAAGCGGGTGGAGAATGTATTAAAAAAAGTACATCTGTTCTTCCATTCAAGTCAAGACAATCTCACGATTCCGAAGAAGAATACCTCGATGAAGATGAATACGATGATGAGGAGGAGGATTATCTTGATGATGATTGGCAACTTGAAGAAGAGTACGAAGATGAAGATGAGGATGACCAGCTCTCAGTTAAGAAGAGTGAAACCAAAAAGGAACCTGCTCGAAAAATCAGAAAGGTAAAAAAAATCAAAAATGAGATGTCTCGGGCTAATGGCTGGAAGCTTGAAACTGAAGACGATTATAGTAATACCGAAGAAGATGATTGCGAAGATTATGAAGAAGATGAAGATGATATTCCTCCTGTGATTTCCAGAGGAGAGGCAATTAAAAAAGTTAATATCTTGCCTGCACGTTCGTTAAAAAAAAACAATTCAGGTAAAAATTCAAAGCTAAAAGACAGTAATTCCGGATTGTCTGATAATTTGAAGATTAAGACTGAGCGTGAGTACTATAACTACCAGCTTCCGACCCGTGATCTTCTTGTCGGCATTGACAGGACGGTTGGAGGACCAGATGATGATGAGTTACTGGAAAATAGTCGACGCCTTGAGCAAGCTCTAAAGAATTTTAAACTTGGTGGAAAAGTTGTTGAAGTTCATCCTGGGCCAATAGTTACTCTTTACCAGTTTGAACCTGCTGCAGGTATCAAGGTACAAAGAGTGATAAGCCTGGCTGATGATCTGGCTTTAGCACTTAAAGTTGAAAGCGTTCGTGTTTATGCCCCAGTTCCTGGAAAGGGAACCGTGGGTATTGAAGTTCCTAATGCAGAGCGAGAGATTGTAAGACTAAGAGATGTTATTGATAGTGAGGAATATCAAACTCGACCTTACGCCCTCTCTCTTGCGTTAGGTAAGGACACTTATGGCAATGCCTTTGTATCTGACCTGGCCAAGATGCCTCACTTGCTGATTGCGGGAGCAACCGGTACGGGTAAATCAGTATGCATAAATTCGCTTCTGATGAGTCTGCTTTACAGGAACTCTCCTTCAGATCTTCGGCTTATATTGATTGATCCCAAAATGCTCGAACTTAGTACATATGAAAGTATTCCGCATCTGTTGTCACCCGTAGTTACAAATCCAAAAAGGGCCCGAGGAGTTTTGTACTGGGCAGTAGAGGAGATGGAAAGACGTTATTCTCTAATGAAGAACCTTGGTGTCCGCGACCTTGCTATGTATAACAGGGTATTAACTGAGCAATCAAAAGGAAACAAACCATCCCTTAAAAGAAAGAATGATCAGTCTGTTGTGATTTCACTTGAAGAGAAAGATGTTGTTTCTACTACTGCCGCCAGAGCAATGATTGAAAGAAGTTCTGAGTCTTCAAACAGTGAGCCTTTACCATTTCTTAATAACAGTTTGTCTCCAATGCCTCGTATTGTAATTGTTGTTGATGAGTTAGCTGATCTTATGCTTACAGTTGGCAGAGAAATTGAGGAATTACTGACCCGCCTTGCCCAGAAGGCGAGAGCAGCAGGTATTCATTTGATACTTGCTACTCAACGTCCTAGTGTGAATGTTATCACTGGACTTATAAAAGCTAATTTTCCAGCTCGTATTTCATTTAAAGTTGCAAGTAAAATTGATGCTAGAACCGTAATGGATCAATCTGGAGCTGAAAGGCTACTTGGTCAGGGAGACATGCTTTTCATGTCACCAATTGTAGGTCGTGTAAAAAGACTTCATTCACCGTTCGTTTCCGATCAGGAGGTTCATGATGTTGTGTCATGGATTAGAGATCAGGGAAGACCTGATTATGATCCTGAAATTGAACGGGTACTCAGGGTTATGGAGGAAAGTGAAGGTAAAACTGGAAATTTTGATGGTGAAGATTCCGAAGGTTATGATCCCCTCTATGATCAGGCTGTTAATCTTGTAATTGAAAAGGGCCAGGCATCAACATCTATGGTTCAACGGGTTTTCAGAATTGGGTATAACAGAGCCGCTCGAATTCTTGAAGTTATGGAGCGAGAAGGAATTGTTGGCCCCGCAGATGGCGCAAAACCTAGACAGGTTATATCTTCTTCATCTTCGTTTACTTAAGTAAACACTGCCACTTGCTATAGTCCTATTTTGATATCATCTAGCCCGCAATATTCATGAAAGGGCATGTTTCATGAATATTGCGGGTTAAACTGAAGCATTAGTTCAAAATTCTCTGACTATTAGGTGAGGTGCCATGCAGGCGCCATTTGATTAGAAATATCAGGATCTTATGTTCTGTAGGAGGCAGTGATGATGTCAGGGCAGGTAGCGGAGGAGGTGAAAGAACCCTTGTTAAGTTCAGGTAGCGTTATTGATAACAGGTATCAGGTCCTCACTTGTCTGGATGGTAGAAGAGTTTATCTGGTCAGGGATGTTGAAGTTCAGGATAAGCTTTTTGCTGCAAAAATTTCATCCCGCGATGAAATTTTTAGTAGGACTTTTAATCTACGTCGCGAATACATAACACATTCCTGTTTTGATCACCCTAATATTGTCAAGATATTATCCCCTTTTGAAACCAATGATTATTTTGGATTCTTGATGGAATATCTTGGCGGAGGAAATCTTGCTAATTACATTCGTCATATGGGTCGTTTTGATTATGAGCAAGCCCTTGGTCTGCTTAGATCTATCCTGTCAGGACTAACCGAGATTCATCAAAAGAACTTTATACATTCTGATCTAAAGCCTGAAAATATTCTGCTTACGACTGATGGAAAGCCAAAAATAGCAGACTTTGGAGTAAGCTGCATGATGAATTCAGTCAGTGAGGTATCAAATGAAGTTCGTGGGACTTTTCAGTATTTATGTCCTCACTATGTTCGGACGGGAGAATTGACTACTGAATGTGACATATATGCGGTTGGATTAATTGGATATGAACTCTTCAGTGGGATATGTCCATTTTATAACGAAGACCCTATAAAGATGATGCGTATGAGATTAGAATCAGAAATTCCAGGAGTAGATTCAGTGGTGAATATTAATAATGCAAGGATCAGCGAAGCATTGTCGAGAGCCCTCAAGTGTTCTCCATCTGAACGCTTTTCATCAGCCAAGGAATTTTTAAATGCACTTCCTGAATCATATAATCTTCCAAATGCTGCTGTTCGTAAGATTTTGAACAAAAAATTTTCTCATACTTATCCACAACATGTAAAAGGTGAATACCTGAAAAAAGTAGCATAGAATACAAGGTTTTAAAGTGGCAGAACAGGGCAGAGACTTAGGTAAAAGGTTTATTAGGGCTGATGTGCCTAATGGAGAAGTTGAGATTGGAGTTAGTGGGAGAAGTGGAAACGGTAATGACAGTTTAATCAGTTCCAACGAATATAAACTTGATCAAATGCACCTTCGACTAAAGGTAAAACCTGATAATGGATTAAAGTTTGGTGCTTATCCAGGTTCCCCTGATCAGAGTTTTTCAAGCGATATGTTTCTACCTGATGTAACAAGTATCAGGCAGTTGACCCCTCTTGATTCTGTACTTACGAGCCTTGGTCTTTCCGAACTAAGACTTTTTGTTAAAAACGATGGCGCTAATGCCGGGATATGGGCAAAGGGCCAGGATGGTACACTTCATGAACTTTCACAAAGCGAAAGTGGAAAATATTTTAAATATTCGATAAGTGGATCCAGTACTCTTGAAGAATTTTTTAAAGCAATTACAGGGGATCGCATGAATCTGGATTCTTTGTCAGCCATCTTTGATCCTGCAAAGGGCAAGGTGCATTTTTCACCTGAGGCCAGTTTTCAGGCTGGAAATGATGTTTCAGTCGGTTTTAGTGGTAACAGGTTGTCATCAGTGCAATATAGGCATACAGAGAGTGCTGTATTTAATGATCTACCTGGAATAAATGAAATGCGTTTTGATCGTTTTGCAGGAAGTGATGGTGGCTTGATTACTAATGTAAAATTTAGTGATTTTGGAAGTTTGTTCTTTGATACAGGTTCAGATCGAGGAAATCTTCTTGGATATTCCTTATCAAGGGAATCTCCCGGTTTGTTTACAAACTTTGATATCGGATATGGAAATAAAAGGCTTGATGATAGCCCTTCTGCCATACTTGAAAGAATTCCGGTCGGGCTCACAATTAGAGGTGAAAAAGGCGCTTGGGATATTTCAGTAGTTTTTGAGGGTAGTGCTGAGCGAATTAAGGGTTCAGAAAATCCATCAGAAGAGAAATGGAAAGGCGGAGCGTCATTTCTTTTCAAGTTAGGAAGATAGCAAGTTTATTAAAACCATTTCCATGATTTAACTATTTCCAAAAAAGTATCAGGCTTGAGGCTTGCTCCTCCAACTAAAAAACCGGATATTTCCTTAACATTTGCAAGTTCCCTTGCATTCTCAGCAGTTACTGATCCACCATATAATATTGGAGGGTGTGAGGTAGTAGAAATATTTCCATATTTTTCAAGAAGAAATGTTCTAATATTTTCATGTGCGAACTCTGCTTCTTTGGGAGTTGCTGAGAGACCAGTTCCAATTGCCCATACAGGTTCATAAGCTATAATTAATCGGGAAATGTCTTTAGTTGGGATATTGGCAAGTGATAGCTTAAGTTGTTCATCAAGGACGCTTCTTGTTTCCCCATTTTCAAATTGTTCTCTTGTTTCACCAATGCAGATTACAGGTGTAATGTTTGACTGTAAACAAAACAAGGCTCTCTTGGCAACATTTTCGCTTGTTTCCCCGTAAAGTGATCTTCTCTCTGAGTGCCCGATAAGACTAAAACTAGCCCCAAGATCCATGATCATGGGAACTGAGATCTCTCCTGTATGAGCACCTTCTTTTGCCCAGTGAATATTCTGGCTGCCAATAAGAATTTTTGTGTCCACTAATTCACGGGTCAGACTACTTGCAAGGCCAATATATGGAGCAGGGACGGCAAAGCCTACAGAGAAGTCAGGGTCATTTGACTCTAAGTTACTCTCTGAGTGATAAATTTCAGATAGAAGCGGAATGAAGGATGAGAAGAAAGAACTTATATCCTTTGAAACAAAATTCATCTTCCAGTTGCCGATGAATACTGGTGTTGTCATTCTTAATTACCGGGAGCAATATGTTTATTACTTAAAGAGTAAACCGAGTACATCAAGCATTCTGTAAGAGAATCCCATTTCGTTATCATACCATGAAAGAACTTTTACGGTATTTCCATTCATTAGCATTGTAGATGATAAATCTACCGTGCTTGAAGCTGAAGAACCATTAAAGTCACAGCTAACGAGAGGCTCATTTGTAACGGCAAGTATTCCTTTTAAGGATCCATTTGCAGAATTGATAAGGGCACTGTTTACTTCATCAATAGTGACATTTTTCTCAAGCTGACATACTAAATCTACAAGAGATACGTTTGGAGTAGGAACTCTTACGGCAAGACCATCCATTTTCCCTTTAAGTTCAGGAATAACAAGCCCTAAAGCCTTGGCAGCTCCGGTAGTAGTGGGGATCATGGACAATGATGCTGCACGGGCTCTTCTTAGATCCTTGTGTGGAAGATCGAGAATATTCTGGTCATTAGTATATGAGTGAATTGTGGTCATCATACCATGACTAATACCAAAATTATCCATTAAGACTTTGGCAACAGGTGCAAGGCAGTTCGTTGTGCATGAGCCGTTTGAAATAACATTGTGTTCTTTATTATTGTATTTCTGATGATTAACTCCGTATACGATAGTAATATCTGAATCATTAGCAGGTGCGGAAATTAAAACCTTTTTTGCGCCAGCTTGAATATGCTTCTCGGCATCAGGCTTTTTTGTGAAGATTCCTGTACATTCAAAAACAGCATCAACACCAAGCTTGCTCCATGGAAGTGCTGTTGGATCTTTCTCAGCGCTTACAGCTACTGACTTGCCATTAATTGTAATGGATTTCTCACCAACAGAAATATCTGCTTCAAATTTTCCGTGTACAGAATCATACTTGAGAAGATGAGCAAGAGTATCCGGAGTCGTAAGATCATTAATAGCTACTAACTCAAAGTCAGATGTCCTGGATGAATGCATCGCCCTTACTACGTTTCTTCCAATTCTTCCAAAACCGTTAATTGCAAATTTTATTGCCATATGACTGATAATACCCTAGTTGTTTTATGTTTTTATGTGCGATACTAATCAAGCGGGATGAAAAATATCAGAAAATAGAACCGTAATCAAAACATAATCTGGCACTATATCTCTGTAGGAATTGGGGTGCTATCTGGTATATTGTTATCTTTTGTCTGTTAAAAAGTGTGGCGAACTATGTCATCAAAGAGTATTGAAGGGCAATTTGCAAGCGATATAATTAGTAATATGAATTAAAAATTGTAAGTTAAATTAGCATTAAGTCAAATCTATTATGAGTTTCAAGATACCAGTATTTTTTCAGTTAGTAGAAGATAGCCCTGTTCCAGGAATTGAATCTCCTGTTACCCAGCCACTGTCAGAGCAGGTACATGGATTGTCTCTTACAGAGATGATTCTCTCATCGTCTCCGGTTGTACAGGGAGTACTGATAATTCTTGTAATAATGTCCGTGTGGACATGGGGAATCGTTATATCAAAAACAATGGCAATGAGACGCGCCAGAAAGGAAAGTGATGAGTTTGAAGATATATTTTGGGGAAGCAAAAATCTCGCGCAAATCGGAGAAATTTCAAGGTCCCTTGTTGAAAGTCCAGTTGCTCAGGTTTTTACCGCTGGCCATCGTGAACTGACTGCTATCATCAATGCCAGAAATGCGGAAGGTAGTCGTGGAGTAGATCCGGGTGCTGTTGAGAGTGTTGACAGGGCACTTAAAAAAGCAAAAATGGAAGAGGTTACAAGACTTGAAACAGGCACAACAATGCTTGCTACAACTGCTTCGGCGGCACCTTTTATTGGTCTTTTTGGAACAGTCTGGGGTATTATGAACGCTTTTATCGGACTTAGTCAGGTCAAGAGTTCATCAATTCAGGCCGTTGCTCCAGGAATTTCCGAAGCACTTATCGCTACTGCTATAGGACTTGCTGCGGCTATTCCCGCTGCAATTTTTTATAACTATTTCATGCAGCAGGTAAGAGTAATGTCACGTTCGATGGATACATTTTCGGCGGAATTCCTTAACATAGCTAAAAGGCATTTTCTGAAATAATTTTCTTCTTTAATTTATACTGAAAATTTCATAATGAGAATAAAATAATGGCTTTTGATGATATGTCGGGAGATGGTGGTAGTATTTCCCAGATTAACGTTACCCCGCTCGTTGATGTAATGTTAGTACTTTTGATAATTTTCATGGTAGCAGCCCCGATTTTACAGCAGGGAGTTGAACTTGAATTGCCGAAAGAAAGTATTGCCCCAGTAGATGGCGGTGAAGAGGAGCAGCTTGTTGTCTCAATAGATAAAGAAGGAGTTGTATATATTGGTGCTGGAAATATAGTTGTCCTTGAAGAACTTGGACCAAAAATATCAGCAATTGTAAAATCTAGAATTGACAAGCGGGTTTTTATCAAGGCCGATCACCGTGCTACTTATGGACAGGTTATGGCTGCAATGGCCAGAATAAAACGATCTGGCATTGATAAGGTAGGTCTTCTAACTGAACCATCTTAATAGTATGACACCAATACGATTTAGATTTATTTTAAGAAGGATTCCTGATTCAGCTGGTTATTTTGTCTTTGGAACATTTGGGTGGTTTAATTGAAGAGATCTAAAATTACAGAACAAATTCTTGCAAAATACTGGCGAAAAGGCTTAATCCTTTCTGTTGCTTTTCACGTCTTTGGTGTTTTACTAAGCATATTTTTAATGGAACGTGCTCAGGCCAGGGATCGAAGAAATCCCGAAGTTTTTACTGTAACTCTTGAAGGAGGTGAGAGATTAGGAGGAGTGTCGCAGGTTCCAAAACCCGGAAAGGAGGCAGAGAAACCACCACTTGATGCAATACCTGAAGAAGCTCTTAATGCTCCACCACCACCTTCGAATGAGAAAAAGCAGGATCAGGACAAAATAGAGAAACAAAAGAAACAGGCAGAAGAAGAAAAAATCAAAGAGGCAGAGAAAACAAAAGCTCTTGAGCAGCTTACTCTTGTTGAGGAGATGGAAAAGAGAAAAAAGGAGGCTGAGGAAAGAAAGAAAAAGGAAGAGGAAGAAAAGAAGAAGAAGCTGGAAGAGCAAAAAAAGAAAGCTGAGCAGGCAAAAAAAGACGAAGAAGCTAAAAAGAAATCAGAAGAAGAAGCAAAGAAAAAGAAGCTTCAGGAAGAAATTGCTCGCAAACAAAAAGAGGAACGAGATAAAATTCAGGCAAAAAAAGATAGAGACAAAAGACTTAGTGAATTAGCTCGTGAAATAAAAAGTAAAAAAGATTATGAAGGTGAGTCAGTTCGAGCTGGAGGTGAAGGATTCGGTGGAGCTCGCATTGGTGGCTCAGGTGGAGGTGGTGGAACCTTGGCTCCCTATGCCAAGGTTGCTTATCAAAATGAGCTTCAGGCTCATGTGAAATCCGGTTGGCGCTGGATGCAGCGATCTGATCGCTTGCGTACATTGGTAAGGGTGCGTATAAGTCCAACTGGTGATATCTCTGAAGTAAGAATATTAGAAGGCTCTGGCAACTCTAACTTTGATGATTCTGTGGTAAGAGCTGTTAAAAAAGCTTCCCCTGTTCCACCAGCTCCAAGAGAGTTTTATTCTGATTTTGCAGATGTCAGGTTCTGGTTTGATTCCAGTGATCAGTAGATTGAAACTTTTAGAGCCAAGAAATTGAGAATTTTCTAAAAAAAGGGACTATTTATGAAGCTTTTACCATTTAAGTTTGTTTTTTTTGTTTCTGTTATTGTTTTTCATATTCAATTTACCCAGGCTCAAACAGACATTACTATATCTGGTGCTCAGGCTGGGTTTCCTGTAGCCGTAGCCCAGCTTTGTGATCAGTCTGGTGGAAGTCAGCTGCCAATTCGGATTCCAGAAACCATTTCACGCGATTTGCAGATATCAGGTTTGTTTAAAGTTTTAAATCCGGCAAGTTTTATTGAGACACCTGGAAAGTGCACCTCCTCACCTCAGGATTTTGCATACTCTGACTGGAGCGTAGTTGGAGCTGAAGGACTTGTTAAGGGTATTGTTACCCGTTCTGGGGATCGTGTAACAGCAGAACTTTATCTTCATGATGTCCTTCAGCAAAAGGCCGTAATAGCCAGAAGATATACAGGCGGGGAAAATGATTTTGCAATGATGGCACATCGTTTTGCTAATGAAATTCTTTTGTATTTTACTGGGGAAAAGGGAGTTTTTGGAACTCGAATTGCTCATGTAGGTTCGGTTGGTCGATTTAAGGAACTTTTTGTTATGGATCTGGATGGTTCTAATTCCAAACAACTGACGAATGACCGTGGGCTTGTCTTTTCTCCTGCCTGGTCACCCTCTGGTGATCAACTTGTTTATACATCTTATGCCTCTAAAACTCCTGATCTATATACTATTTCACCAGATGGTCGAGGTAAGTCTGTTCGGATTACTAAAAGGCCAGGACTTGAGGTAGGGGCCAAGTACACATCTAGTGGTTCAACATTGATTTCATCGGCATCTTTTGATGGAATATCCAAGCTTGTTTTGTTAGATATGAGGGGCACTATTCTTAAAAAATTGACAAGCTCAAGTTCCATTGATGTTTCTCCATCTTACTCTCCTGATTATTCAAAAATAGCATTCTGTTCTAATCGAGCCGGAGGTCCCCAGATTTACACAATGAGTGCTGACGGAGGAGATATCAGAAGGATTAGTTATACAGATAGTAAGTATTGCACATCCCCAGCCTGGTCTCCCAAGGGCGATAAAATAGTATTTGTGTGTGCAAAAGGTGGCTTTCAGTTATTCATGTCTGATCCTGAAGGTGGTAATACTGTCCAGTTAACTTTTTCGGGTGATAATGAAGACCCTTCATGGTCGCCTGATGGAAGGTTTATTGCTTTTAGCTCTACTAACCTGGGTGGCAGGAGTAAGCAGATTGGTATTCTTTCACTTTTAGGTGGGCGCCCAACAAGGGTTACTGAATCCGGAGGTAGTTCGGGTCAACCGGCCTGGTCACCAATGATTGACTAGGTGACCTTTATTTCTGGTCAACATCAGGAAAAATCATAGCCCTATCTGTACTTGCGTCACATTAAAGATCGCAGTATTAATCCTTTTGTGGCATACCAGATTTTTGGTTTTATGTCAGGGTATCGGTGTATTCAGGATAAATTAAGGGACAACATGAGTTCAAAAATAAATTTTCGTATTATTTCTTTAGCTGTAAAATTTTCTGCTATTGTACTTTTACTAACATTACCTGCTTGTGGCTGGTTCAGCTCAGATCAGGGAGGTGCCGGTTCCCCTGATGGTTACGGAGACTTTGAAGAAGGTAGTGTTCCAATGGCAGATGCAGGTAGGGAACTTGCAGATATAAATTTTGATTATGATTCATCTGCACTTACTCCACTAGCAAAAGATATTCTTAAAAGAAGTGCTGCATGGCTTCAAAAGAATCCTGGCAGCAAAGTGATTATTGAAGGTCATTGTGATGAAAGAGGTACCGCAGAATATAACCTTGCTCTTGGTGAAAGACGGGCACGAGCTGCACTGGATTATCTTAGGAGTCTCGGATCATCTACATCTAATATGAGCACTATCAGTTATGGAAAGGAATTACCTCTTGATCCTAGTCAGAACGAAGCTGCTTATGCGAAAAACAGAAGAGCTCACTTTGCTGTCAAGAGATAGCAGGTGAAATGTTCCAGTCTACATTTTAAGCTAGGTTTAATAGTAACCCTAGCTTAGTTGAGTTTTGTAAATTGCATGTTCAGGCTGAGTTATGAGAATATTAGATCTATTAAAAGAGTCATTTCTGTTTTTTAGTCTACTGTTTTACTTTACTGGATGTAGCGCTGGTCTTGAATCTCGAATGAATCGTGACTTCAAGGAAGTAAGAAGCATTCAGGCCGAGCAGACATCACAAATTGCAGAAATGCGCCAAGAGATAAGAGAATTAACTGGACGTCTGGATGAGCTTAATCATCAATCTCAAGGTCGTTCGCGTGCACTTGAAAATGAAATAAACAAATTAGGCTCTCGTGTTCCACCTCCTTCAGGTGTACCTGAATCAGTTCTTGTAAGTGATGAAAATAATATTGCCAAAATCAAAGGTTCTGCCGCAGAGGAATATCAGAATGCGCTAAAGTATCTGCGTACCGGAGACTTTGAAAGTGCCCATCAGTTTTTTTCAAGATTCGCTGCAGATAATCCTGGTACTGCTTTTACTGACAATGCTCTTTTCTGGAGTGGCATATCAAGCATGAAGCTTGGCAGGCTGGAAAGATCTATTGTTGAATTCTCTGAAGTTTTTCAAAAGTATCCAGCTGAGGATATGGTAGCTCCTTCTCTTTATTACATGGCTGAATCCTTGTTTAATTTAGGCTCAGGAAATGACGGAGTCTTAACTCTTCAAAAACTTGTTGAAGAGCATCCAAAATCGGAGTTTGCCATTCGCGCCAGGGAGCGATTAGGTAATGCTGCCATATCTAAACCAGCAGTATCAAAGCAAGCTGCACCACGACCAGCAGTAAAAAACAGCAAAGGACGAAGATAGATTTTGATTTCCTGTTAGTTATCAGAAATGATCAGGAATGGTGTTAATTTTTAAGCTGAAAAACCATAAATCAAAAGCTTCAAACAATTGGAAACAAAGGTGCCGAAAAGTGATCACTGGATAAATTCAATTTCAGAGCCTGTTTCTCCTGAGAATTTTGTCTTGTGGCGACCTCATCTTTTAGACCAGAAAACCATATCAGCATCAGATCTTGTTAAGCATTTTTATAGTTCCGGTTCTGTTGTCACAGGTATAACTCTTGGAACGTTTGACGGCTTGCATCTTGGACATCGTGCTCTTGTTGACAGGCTTAATACTGAACTTAAAAACATGAAAAACCAAAATAGTGAAAATATTGACATTCGAAGAGTCATGGTTTCGCTATATCCTCACCCAAGATCAGTCCTTAATCGTAGCTCGGTTTCATCAAAACTATTAACTCCACTAAGAATCAGAAGAGAGCTGATCAGGGAGCTTCCTGTGGATTCCTGTTTAATGATTAGGTTTACTAAAGCATTCTCTTGTCTTTCTGCCCGGGAGTTTGTGGAATCAATTCTGGTAAAACCCTTCAGTCCAAAGCTGGTAGTCGTTGGATTTGATTGGTGCTTTGGTCGTGATCGTGAGGGTGGAATTGATTTGCTTAAATCTCTTGGAAATGAATTTGGATTTAAAACAGTTGTAGTTGGTCCTGTGAAGGACATCTCCTCAAGTGAGTTGAAAATTGGAGCTACATCAATTCGTCAGCAATTGGAACAGGGTTTGATCAAAGATGCAAATGTTCTTCTTGGATACCCATTTAGCATAATGGGTCGAGTTGTTCATGGTGATGGACGAGGTCGACTGATTGGAATCCCAACTGCAAATATCCATACCAACAGACAGTTACTTCCTGGATCTGGTGTCTATAAGACCAGGGCTTTAGTAGGAGGAAATTGGTATTCATCTGTGACAAATGTTGGGTTTCGTCCAACATTCAAAACCGCACTTGAGCAGAGAACAGCAAGTGTAGAGGTTCATATACTTGATTTCTCAGATAATATATACTCTGAAATTGTCAGGCTTGAGTTTCTGGATTGGTTGAGGCCTGAAATGAAGTTTGATTCAGTGGATAGACTGGTAGACCAGATACGTTCCGATATAAATTCAGTAAGAGGTTAATAAGCGCTTGAGGATTATTGCTACTGTTCCTGAATTATTGAAAGGCGAAAAACTTCGACTTGATATATTCATTCTGGATCAGATAAAAAAAAGCGATCCGCTTAATGCATCCCGTTCCATTGTTCAGGAAGCAATAAAATGTGGAATGTGCACGGTAAATCGAAAAACTGAAAAAAAATGTGGTGCGATTTTACGGGGCAATGAAGTAGTAAGCTGTACTATCCTGCTTCCAGTTTCCGGGCTAGTTCCCGATTCAAGCGTCCAGTTTGATACATTGTTTGAGGATCATAATTTACTAGTAATTAATAAGCCACCCGGGCTTGTTGTTCATCCTGCAAGAGGTGTCAGAGGTTCAACTCTTGTACACGGAATATTGCACAGACTTTCAAATGAATCATCATTGGAGATGGATAATGACCGACCTGGCATTGTTCATCGTCTGGACAAGGATACTTCAGGTGTGATGGTTGTCGCAAAAAATAATTTTACCAAAAGGTTTTTACAGAATCAGCTTCAAGCTCCAAGGACAATGAAAAGAGTTTATAATGCTATCTGTCTTGGTCTTCCTGAGCAACAAAATGGAACAGAGATTTATTTTGATATAAATAGAGACTGCATTGTCGGAAAATTGGACACATATATTGCCAGAAATGTAAATAATCGCATTCGATTTTCTGTCAGTAATGATCTCAATTCACGAAATGCAATAACTCATTTTAGAGTCATTAATGCAAAAAAAACGGTGTCATTGATTGAGTTCAGACTTGAAACTGGGAGGACTCATCAGATTCGGGTTCATGCAGAATATATGAAATGTCCAATTATTGGAGATTCAGTTTATGGACCTTCAAAATCTGTATTACAAAAATTACCTGATCATCTTGTTAAAAATTTGCCTTGCCGGCAAATGTTGCATGCCAGATTTTTAAGTTTTATTGAACCTGAAAGCTCTAAAGAAGTTTCTTTTACGGCTCCGTATCCTGAAGATTTTATAAAAACAGCAGGGTTATTAGACATCTGTCTTGATTAAATGAATTTTAGTAAAGTCTTGTTATGGACTTAACCCGCATTATTTACCAGCCAAGGCACTGAGAAGCCATAACTTGGTTCGTGAATAATGCGGGTTAACAAGTCATTACTTGCGAGATTGTTTGTTGAAAAATACCTCCCGAAACCTTGATTGCAACAGAAAGTAAAAATTAATAACGTACAAAATCTATATTCGCAGTTGTTTAATGGCTTTTAAACAAACCTGATAGGTGGTGTTAATTCAATAAGGTTTTATATATGAGTATTTTGCTATGAGTTTATGTGAGTACAAAAAATTTCCAACTAAAATTTAATATATCTATTAGGTTACAGAGTGAAACTGTAGTAAATAAATCTATTGATATCCTAAGCTGCACAATTTGATTTTAAAATGTCGCAAATCGAACGAATTGGAATATATATTTTTAGTATTTGGCCTTTACGCATTGACCTCTAATTCACCTTGCTATAAGTAACTTGAAGTTGTTGCGGGGGGCTAAAAGTTATTGAATATTTATTAGACATATTTTTTATCCCGCAGATTTATTTAAGTGTTTTCTTTAAGATTTGTATCATTAATACGTAAGATGAAGTTGGAGACCAGAGGCTTTACTGATTCTTGCTTTTGCAATGATAATTTTAGTTTATTTTTTAACTTTTCTTGCTTGAGTTTAAGTGTGCGAGCATAATTGACTTTGGGAACACAGCATGATGAATATTTCGTTGAATGGTGTGCTCAATATTCTGGAGGGTAAGCTGTATGGATAGCTCGTTTATAAGTGGCGAGAATTTGAAAGGAACTTTAAACCCGATTGACACTGATTCTGAAACTGCAACAGTTATTAGCGCAAGAGGCACTGAGGAAGGGCTAATACTAAGAATAGACGGAAAGGCTCCTTGGAGTGAAGTTCTAAAAGAAATTGAAGCATTTCTTGGTGGTAAAAAAAGATTTTTTGAGGGTGGGGAGATATCAATTGAGTGGCTTGAGCAATTGCCAACCAAGGAACAAAGTCTTGAACTTGAATCATACCTTAAATCAAATTTTGGCATTGGTGTTGTTCAGAGAAAAAGACGTCTGAATCGCTTTCTGAAACCTGCTTCAAAAACAGTTCTGGGTAATGCTGTTAACTCTGATTTTATAACTTCTAGAGGAAGAGAAAATCTGAAAGATTCAGATGGAGATGAACTACTTTTAAGAGAATTTGGAGGCTCATCACCCGGACTTGCACATTCTCTGGATTTATTTGAGGACAATGAAATGCTTAAATCCTCAAGTAATTTTGCTTCCGTATCAAGTTCTCCTGCCATTGAAAATCTGCTTGATCGTGTTGAAAAACTTGCTTCTGGGGATGGTTATGAAGGGCTTTCACGTGAGGGTGCCTACTCATTTACTTCAGGGGTTCCCCTAGTTAGTGGAGCTTATACCGAAAGAGTTGCTCAGTATCTGGGAGCAGATCTGGTTTTTGATGAAGAAGCAAATGCTCGTATAGTCACCGGCACTTTGCGTTCTGGTCAACGTATTGAAACACCATTCTCCCTGATAGTACTTGGTGATGTTAATCCCGGAGCTGATCTGATTGCTGGAGGGGATGTTGTCGTCATTGGAAGTCTGAGGGGAACTGCTCATGCTGGTGCCTATGAAGATGATAATCTGGATAGGGTTGTTATTGCCCTTCAGATGCAACCGATGCAATTAAGGATTGGTTCGGTGGTTTCTCGTGGAAGTGGTGAAGTTGGCAGGGGGCCGGAAATTGCAAGAATTGATAATAGAATGATAGTAGTAGAGCCTTATTCGGCCCGTCTGCTTAATAGCGCGATATCAGGTAGAAAGCGCTAGATTATACTTTAAAGACATTACTCATAGTTTTGAGTATTTGTTTATAGTATATAGTTGGTGTTGTTGATCTTGTACTTAATTCGTGAAGAATTTTCGGCAGTTAGTATTATTCTTGGTTTATAGTTCAGGTTTTGGTATTCAAATAAATTTCATTGGGTCGTAACAATATATACCAAGGGGAACAGATGACAGGAAAAGCGATTGTAATTACTTCCGGGAAGGGTGGTGTTGGAAAGACGACAACTACGGCAAATCTTGGCGCAGCTCTGGCGATGAAGGGTAAGCGCGTCCTGGTAATTGATGCTGATATCGGTCTTCGAAATCTTGATGTGATAATGGGTTTGGAAAACAGAATTGTTTTTAACCTGGTGGATGTTGTTAAGGGAGTTTGCAAACCACAACAAGGCTACATTAAGTCTAAGAGATCCAATAATCTTTTTCTTTTGCCAGCATCACAAACCGACGACAAAGATGCCGTTTCAACTGGTGAGATGGCTGATCTGGTAAAACAACTTAAAAGTGAGTTTCATTTTATTCTAATTGATTCACCAGCAGGGATTGAACAAGGATTCAGAAATGCATGTGCCGGTGCTGACAGTGCCATTGTAGTTACAACACCTGAAGTTTCAGCAATTCGCGATGCCGACCGTGTGGTGGGCCTTTTATCTGCCCAAGGCATTGAGCCACAGCTTATCATTAACAGGGTTGACAAGGATATGGTTCGAAGGGGAGATATGCTTTCTCCTCAGGATGTTATTGACATCCTTGGAATTGAACAAATTGGTCTTGTTCTTAGGGATAATGACATAGTTGTTTCATCTAATACTGGTGAACCAGTTGTATATAATCCTAAGTCACGAGCTGGCCGTTCATTTATTGAAGTTGCGGAGCGCATGATGGGGGCAGAACTCCCACTTGATAATCCGGATTTAAATATGAGTTTTCTAGCTCGTCTGGGAAAGAAGCTCAGGGCTGCGTGATTGTGGTGTTGATTGTTTTTGGGGGTTGCTTGAGTGATGCGGTTTAGTTTTGGAATTGATAATGTTGTTTGCTTTAGTATTAGTTTAAAAAGTAACTTTGGTAGTTTGGGAATTTTCTTTTACTCTCTAAAGTTAAATCGAGAAGGAGATCTGCCGTGTTTAAAACTCTGACCTCTCTACTTACTGGCAAGAGTCAGTCTAAAGTACCAGCCAAGAATCGCTTGCAGATGGTACTTGTTCAGGATAGAAGTGGGCTTTCTACTGCAGAAATGGAACTTTTCAAGAAAGACTTGATGGATGTCATCTCAAAATATTTTACCATTGAAAATAGACATCTTGACGTTGAGTGGAAAAGAACTGATGTTGAGACTGCACTTGTAATAAATACTCCCGTAGTTGGAAAGCTGAGAGTATTGCCAAAAGAGAAAGAGTCAGCAGCTTCCTGAGATTTTTAACTAGCTCTCATTTTTAACTAGTTCTCACTGATAACTCTCCGAATGCATTAAATGAATTCTTCATACTTCTTTAGTCAAGAATACATTGGATCGGCTTTTGATAGGATTTCAGGCTTTGATATCAAAGGCAACAATATTCTTGATATATTACTGGTATTATTTGCAACTCTGTTTATATCTTATGTAATTAATTTCTTACTAAAGTCTTTAAAGAACAAATTACACAAGGTTGAATCTGGTGTAATGAAGAATTTGCTAGAGCCCCTTAGTCAGGTTCTTGATAATACCAAATCATTTTTTATAGTACTTCTTTCAGCTGAGATAAGTATCGGCTTTCTTGCACTTTCTGAAACATTATCAGTTTTACTTGCTAAGGCTTTTGCAATTACCTTATTCCTGCAGGTAGCAATATGGCTTGATACATTTGCAAGATTTTTTCTTGCTATGAAACTGAAAAATGCCGAAGTGAGTGGCGCTTCCAGTTTAACTCAGGGAACATCATCAAGTTACTGGCTAGTCTCATTCTTTGCGCGCTTCATTATCTGGTTATTATTTGTACTTTTGCTGCTTGATAACCTGGGAATTAATATTACTGCTCTTATAGCTGGGCTTGGAGTTGGTGGTATTGCTGTTGCCCTTGCTGTTCAGAATATTCTTGGAGATTTATTTTGTTCTTTATCCATATTACTTGATAAACCATTTGAAGTTGGTGACTTTATTGTAGTTGATGATATGCGTGGCACGGTGGAAAAAATTGGAATCAAATCAACTCGAGTTCGTAGCATTTCTGGTGAGCAGATAGTTGTTGCAAATTCTGATCTGATTCAAAAGCGGGTAAAAAATTTCAAACGTATGAATCAGCGCCGAATAGTATTTAATTTCGGGGTAACGTATCAGACTCCAGCTGAGAAAATAAAATTAATACCTGATATGTTAAAGACAATAATTCAAAGTCATGAAAAAACGAGCTTTGATCGGGCTCATTTTGCATCATTTGGTGATTATGCACTACTCTTTGAAGTGGTATATTTTGTGCTTAGTAGCGAATATATTGATTATATGAATATACAACAAAGCATAAATCTTGCCTTAATTGAAAATTTTGAAGCATCTGGTATTGACTTTGCCTATCCAACCCAGACTATTTTTATTGACCAAAATGCTTCTTTGGATCGCACAGGTTCATGATTTCAATGAACCACCGGGCATTTTTAAAACCTTTTCGCCTTTCGGGTTTGTCGTTTTATTCAAAATTAAGGATTATTGATTATCTCAGGTTTCCTGTTTTTGGCAGATCCAGACGGGTTTTCCTGTTTCATAATATTGGTAACGATACTCCTTTCACTAAGCACCTTGGTGTAAGCACTTCAAGGGAAATATTCGAAGAATTTATTTATTTATTGAGCTGTCATTACAGAATTATTCCTTTTTCCAGGATTGTTAATCCAGATAATACTGAACCATTGTGCTCTATTACTTTTGATGATGGGTTATTGAGTTATTGCAATTTAGCTTTGCCAATTCTTGAAAAATATCGTTTACCTTCGAAGATTTTTATTAATTCAGAACCTTTAAATGGCTTTATCCCTTGGCTAAACAAGCTTAGTTACTTATTCGAATATTTACCTGAAAGAATTAATGATATTGCCAGATCTGCAATTCCTTCATTCAAAAAATCCCGAAAAGCACTGATAAATGATTTTATAGATTATTTTACACTGACTGATACTGTTTCAGTAATTAATCGGGAATTTTTTAAGTTAATTACTGAAGTTGATAGCAATTTTGATGAGAAAAAAGTCACTTCAACCTTGTTTTTAATGCCAGATCAAATACGAAATTTAGCAACAAATCCTCTTGTTGAAATTGGGTCACACACAAAACATCATTATCCTTTAACGCGTCTTCCAAAAGATATAGTTCGAGATGAAATTATAAGTTGTCATGAAGAATTAAATGAGATTATTCCTGGCAGAGTATCGGGTTTTGCTGTACCTTTTGGTACTACAGATTCAAGGACAAAAGAAATTGCAAAAGAAGTAAGTCTCGTGGATCAGTTTTTTGTCAGCTCAATAGCTGGGAGAATTGGAAATTCAGAAGTAGGGCACTTGCCAGAGATTCCCCGATATGTATTTTCCGCTCGATAATTATGCTGTTTTTGTTAGAAACAACTAGCAAAGCTGAAAAAGTACAAGATTCCACTTTTAGTATAACATTATTCAGGATCAGGAATTGTCTTTTCACATGGCCTGCTAATTCCAGCACCTTGTTCAAAAACCAGCATTCCTCCACGATGAGATGTTGCTCCTGTTAGGATCAATGAAAGAATAAGAAATGGAACATATATCCAGTGTATAAGTTCCGTTTGCTTGATGCTCCGAATTAAGCCAAATAGTAAAAGGGGAATCAGACTCAGAGTTTGAACACGGGCTATTGCTTGATGCCTTGTTATAAGATCCTGATCTACTATAAAAGTTTTATTAGCTTCTCCAACTTGATAAAATCCTGAATAGTACGCAATTACAGAACATATTGAAGCCAAGATAACCAAAAAAAACGCACTATTTCTCCAGTGATTTGTAAGAGCAAAATAGGCCATAAGTTCAGTGAGAAAAGCGGCTATAAAAAGAGGAAAGGGGAAGCCCGCGGCTATTGGATGGAGGTAAGTTAGACTGATCATGTTGTTAAGGACCTCCATTATGAGATTAAAATTTCTGAATAACCTCTAGCGAGCCAAGCCACATTCCAATAAGACATCCAAGGTTAGAAAAAGAAACTACAAGTATTATACGCATAACACGATTTTTCCAAAAACCCCTAAATGACTCAAGGTCTTCGGCAATCGACTCGAAATCCTGTACCTTGGGTTTTCTTAACCAGGCTTCAACCAGTCCGGAAACCCAGCCAGTGGCAATACCAGGATGTAAAGAAGCAACAGGAGCGGCAAGCGCAGCAGCAATAATAGAGACAGGGTGAGCCAGCGCAAGCCCAGCTCCAATTGCAGCACAAGCACCAGTAAGTGCTGCCCATGCGCCCATCATTGATAGCCCCGTAGCCAGATCAATTGTTAAACTCGCATATAAAATTACCCCAACAAAACCAATTGGGATAGAATAACCCAGTATTTTAAAAAAAAGTCCTGTTGGGGGTACTACTTCTAGTTGCTCGTGATCCAGCACTGCATTTGCTGTGAGATGTCTGGTCATTCCTGGTAAATGCCCAGCGCCCAGAACAGCAACGATAACTTCTCCCTGAACCTTCTGAAGTTTGCTAGACATATAACTGTCACGCTCATCGACCAGAGTTTCCTTTACTTCTGGCAATTTTTCAGAAAATTCATGTAGTGCAGCTGATAGTTCATCTTTACCTTTTAATGCTTCAATTTCTTCAAGGCTTACCTCTTTGGATGGATCTACAGATACAAATGAAGAGGCGATAAGTTTCAGAATTGACCATATAGAAAGCTTTTTCCAGGTTCTCCTGAGGGTAATTTTAACATCTCTGTCAATTACTTCTACTCTGGAGCCAACTTCTTTTGCGGCTTCTATTGCAGCTCTCATTTCTGCGCCAGGTTCTATGCCCAATTTATTTGCTATACGTTTTTGAAAGGAGGCGAGAACTACCTGGGCAAGTAATAAAAATGTACGACCTGATTTTATTACATCAAATATATCGGTGTTCTTCCATCTGTCAGGATTTGAAAATGATTCCATGCGTGAATGACAAAGCTCTATGCACACCACGTCTGGCTTTATTGAACATATTAAGGATCTAACTTCATCTGCACTTTTTTTACTGACATGGGCTGTGCCAAGCAAATATAACTTTCGTCCGGAAATGGTCAGGATTTCCAGTGGTCCTTCTATATCTGAGGGAATGTGCATAATTAGAATTCAGGTGATTAAAAACTTATTCAGAAATTAAGCACCAAAAGTTAATGAATTATAAAATTACTAAATATAAAAATAACTATACACATCCTCCATGCCCGATAAGTAATGTTATCGGGCATACCTTAAAAGTAAAAGCCTTATATAGTATTTAAGTCACTTTTTGTACTCCGTACAAAGTCCACTCAAGGTATTCAGGATTATCTGGTCTTTGTCCAGTAATCAGAATTTCCCAGCCTGGTTGAGGTGTAGACTGATCACCTGTTGAATATAGACAAAGAGTCTCTCCGTCCTCATCTATAACTATATCGAGACCATCAACACGTTTGTCCCATAATGAAGGTTTAATGCCATCAAGATAACGCCCCTTAACGATACCTCGTACCTTTTTTCTTGTAAATTTCATATAACCAGGTAGAAATAAATTTAAAATTTTTATTATGAATCAGACTTAACAGAAACGATACAAATCAGGAAGTCAGGAATTTAAAGAGCAACTTCGGCACATAAGAATTCAAAAATATTATACAGTCTACTTGCCAGGATGGAATGTTTCTTCAACGGTTGCACCAAAATAAGGAGTTGGACCTTGAGATACGTCCCTTAGCATTTCAGCGGCCTCCTTTGTATCAACAATAGCCCATTGAAATCTAGGCTCACCCCTGGCAGTAGAATCCAGTATCTTTCGGACAACTAAAAAACTATCTTCTCCAAGGGTATCACCTTTATTGATTACGCGGTAGATATGCACCTGAAATTTGAGCGCATTTGCAGTCCGCTGGGCTTTTTTTCTTAGACTTTCCAGATCATTTGATAGCTCCCAGTCAGCAGATTGGGCACCAGGGCAAACATACATGTCCTTTCCTGAATCAATAATTCTTTCAAGATCTTCAAGATAGTCTATCGACATATAATAACTTTAAAATTTTTAAAAAAGATGAATACTATCTAATCATCAACACCAGGTAATTCGCCACCATTCAAACGCTTTTTAAGCTCTTTTCCCAACTTGAATGTAGGTAGTTTTTTTGGAGAAACAAGTATCTTCTCTCCGGTCTTGGGGTTTCTGCCCCAGTAGCTCTCATACTGCTTAACCTTGAATCTTCCAAAGCCACGAATTTCTATTCTATCGCCATTAAGAAGTGATGCTTTCATTTTGCCAAACATCAAATTAGCAAGTTCTTCAGCCTGGATAACACCAATTCCACTTCTCTCTGCCATTTTCTCAACCAACTCAGACTTGTTCATATTCTAAGATCCTTAATCAAACAATAAAAATTTATCAGGGATACTAATTCAAACAGCCAAGAAACCAATCCGGAAATAAACAAAAAAAACCGAAAAAGTTAATAAGCGATACCAATGCCTTAAACCCATTACTTTAGACTCACAATGCTCCCGATAGGATTCGAACCTATGACCCCAGGTTTAGGAAACCTGTGCTCTATCCTACTGAGCTACGAGAGCGCGTAAAAAATAACACCTACAACAAAAACACTTAACACGCCCATAATTCAGACGCCAAAATAGTCAGCATCGATACGTAAGCATTTGAAAATAAACAGCAGTTTTATTATATTCAGTTGATAGATAAACGCAAGCTTTATCATCGGGTCAGGCTCTTCCCTATGATTTCAATCTGACTTTATTCACTTTCCAGATGCTACGGTTTTATCAGATTTGCCATCAAGCCAGGCAAGAATTGGTTTCAGGCTCTCATTAACTCGGAATCTTGGCTTTTGTTCATATTCAGGTTTAAGAAGTGGCATGGGATCAATAGCGACAGCACGTCCACGGGTATCCTTGGCCCTAACCTCAAAGTGTAAGTGCGGGCCTTCTGCCCGACCAGTAGAACCAACCTCAGCAATTTTTTGGCCTTTGGATACCCGTGAGCCTTTAGAGACAAAATTCTTTCGGTTGTGAGCATAAACTGAAATCAATCCATCATCTCCTTTGATTACAATAAGATTTCCATAGCCTCCAAGGTCAGACCCTGAATATGCGACAATGCCATTATGTACTGAGACTATAGTTGTACCAACAGGTGCAGCGACATCGAGTCCATCATGAAATGATGATCGCCTTGGTCCAAATCCTGAGACTATTCGGGCTTTTTCAAGTAATGGCCAGGCAATTTTCCCTCCCTCAAGGTAAACGTAATCACCACTACGAGAACCTCCAACAAATTCTGATTCTGACGACGATGGCAACTGATTAGAAGTTGATCCAGACCTTATTGAAGCTCTCATTATACCAGTTTTAATCTCATCTTCGTACTGATAACCAACAAGCAATCGCTGTCCAACTCTTAGATAACGTGTTGTCTGCATTCCATTCAGCAAAAGTATCTCATCAGGAGTAGAAAGATATCTTCCACTAATACCAAGCAAGCTCTCCCCCTTTTTGATAGTATGATATACAGGCTTGGCTGGTACCTGCTTTCTCGCGCCAAACCCGCCGATGGAACAAGCAGTCATGAACATCAAAGATGCAATGAGTAATGATGAAAGAATTGATCTCATTTAGACTTTTATACTCAAGATTTGTTAACTAAATTCTTGGCCATCTTATAATCATCACTTAAAAGATTAAGTGCCGCAATTTAAAAAACGCAACTACTTGAAAACATGATGCTATTTTGATAAATATTTTTGGAAGGACGGGAAATAAATTAACACCATATTAAGGGGTAAATTTATATATTCATAAATGAATCGGGGTGAGCGGATTTGAACCGCCGACCTCTCGCACCCCAAGCGAACGCGCTAGCCAGGCTGCGCCACACCCCGATAAAAGAAAAACCTTTTAATTAATAATTCCTACATTAAAGAAAGCTTAAAAACAAGAACCGGATATTTAACAAAAAGACCATGCAAGATCATTCACAATTCATTAAATTAAATCATCATCTTCGCCTAATCCAAGATCAGCTCCAAGATAATCATAAGTTTCATGGTCTTCTTCAAGATTAACGAACAGAGTAATTTCCCCCTGGAAACCAAGACGAACGGTTCCTACTGCACCATTTCTGTGCTTTGAAATTATAAGTTCAGCAACACCCTTATCCATAGTTTCAGGATGGTACACCTCATCTCTGTAAACAAATCCTATTATATCTGCATCCTGTTCAATAGCTCCCGACTCACGAAGATCAGCCATCATTGGACGTTTGTCATTTCTGGATTCGACTGCACGATTCAACTGGCTAAGTGCAATAACCGGAACTGATAACTCTTTAGCAATAGCTTTAAGCGCCGAAGAAATCTCGGATATTTCCTGATCACGTCTTTCGGCCGTTCTTGAACTTCCTCTCATTAATTGAAGATAATCGACAACAATTAAACTTAATGGAGACTCCCTATGTAGTCTTCTTGCCTTTGCACGAAGTTCAAGGACAGAAATCGCAGGTGTATCATCAATAAAAATTTCAGCGCAAGAAATCTTTGAAGCAGCATCAACTAATTTCGGAAAGTCACTTTCGGCTAGCTTCCCACTGCGAACCCTTGAGTTACTGACTTTTGCTTCAGAGCACAACAATCGCATGACTATCTGCTCTTTTGACATTTCTAGAGAAAAAACTGCTACGCGTTTACTGCATTCAACACCCACATGACGAGCGATTGAAAGTGCCAGAGCTGTTTTACCCATGCTTGGTCGACCAGCAATAATTATAAGATCTGATTTCTGAAACCCGGAAGTCATCTCATCCAAATCATGAAAACCTGAGGGTATACCGGTTAACTGGTCATTGTTTATGTATAGTTCTTCTACATGCTTTATTGTGTCTTTTACAACATCACTAACTCGGGCGAAGCTGGGTTTAACCTTAGATTCTGATATGGCAAAAATCCTTTGTTCAACTTGATCCAGTAAATCATCAATCCGTGTGCCCCACTCAAACGCCTGGCTGGAAATTTCCCCAGCCTGATGTATTAGTTGTCTTCTGATGGACATCTCCCTGATGAGTCTGCTGTAGTACTGCATATGAGCGGAGGTTGGCACTGCATCGACCAGAATTGAAAGGTACTCTGTGCCACCGGCAGAATCCAGTAATCCCTTTGCTTTAAGTTCACTGCTCAGGGTCACTATGTCTATCGGTTCATGCCTCTCGCTTAACGAAAGCATTGCAGAAAAAATATCTGAGTGAGCTCCCCTGTAGAAATCTTTTGGGCCAAGTATTTCAACTATACTGTGCAGTGCTTCATTGTCCAAAAGAACCCCGCCAAGAACTGCCTGTTCAGATTCAGGTGAGTGAGGAGGGACACGTCCCGAAGGGCCTTTGGACATACTTACTACATTGCCACCTGATCTGTTTGAATATCGACCCTGTAAATATGACTGTTGAAATTTCATTCCATATTGACTTCTGTCATCGGTAGGCGAAAAGTAATCAGATGAAGAATCCTGAATCGGCTGATTAATTGTGTTTTCAGTATTGAAATTCCAGTCAGAATAATCATAATCATTTGAAAGGGGTTCTGGTGAAAATGAAACTGAGGACATGGGATCGGAAACAGAAACTGGCCTCAAGGTTAAAACATCAGGATTAAATGAATTGGCATTTATCCCGGACTTTTCTTTAGAAATAGAATCATTATAATCTTCGATATCTAAAAGATCATTATTTTCATTATTGCCTGATGGATCAGATTTTTTAGGTTGTTCCACTTCTACAAACCTCTTTGTATGAATCCAGAATTAATTGATTTACATGATACGGCCAGTAGCCAGCCGAATCAAATTTATTTCTTTTGCATGGAGAAAGCGCGTCATCCAGTAGGGATTCCTTTATTAAAAGAGCTTCTGATGGGTTTTTCTCAATTGCATATCTCAGAAATCTGCTTGCTGTCTTTTCCTCCATGCCAAGTGCACTTATCCCCAAAACCCGATCAAAAACAAGAATCGCGGTATCGAAAGATTCCATGGCTACCAAAACAAGTCCGTAGTCGAACATCATGCTGGCTGGAAGCCTGTCTTCATGTACTATAAGAGCTGATTTTAGCAGTTCATGAGCAGCAGACAATAGTTCAAGAGACATTAGAAGTCTTGAGTGAATACTGACCTCCTGCATAACCGGATTTTCCATTTGGGCTATTAATGAATTGCAGATTGCTTCATCATACTCTCCCATAAGGTAGTAAATAGACGCCTTGTTTCTTTTAATTTTTGCGATAAGCCCTGGAACAACGGGTTCTTTGTTGATTTCTTCATAACTTCTTGTTGAAAGATTGTAAATTATATCTTCAGCAATTTCATATTGTTTAATGGCTTCACTATATTTTTCTGTAAGGGAATAAACTCTGGCAAGATTAATTCTGATCGATATGAGCCTGGGTTCAATCCTTAATGCATCATTAAAAACTTTCTCTGCTTCCTCATACCTCCCATCAAGTAACAACAAATATCCAAGATCATTGAGTGTTACCACAAGGTCTGGATTGTCCCTAACCATTCTTCGTAATATAGGTTCAGCCCGTCCTATTTGACCTGCTTTGAGATATGCTTTTGCGTTAGTCAGATTGCTAATCTGGGCAAATTCTTGCATATCAAGAAACCTTGGGGAATTATCAGAAGGAGGAAGGGTGCAGGCAGGAATCAAAGTACAAAACAGAACAACAAATATTAACAAAGTAATAAACCGGAACCTGATAAAATAATTAATCAATGATGTCATACCGGGCGGGAAATAGAATAGTAATAAAGTTAATACCGGAGTATTACATAATCTGAGAATATTTCCAGGTAGGTATTCGTCTGTGAGTGAGAGAGCGTTTGATTTTTGCTATTAGAAACTCCTAATGATAATAAGTAATTATGAAAAAGAATAATTTGCTGATTTATGTCCTGCTTCTCGCTGTAGCGTATTTCTATTTCTCCAGTGATTTACGTGGAAATATCGAAAATTCCGGGAGTAATACTGCTAAAACAAATTCTTCCAACATTCTTAGTGATAAAACCAAGAGTTCACAGCCAATTAAAGATGATAGTGATAAAGCCAATTCAAACTATTCGACTACCCTAAAGGGAGACTTGAATCTTCCCGAAGATATTTCCCGGGCTTCGTTAAAACCGGAGAGTAACAATCCCATTGATCTTCCTCCTGATTTACAAGCGCAACTGGATGCTCCCCCACCAGAGCTTCCTGATGATCTAAAACGTCAACTTGAAATGGGCCCACAGGAGCTTCCTGATGACTTAAAGGCACAGCTTTCAGCTCCACCACCTCCCCTTCCTGAGGATATAGCAAACGCTCTCAAAATTCCTCCCAGAATTGTTACCCTGGATGAAGTTAACACTCCTCCTGAGAGAGAGGATGAGGATGACGTATAGATGATAATAACTGGTTTTTACCACTTATTATCTTATCAGAAATTGCTCTATAAAGACATTATGTGCCTGGTCTTCTTCTGGTAGTCTCTGATTAATGCCTTGTTGTATGGCAAGGCGTAAAGATTCAGGTCCTTTTCTTAACAGCTCCTCTGCCGAAAAGCCCGATGAAGTTTCTATAATAAAATCACGTACTGCAGGAATTCTTCCAAGGGTTTCTTCGTTTGGAACTGTATCATAAAATTGAACTGCTACCTTCAGATAAAGTATTCCAGTATTTGATTTTAAATTTATAACAAATGGTTCTAGAGGCATTACGGCACCTTCTAAAACTTCATCAGGATCATCTACTTCAATTACAGTTAGTTTATTCTCATCGTGTAGTTGGGTATCATTTTTTTTATTTATAGACCAAAAGTAAACAGTGATAAGTGTGAAAATAATAATCAGAAATATTAAACTTGAAATCAGGATTTTTTTTCGATGAGATAAACCGAAATTTTTCTGCTCCTTATCTGTCGAAGTTTTTTTTCCTTTTTTGTCTTTATTTACACCTTCTTCTGCCATTAAAACTTAACTCAATAAAAGGTTTACTGGTTCTGAATTTTAATAACCTTTTAATTAATCCCCTTTAAAATTCTTTTCAGTTTGTAAAATGGAGTTTTAAGAAGTAATGGAATGTACCACTTGAGATATAGGGGTAACCAGGCCCACATTCGGAAATTACTTTTCCCTTGAGTTCTGTCCCACCATTCTGTAGGTATTTCCTTAATAGAGAAGCCCCCAAGAAAAGCTTTTCCTGTGAGCTCCAAAGCCACTTCAAATCCACCAGAACTTTGAATTTTTTGTAATCTTAACCAGTTCCCATCATAAAGTTTAAAATTATTGGTAGGATCGGAGGTTGGAAACCCTGCTAATTTAAGTACACGACCTGAAAAGCCGGACAAGAATTTTTTAAGTTTTGGGCCTCCATGCTGCTTACCACCTTTCATATAACGAGAAGGTACAACTACTTTTGCACCTTCGTCCCACAAACGAATCAATTCAGGAATGATAGAGAGCTTATCAGAATTGTCAGCCATTACAACAATAAAAGGCCCTGGTTCGGCATTGGAGAATCCCCATTTCATGGCATTGATTACACCTTTTCCAAAGGTATTTTTTTCTGCCCTTACTCTGGTGTCTTTTTCACAAAGAGATTTTATGAAAGGCAAAGTAGTATCACCATCAAAATCATATACAAAAGTTAATCTATCAAAGTGTATGTTGTTAACATCTACAAGTTCTGAGTACAATTTTAGTACAGCATCACCTTCGTTATAAACTGGTGACATAATTTGAACCAGATTATCCACTTTATCCCTTGGCAAGACCTTGGCTGTATTTACACAAGACTTCATTGTTAAAAATGATTGCAGAGCTACGAATTAATCATATTAGGAATTTTATATTGCACCCAGTTTAACCTGCTCAGTAACCCAAGGAATAACCTCGTCAAGAATTTGCTCAAGAGAAGTAGTGGCTTCATATCCAAGTAACTTCTTTGCCTTGCTACAATCAGGAACTCTTTTCTGAACGTCATGAACAAAAGGATCATCAGATACCATTCTTAATGGCACATTATCACCCTTGATTTTTTTCCATATAACTTCTGCAAGCTCTCTAACCGTTGTTCCTGTCTCAGTTGAAATATTGAAGTCCTCGTTTAGGGCTTTTTCGTGTTCAATTGCTATTCGTATGCCTCTGGCAAGGTCTCCTCCATATGTATAGTGCCTTATTTGTGAGCCATCTCCCAATATATGAAGCGGATCTTGGCCCTTAACAAGCTTCTGGATCAAATCAGGAACTACATGACTCATCGCAAGCTTAACATTTCCAGACATTATTTCATGGTCTGAAAGAGCCCTTTTCTCCCCTACTCCTACACAGTTAAATGGTCTAACAATTGTGTAAGGTAGCTGATACTGTTCAAAAGCGCCTCTGGCAAAATATTCACAGGCTAGTTTTTGAAACCCATAAGTACTCTTTGGTGGAGGACAAGCAAGTTCTTCGCCTTCCGGACTAGGAAATTTGTTAGTTGATTCAAAAACCATACTGGAGCTTAGAACGGTAATTTTCTTAAGAGTTCCTTTCTTCCAGCCATGTATTGCAGAGTCAAAAGTTGAAGCCATAATTCTTTCATTTTCAGAAAGTAAATCATATGCAAACTCATGAAAGTAACTTATACCACCAATCATTGCAGCTCCTGCAAGAATATGGGAACATCCTTCAGCCAGCTCCATCATAAGAGGAGTGTTTTTCACATCTCCCCTTACAAAATGATAATTGGGGTGAGAATCATAAGACTTTTCAATTTCGCCATATTTGGAGAAATTATCTATACCAACAACTGTCCAACCATTATTAAGTAATTCTTCAACAACATAACCACCAATAAAACCAGCTGATCCTGTTACCAATATTTTTTTGTTATCAGACATATTTGCCCTTTCTATTCTGTGTTCAATATTAAATTCGATTTAACTATTTGCAGCTCTGTTTGCAGATATTTCGCCTTGCAAAACCTCCAGATGTGGACGATTAAAAATGCCCCAAACATCAATACATGGTTTTTTTAGAGCAAGTTTTTTATACTCATCGTGAGGGGTGCCAATTACCAAGGCATCTGCCTCCTCAAGAATTGCTTCAAGTTCATTTTTGTTTTCAAGGTAGGGATCATGATCAAGAACTTCAGCGCCTTTAAACTCAAGCCCTTTTTTTAACCGATAACTCAATGATTCTCTTATGTCGTCGTTATTAGCCTTGAAAGTCATTCCAAGAAGGGCAACTTTTTTCCCCCAAAGAGAATCACCAAAAATTTTAGCGACTTTGTCCACGAGAAATCCTGCCAGGCCCTCATTGACTAACATTGCAGAGTGGCCCATATAAAACTGGTGATCAAAGAAACTTGCAAGCTGCATTGTGTCTTTAAACAGGCATGGGCCGGCAGCCAGACCCGGAGATTTATAACCACTGGCTCTTGGATAATCATACCTTATTGCATCATAAATTTTAAAAAAATCAACACCCTTGGATTCAGCAATCATATAAAACTGATTTGCAATAGCAAACTCAAGATAGCGCCATGAATTTGCCATTAGTTTTGTCATTTCAGCTTCGATTGGAGTTAGGCGAATAACGGATGGGGCAAGCCTTTTAAATATATCATATGCACTCTGAAAGCTTTCTTCTTCATAAGCTGACACAATTTGCGGTAGTGAATCAATTTCCTCAAGAGCATAACCTTGAGCAACGCGCTCTGGACAGAATGCAATTTTTACATCAATTTTTTGCTCCTTAAGCCTTTCTTTCAGGTGCTCCATGGTTCCCGGAAACAAGGTAGAGCGCATGATAATTAGAGTTCCTGGCTTAAGTAGCGGAACATAATAATCAAAAATTTTGATCACATCAGAAATCTTGGGATTAAGATGCTCGTCTACTGGTGTGCCTATTACGAATACAACAGCATCAGCCGTGCGACATACGTTTGCATCCCTGGTTGCCCTTAGTCCTCTTTTAATTGCGAACTGCAGTTGTTCATCCCCACCTCTTTCAAGAAAGGGGAACTGTCCGGAATTAACCTTGTCGATAGCTTTTTGATCAATATCTACAAGGCTGGTTTTGAAACCAGCTTCTGATAATTTTACTCCAAGTGGAAGTCCAACGTGACCACATCCACCAACAACAACTATTTCTTTATTCATAAATATTTTCTAGATTAATTTTAATAAATGTAAGTACTATTTTTTTCGTGCACAGATAAAAGTCTGTGCTCCAAGAAATTTCCACAACAGTGGTATTTTAAGATATGCAGATACGAGTGATTTCGTATCAAACATTCCGCTAATTGCCCCTACGCCCGATTTGGCAGTATATGGCAGAAATCTTGGAATAAGTTCTTCTACCCTGAATCCAGATACTTCAAGCCCTTCGACAAGAGAATGTTCTGTAAGAGCAATATGATGGTCTATATAATCCCAGTACTTGACACCAACATATCTTATATTGGGTTGTAGGATCAGTACCTTTCCATCAGGTGAAAGTGCCCTTCTGCATTCGTCAAATACTTCAATCACAGTACGCTTATCCGGCAAGTGCTCAAGGAAATTACTCATAAAAATTACATCTGCAGGCTCATTGAGTTTACTCACGAAATCACTTGCCAGACATTGCAAAACCTCTATCCCGGCAGATTCAAGTTTGTTTACATGAGAAGAAAGATCTACTGCTATTCGTCGTCTTGCCTTGATTCTGGTAACAAAAAGACCATCTCCTGCTCCAAGATCAAGAAGACAATCATCAGGAGATACGTAATTCTGAAAAAACTCACTAACAAGAATATCCCATGTCTCTTCACGAACTTTTTCCTGAGCAGGACTAAAGCGGCTGGTATAAATCTCGGATTCTTTGCCTATACCCTCCGACGTTTTAGAAGTAGTTTTATTGGAACCTGCCTTGCTGTTTGATTCGTCCAGAAGTGAATACTTATCCTCTGGTAATGTATTCATTTTTGCTTCACTCCTTTGTTTCTCAGATATTTGTTTTTCAGATATCTGCTTTTTAGATAATTTACTGTTCATCCGGTAATCTCTTTCAATCGGATACTACACCTTTTGGGCCGAACTATGAAACCTTAGGGACTTGAATAAGGATATAATTTTTCTTAAAACAGCAGTTTTTTTTGAGCCCATCCTTCTTAATACCGCCCTTACTAATCGTTTTATTTGCCCCTGTCTTATCAGCCAGTAAGCTCTCTCAATCATACTTCGAAGATGATAAGTTCTACTGGCGCCGGCATGGAACTGGAATTTTAAAACACTGGCCCTAGACTCTCTTCCAAGGGAATCACGAGCCACAAAAGAAGAAACTTCAGCTGATTCAAGCAAAGGGTATACTGGTTCAAGCAGGCCATTTAGCAACATGCCACCAGAAACACCTTCATAAACAATTTCCAGAATACCAGCACTCCCCCCAAGTGGTCTAAATATTCGTGAAAGTGGTAAAAGAAAAGTGCCATGTTTTGGAATTACGCTTAGTAAATGCCTTCGTTTTGAGATAGTAAAACCGTACTTTGATTTTACTTTTAGCGTAATCTCTCCAATCGATTTTTCAAGTTGATAAGGTACTTCCAGGGCCCAGACTCCTTCAGTTGGGAAAATAAAACGCTGACTCAACCTTATTTTGCAATTCATTTCAATTGATTCATCTTTAGCGCAGGAAAGGGGGATCTCAAGTGGTGATCCACCTGGAGTAAGATAAGAAGCGCGACCTCCAACAAACGATATGCATGGAGTTAATTCCTTTGAGATTACGGGATTCTTAAGAAAATCAACAAGTGGATTTATGGTTTTATCCCAGGAAAATCTTTCTCTTGCAAGTTGCTGTGCATTTCTGGATTTTGATCTTATAATTTCCGGATTATCCATTATCTCATCAAGCACTAATTTTAATGCACTACTGTCACCAGGATCAATTGTCCATCCAGCATCATATTCTGAAATGTGATCACTAATTTCAGAATAATTATTGTAAATTACAGGTAATCCACACCACAAATATTCAATAGTACGCGTGGTAAATGCGAGTTCACGCTCAAGGTTATAGGTCATTAATTCAAGAGCAACAGATGCTTTGCTGTATTCTTTAAGTAGATCATCCCTTCCTACATAACCTACTACATCTACTTCTCCATGTTTTGTCGAAAGGTCTTCTACGGATGCAAAAATGCGCCTTATTGCAAGTTCTTCTGGAGAAGGAGAAGGATTATCGTGAGGTGTTCCATAAATCTGAAGTTTACCCTTTTTCTTTTCAATAAAGTAACGGGCAATCTGAAAAATTGCTTTCGATTGATCTTGCCATGGAAACCACCCTCCCCCACTCACTATCAATGGAAAATTAATTGAGCTTGGGGGTAAATCATTTCTTACAAAGTTCTCCGGCCCAAGCGATACCGGTATATACCGAATGAAATGATCGCATTCAGGTACTCTGCCGGCCTGAGTAAGCCAACCATAAAAATAGTTTCTTTGTCTTTTTCCGGCAGATAAAAGTAAATCAGCTCTTGAAAATACATCTACTTTTTTGTTACAGTCGGCCTGGTCACCAAAAAGTGCGGTCTCAATCAACCTTGAGCCGTGAAGATCAACAATAAGAGGAACATCTGGTTTTTTTCTTAAGTTATAGTGATCCCAGTTTGAAGCAAAAATTACAGCATCAGGTTTGTTCCTTTCAAAGATATCATCCTGGGTATGCCATTCCCATAAATTAGCTCTTACTTCTTCCGGGATTTCCGAGAAATATTTCTGGGTAAGAAAAGTAAAAGCAGGCATTGATGCTATTACTTCAATACCCTGACTTCTTAACCCCTGATATAATTGCCAGCAACGAAGTCCTCCCCCACTGGTTGGAAGGGTTCCAAAAGGCATAGTATCGTTACTGAATAATAGAACTTTCACCAGTTTATAGCTCCAGTTCAGCTAAGTTAATAAATAGTAAGATTAATACCGCCACGCTTGCGATTGAATCGATTCATATCATCTGGTAGGTCTTGGCAATATTAATTGACGCTTAATATACGGAAAGTGTCGTTCGGTTTGTAGGATATTGTGCTTATCTTGTAAACTGTCTAAATTGTTCTCTAAGATGCTCTTGGTGAAAATTGTAACCTGTTGCTATTAATGTATTTTCCGCCACTGATTTCAATACTACCGCCAAGGGAGCCTGGGGATGTTTTAAAACAGCCCGTTCGGTTCAGAATTAATAATTCGTATTTTTTAAAGACCTCATAGTACCGGGATTTAGAATTAAAATGAAAATTCTTATATTTGCTACCGATTTACCTCCCTTATCCGGCTATCCTACTTCGGGGACAGCTCTAAGGACAAATCAAATTGCTGAAGGACTGAGAGATCTTGGACATGAGGTGATATTTTCTGTACCACTATCAGCTCTTGATGGTATAAATTCTTCGTTAAATGAAAAAGTATCTAAAGAAATTCTTAAAGAGTTAAATCGCTATGCCTTTGATGCTGTTAATCAGGCAAAAATAATTTCCGAAACAAACCCTGATGTTATCTTCTGTGGACATTGGCCTGCATGGACTTTGGGCAGAAAACCAAGACAACCATTAATCATTGATCTTGCAGGTCCACATCTGCTTGAAAGATATTTTCAGGGTGAAGATAACTACAATGCAGCTGTTCATGGCAAACTAAATGCTTTAGCCTGTGCTGATTATTTTATCGTTTCAGGCCAGAAGCAAAGATTATATTTTTTGTCCTGGCTGATGCGCGCGAAAGTTTCCCGTCCTGAAGAGCGAATATGTACAATAGCAATGCCCCTACCTCCCATTGAAGATCAAAATACAAAGAATAGAATTGAAAGAATATCTGGATCAAAAACTCTATCAATTGATAGCAACAGTAGCAGTTCCGGTCTTTTCAGTCCTTCATTTATTTTTGGTGGAGTTTTTCTTCCGTGGCAGGATCCAACCTGGGGTCTGGAGAATCTTTCAAATGAACTAAAAAATCGCAATCTGGGTACTTTGACACTGATAGGAGGTAAACATCCTAACTATGATATTAATACGGGAAAGTATGACGAACTGTTTTATTCACTTGAGCAAAATCCTCGTGTGAAACGATTGCCACTTCTGCCCCTTGAGAAGTTTGTGGAGTTACTTCCAAATGCAGATGTCGCTCTTGATTTAATGAGCTGGAATTTAGAAAGGGAACTTGCAATTACAATTAGGACAACAACTTACTTATGGGCTGGTATTCCGATAATTTATAATAATTATGCAGATCTTGCGGATTCAATAAAGAAATTTAACGCTGGATGGTGCATAGCTCCAGGGGATGAACGTGCTTTTAGAGAAGTGATAGAAGAAATTTTCAACGATCCGTTATTGGTAGTTACAAAATCAAAAAATGCCTTATTACTAGCAAAAGAGCTTTTTGACCGCAAGAAAGCGGCAAATCAAATTATCAATATTCTTGATACTCCTGTTATAAGTTCTAATAGGGAGATTGATATTTCAATTGACATTGCAGAGTCTTGTGATTTTGCTTTTGGTATTAATAGCACCCTGGAACAGCACTTCATTTGCCGAATAAACGGACTTAAGGAAATTGAATTACTTTTTGGAACTCATGGTCATGAGACGGATGGTGAAATTGAGATTAATCTATCTGAATATACAGGTGAGTCTGATTTTCATTCTGGTTTACGAGTTGTTGCAAAAAAATCATTAAACAGTTCATTGATTAAAAACAATCAGTGGGTAAAAGTTGATTTCGATCCTCAACTTCAATCCGCAGGGAAAAAATACACCCTTTCAATGAGAAAAAAAGGGTCGGGAATGAGTCCAGTCAGCCCGTGGAGCATTAAATCCAAACCTTATCCAATGCTTGGATTATTTCAGGATGGCAGAAGACTTGGTACTCATTCATTATGCATGAAGACCCATTGTCTTAAACAGTAGTCAAGTATTCCAGTCTTTCAGCAAAGGCAAGTAAATGGCAAGCAAGAACGACTCTCCTGTTAGCACTACAGATAGTGAAGTTCACATTTTTGCCCAAATAGTTACCTATAATAGTGACAAGACGATAGAGAAATGCCTCCATTCTGTAATTGAGAGTACGCAGAAGGGATTTCATATAAATATTATTATTGCAGATAATTCTTCTTCAGATAAAAGCCGCACAATTATTGAAAAATTTAAAAACAAATATACTAACAGGGTTCATATAATTTTACTTAATAGTAACTTGGGTTTCAGTCCTGCTCACAATGTTGCAATCAATTATGCACTAAAAAACAATGCAGATTATATTGTTTTGATTAATCCGGACATGGTGCTTGATCCTGACTGCATATTGGAAATGTATAGGGCATTTGGCTCAAGTACTCAAAATAATCAACTGCGAATAGGAGCAGTTACACCAAAGCTTTACAGGACAGATCCCTCATTCAATCTACTTCAGCGAGATGTACTGGATGCTGCGGGAATGTATTTTGTTCCATCATTTCGTCATTTTGACAGAGGTTCTGGTGAGCCAGAAGCTAATTCAAAGGGAGAGGTTAAATTTTCAGCTCCACAATTTGTAAGTGGCGGAACTGGTGCCTGCCTCATGTTCTCCAGGGATTTTATTGAAGATGTATCTTTTCCTCCAGAAATACGTTACCGAAGTTCTGAAGATATAGCTATGGAAGGAGTAGAATTTCTTGATGAAGCCTTTATTATGTACAGGGAAGATGCAGAGTTAAGTCTTAGAGCAAAACTGCTTGGTTGGCGATACAGGTATGAACCACGTGCGGTTGGTTTTCATGTCAGAAGAGTGCTTCATGATAACCGTTCTTCCCAGAATGAGCTGATTAATTCACTTGGAGTTCAGAACAGATTTCTTCTTCAACTTCAAACCCTTGGATTTTTAAACTTTTTGCTGCTTTGCCCAATGGTTCTGATTCGTAATTGTATTGTGATATTAGCTTGCCTTATATTTGAGAGAAGCTCTTTGTCTGGACTTAAAGGTGCTTTTCTAAAATCATCCCAGGCTTTAAGCAAAAATTCATGGATCAGATCTAGAATGGCCTGTTCAGATTTATCTTTTTTGTCATTATTCTACAGTGGACAAGATGCTCTTAATGCATGTCGGTATAGGGATAAAAATTCTTTCAACAAGGAATCTTATCCTTTTAAATTACATGTTTCAATCGTCTCTTATTATCAAAGTGAATCAATAATAAGGAATATATCTGCTGTAATTGATGAGCTTAAAAGATGTGAAGATGATATTAAAATCAGCTGGCATCTTTCTATTACAAATAACAGCCCAAATGATCCATATTTTGAAAAAGTTAGAGCTTTAGTTGTAAATAATAATCATATATCACTTATTGAACCAGGTTTGAATCTTGGTTTTGCCGGGGCCAATAATCATGCATTACTTGCTGATAACGATGCAGATTGCTATCTGGTTCTAAATCCTGATATTGCTCCACTTGAAAATGCATTCAAATTTTGCATTAACGCAATTAAATCAATCGAAAATCCTGGTCTTGTTAGCCCTATACCAGTTAATTCTGATGATAAAAAACCTCAACGTAAGTATTCAGGTAAAAAGCTGCCGTCACTTGGCTCTGTTTTTATGAATACTTTTTTTATTGAAGCCATTTGGCCTGATAATCCGGTATCAAGATTTTACCATTATGAAGATGACTATATAATAGCTAATTCACTTGCAAGCACCAATTCAAAAGGACCTGATTATCTGGAAGTAGAGCATGTTTCAGGAGCATGTCTCTTCATACCTTCACAAGTTTTTAGAGATATAAAGGGTTTTGATGATTCATTTTTTCCTGCATGGTATGAAGATGTTGATCTCTCAATGCGCATAAAAAGTCATGGCTTACCTTCAATTCTGGTGCCAAAAGCAACCGTGCTTCATGAAGGTGGCAGTTCAACTCAGCATCTGGGTCGCAACAGGCTTTTAACTCTTTATTACCTTAATGAGAGAAAGTATTGGTATAAGCAGTTAGATATAGGCGAATGCTCCAGGCTAATCTTTTCTTTGATCATTATTTTAAGTTCTTTGGGTTACTTTTTTCGACTATTCTTTTTTGCTATTAGAAACTTGCCTACTAGGCATTCATTTGTAGATGATCTTTCTGTTTTTATTGATTTAAAAAATTCCTCCAGGGGAAAAAGGGAAAAGTTACTTCGGGATTATGTTAGTTAAATTTAATGTGAGTGGTTAATGGAAGCTAGGACTATGAAAGAGAAGTTTGACATCAAAACAGGTACTCAAGATTCTGTTTTGTCATATATTTCAAATATTATAAGAGATCCTGAAGTTGCATCAATTGCTCCTACCTCAGTTTTTGGAATTAAAAGAATATTTAGTGGAATTGATTTATCCAGGTGCGGGTTATTCATCGAGTTTGGTCCTGGTGGTGGGGTTATTACTAAATATGTACTAAGTCAGCTTCCTGTAAATTCCCGGCTTGTAGCAATTGAAAATAACCCTGATTTTGCAAGAGCGCTTGCAGAAGAAATCAAGGATGAACGTCTGATTGTTATTGAGGGTTCAGCAGCTGACGTAGTTTTTCATATTGAAAAATTATATTCAGAGCAGTTAATTGAATCAAATAGGGCAGATTATATAGTTTCTGGTATTCCATTTTCGATGTTCCCTCCCACTTTAAAAGATACCATACTAAAAGGAACACTTAGTGTGCTTTCGGATAATGGAGCCTTTCTTGTTTATCAGTTTCTAATTTCTCTTTCAATTGGTCAGCAAGATATAAAAAACAAGCTTTTGGAGTATTTTTCCATAACAAGATCAAACATAGAAATGAGAAATATCCCTCCCCTTCGCATTTTTGAAGCAAAAAAAAGGTAGCTTAATTTTTTACTATTCCCAATTGAACAAGTTTAGTCATAAAATCATATGGAAATCATTAAAAAGAAAATTTGAGGTCCTTATGAGATCAATAAAATTAATTTCTCGTTTATATTCAGGTATTTTGACAATCTTAATTATCTTTTTTTTGATTTTAATATCAGGATTTGCTTTTCAGATTGTTTCTGATCAAACCTCATTTACTTCTGCCTTGGCTCACATGGTATCATCGGATAATTTTCATGAAGTTCGTCCTGGCGAACTTTATCGAAGTGCGAAATTATCCAATAAGGTTTTAGAGGAAAAATTAGTGCTTTATGGCATCAAGAATGTCATTGACCTTAGGCTTGGCGGTGATCGGGAAGAAGGTGAATCTTCAGAAAAAGCTCTAGTTAAAAAAAATGGTTCAAGATATATCTGGCTTCCCCTCAATGGTAGCAACACAAGACAGAAGAAAGCTTTTAAGCGCTTGATCAAGATCGCAGAGGAGATTAATGGTCCTGTACTTGTACATTGCACCAGTGGGACTCATAGAAGTGGAATTGTTACCGCACTTCTTCTTCATTTACGTTATGGGATTAGTATTGAAGAAGCATCTAAGCAACTATCTCCCAAATTCGGTTTTTTTTATCAGGAACGAAGATTTAAGAGTCTTATAAATGATGATAATACTATCGATAAAATTTTGTGGGATTTTGTGGAAGCCAATAAAAAAACTGGAATTTCATTTAAAGAGTGGCTTGATCTTCCCGAAAATTTCAGAAGATAATAAATAGTAGAGCATGAATATTGATATCAATTTTACCAATAAAATTTCCCGGGCATCCAAAATAAATAAAAGTTATCTTTGTGTTGGGCTAGATCCTGAGTTTGATCGTTTGCCAGATGTGTTTAAAAATAAAGAAAAACCATTTTTAGAATTTAATAAATGCATTATCAATCTTACTGCAGATTTGGTGTGTGCTTATAAACCACAAATTGCTCATTATTCGGCTCTTTCAAAAGAAGAAGAGCTTTTGGAAACTATAAGGTTCATTAAGAGCACCTATCCGGAAATACCTGTTATACTTGATGCAAAAAGAGGTGATATTGGATCTACTGCGCGTCATTATGCAGTTGAGTGCTTCGATCGTTATGGTGCTGATGCTGTTACTTTAAATCCATATCTTGGTTTTGACGCTATAGAGCCCTTTCTTGAATGGAAGGGAAAAGGTTTAATAATCCTTTGTAAAACCAGCAATCCTGGCTCAAGCATGCTTCAGGACTTAAAGTGCCCCAACAAAGAGCTTTACCTTGAAGTCGCAAGACAAGTTGATTCATGGCAGGATAAAGGCGATTTTTTACTGGTTGTAGGTGCCACCTATCCTGATATTATGAAACAAATCAGGGAAATAGCTAAAAATACATGGTTTCTTGTTCCAGGAATTGGTGCTCAGGGCGGTGATCTTCATTCCGTGGTAAGCTCAGGTAGAAATTCTGATTTTGGGCTGATTATTAGCTCATCAAGGGGAATTATTCATAAAACTAAAGGTAGTGACTTTGAGCAAGTAGTAAGAGCAGAGGCATTGTCAATTCGTGATCAAATTAATCAACTTCTATAGCTCTTTAAGCAGGCTTTACTTACTATCTATATTTATAGTATAAATGCGCCGGTTTTACCCGCTTTAGGGTGATCAATCAAAATTTTACAGGATTTTAGTTTTATTTAACGATTTGGATAAGCGATGGCAAAAAAAAGCAGAATTGAAAAAAATAATAAAAGAATCAGACTGGTAAAGAAGTATGCTACCAAGCGTGCCGAGCTTAAGGAAACTATTCGCAACCCTCATTCTACCTGGGAAGAGCGTGAGGAGGCCAAGGCAAAGTTACAGGGTCTTCCTCGCAACTCTTCAGCAATTCGTGTCAGAAACAGATGCTTTCTTACAGGACGCTCCAGAGGATTTTACAGAAAATTTGGTTTATCCCGCTCCATGGTTCGTCTAAAGGCCCTTGAAGGGCTTCTGCCGGGCGTTACTAAAGCAAGCTGGTAATTTTGTTTACTCTTCAGTATTAATTTAATTTTTATTTAAAGAATCATATTATGAAACAAGGTATACATCCAGAAACTTACAGGCATGTAGTTTTTTCTGATGCTTCTTCAGGAAAATCTTTTCTTAGTCGCTCAACTGTTAAGACTGACAAGACTATCAAGTGGGAAGATGGTAACGAATATCCACTGTATCAGCTTGCGATATCAAGCTACTCCCATCCCTTTTACACTGGAGCCACCAGACTACTTGATACTCAAGGAAGAATTGATAAATTCAACAAGAAGTATGGAAAGCCTGGAGCTTAAGGCTTGTTCTTTTTCTCTTCTTTTTACCGTTTTAATTTATAGCTAGCTGATAATCGGTGAATTGCTTTAATTCTTAAAGAGAGCTTTGTTTCTTAGCATTATGGATTCTGAAGGCTCTCTATCAAATAAAGACTCAATAAATGTTGCAGTCGTAGGGGCAGGTCCCGCGGGTATATTTGCAACCGAAGCTCTATTAAAGCTTGTCCCGGATGCTCATATAACAGTCATTGAAGCATTGCCTACTCCTTATGGCCTGGTTCGTTCTGGGGTTGCTCCTGACCATTTTAAAATCAAAGAAGTTCAAAAAGGATTTGAAAGGATTTTAACAAATTCATCAGTGACTTTTGTTGGTAATATCAGAGTTGGAATTGATATCCAGATAAATGAACTCCTTGATCATTATCATGCCGTTATACTTTGTCACGGAGCGCATCATGACAGAAATTTGTCAATTCCTGGTGAAAATCTGATTAACTCTGAAACTGCAACTTCATTTGTTGGATGGTACAATAGTCATCCCTGGTTTACGGAAAAGTCATTTGATCTGAAAATTAAAACAGCTGCTATAATTGGTCAAGGAAATGTTGCTCTCGACGTAGCAAGAATTTTATTGAGAAACCCTGATGAGCTTGCTTCAACTGATATTGGTTCATATGCTCTTGATACTTTAAGAAATAGCACCTTAAGGGAAGTTCATCTTATAGGTAGAAGAGGACCCCTTCAAATTGCCTGCACAGATAAAGAATTGGCTGAGTTTGGAGAACTTCCTGGAGTATCAGTATCAGTAAGAAGTGAAGACCTTATTTTGAGTAATGAAGAGGAAAAATGGCTAAGTGATGCACCCAAAGGAGTCAGAAGAAATTTTGAAATTCTAAAATCATTTTCTGAAAGTAAGATAAAGCCTGAGAACCGCGTATTTTATATAAGGTTTTTCTTATCTCCAATTTCATTGATTGGAAATAAAATTTTAACTGGTATTAAACTGGAAAAGAATTATCTGACGGGTCCACTTGAAGCAAGAAAAACTGAAAGCACCGGTGATCAGGAGATACTACCTTGCGACATTTTGTTTAGAAGCGTAGGCTACTTCGGATCAGGCATTGAGGGTATACCCTTTGACTATAAAATGGGAATTTATCCAAATATAGAAGGTCGTATTGTTAATAACCAGGATTCTGTTTCTGGTAATTCAAATATTCTTAGAGGATTATATACGTCAGGATGGATTAAACGAGGTCCAAGTGGAGTAATAGGTACAAACAAGTCGGATAGCGTAGAAACAGTGAAGAGTATTGTCTCAGATATTCCTGAACTTCTTCAAAGAAACACAAAAGATCCCCAGTTACTTTGGTCAAAACTGGAAAGATCAGGGATGAGAATAACCACTTTTGCAGATTGGAAAAAAATTGAAGAAAATGAAAAGATGGATGGCATAAGACTTGGTAAAAATGCCTCAAAAATAAGAACTGTAAAGGAAATGATAAGTTTACTTGACGGGGCTTAACCCTTAATATTTTAACAGGATATCATCTTTATGAGTTCATATAAGCTTGAATTTCTTGGGGCATCTGGAACTGTAACAGGTTCAAAATTTCTTCTAGAAAGGGGAAAAGACAGGATACTGGTTGATTGTGGACTTTTTCAGGGCAGAAAAGAGCTTAGACTCCGCAACTGGGAATCATTTCCAGTTCCTGCTGAGTCAATTTCGGCAGTAATACTTACTCATGCGCATCTTGATCATACTGGTTATTTGCCAAGACTTGTTAAGGAGGGATTTTTCGGCCCAATTTATGCGACTGCACCAACAGTAGAACTAACCAGACTTATCCTTCTTGACAGTGCTAGGCTTCAGGAGGAAGAGGCTCGATATGCCAATATGCATGGAAGTTCTAAACATCATCCTGCCCTCCCACTTTATACAGGAGGAGATGCTGAAGAGGCTATTAAATTATTCAAAACACTTGAGCCTCATAAAGCCAGGGAAATTCTGCCAGGAATTTTTGTGACTCCATATTCTGCAGGTCATATTCTGGGCGCTGCAATACTTAATTTTTCAATTGACGGGAAAACTATAACATTTTCAGGTGACATCGGAAGATATGATATTCCAATTCTTCCTGATCCCGAGCCTGTGCCACTTGGTGATATACTTTTATGTGAATCAACCTATGGTAATCGTGATCACGGAAATGAGAATGTCGAAACAGCACTTCAAAATATTATTCTGGAAAGTTTACAGTCAGGAGGACCAATATTAATCCCCTCATTTTCTATTGGTCGAGCTCAGCATTTACTATATTTAATTGCAAAACTTGAAAGAGAGGAGCTTATTCCGGAAATTCCTGTATTACTGGACAGCCCAATGGCCATTGATGCAACAGATATATATCATCGATATCGAAATTATTTCGATGAAGAAGCCAAAACCGATTTGGAAGAAGGTAAAATTATACTTAAGACTCGGAAAACTGTTTTTCTGGAGACTCAGGAGCAATCAAAGCTATCAAACAAGATGACCGGACCAAGAATTATTATAGCCGGAAGTGGTATGGCAACTGGTGGTCGAATACTTCATCATTTGTCACATTGGATATCAAAACCTGAAACAACAGTGGTATTTGTTGGATATCAGGCAGATGGTACTCGTGGAGATCGCTTATTAAGAGGAGAAAATACAATACGTATTTTTGCAAAAGATATCCCAGTCAAGGCGAAAATTAAATCCCTTTCTGGTCTTTCAGCTCATGCTGACAGAGGTGAACTTATTCGCTGGCTAAAGGAATCTCATGAGAAATATGAATTATCATTTCCCAAAATTGTACGCACAATTCACGGTGAAGTTGATGCGGCAAGAGCTCTTTCCAGTCTGATTGAAAGTACACTTGAATGGAACTCTAGTTCAGCAAAAGATAAAGATGTACTGAATGGTATTTGATCCTTTTATCTATCGCCGTAGTACTCGCGTTTCAGTGCACGGACTCTTGATTTATATTGATCTTTGCTGATCCTGTTAGATCGATAAGCATATTTTTCCTCCTGAACCTTGCGTTCATACTCTGATTCAATTCTGTTGACTTGCTGCTTGTAAGTATCTTTAGTAATTTTATTAGCCTTATATGCGGCTTTGACTTGAGATATATTACGAAATACATTCGAAGGCTTCCTGCTCTCTGTGTCTGAATTAATCTTTTCAGACAGCTTTGATGTGGCTGCAAATGTATTTTTTTTTGACTTTGTATTACCTGTTGTTTCAATGACAACACTTGATTGTGGATTACTTTTAACTATCGGATCAGTAGAGCTAAGTCCTGTAGTTAGATTAGGCTTGTTATCATTTTCTGGTAAAACTTCCATAGGTGGAGGCAACAACGGGCCTTTAATATCCATCATCGGATCAACAACGATCCAGTTTGTGTTTCCAATCACAGCATTCTCAGACTCAGATGAATCACCAGATGAAGTTGATTTGGTAATATTATTCTGTTCTGCTAGATCTTTAATAAGGCCATCTAATCTTCCTCTCTGAGAAGATATTTTGCTAGATGATAATTCGCTGGCGGGGAGAGTTTGTTCTAAGGGATTAAGAGGATTAATAGAATTTTGAGATATCTGTTCCTTTATTACAAGATTATGTGGTTTAAGGAAAAAATCATAATTACCGACTAAAAGTATCAAAACTACGCCAATAGCAAGACTTATCAGGATATTTCTGGAAATCTTTGGGTAATTTTTTGAAATATCAGATGAAATAACGCCCTTTATCCAATTTGTATTTGAAAATCCCTGATTGAGATGCATTCCACCATAAGGAAAAGCAATTCTAGGATCTGTTTCAATTGAGCTATGAGGTTCAGATACCAGCTTGCTGTCAGCAAAACGCGGTATTGCAAATATTTTTACGGGCTTTGGAATACCCTTTAATTCCTGCATACCAATTTCAACAGCCGGCACCTCGGCCTTATTCATGGCTAAATAAACTGCCTCACTGAAGTAAATTTCATCGGAGGGTGTAATTGTTTCAATTCTACTTGTAAGATTGACGGCTTCACCAAAAACATCATTTCGTGTTGTACGAACCTCGCCAAGGCTTGCAGCGATTCTGATATGTATCTGATCGGCTTCTGGAACTCCCAGATTATGTTCATGCAGTGCGTCCTGCATTGCCATGGCACAACGCATAGCATCAGTAGGTGAAGTGAATGTGAGCAAAAGAGCATCCCCAATACTTTTTACATGTCTTCCCTTAAACCGACGAATAACAGGCAAAAGGATTGAATTGTGCTTATCAACCATTTGCTGATTTTGAATTCGAGATCGGTTACTGGTATATTCTGTATACCCGGCAATATCAGTAAAAAGAATAACAAGGTTCTTTGTTTTAAGCATAAGAAATACTAGCCAGCTGATCTTTTCAGAAAAAGTGTTTTCGAAGTACTTTCATTAACTTTCCTTTTCGAGTTTTCTTTGTCTGATTCAAGAAGTGAAGCTTGTGCAGCCGCAACTGTAGTCATATTAAAAATCTCATCTACTGATGCATGACGCTGAAGTATGTGAGCAGGTCTTGATAGTCCAAGAAGTATTGGTCCAATGACACGTGCCCCACCAAGTCGTTGAAGTAATTTATATGATATATTCCCGGATTGCATATCGGGAAATACAAATACATTTGCACTTGATGAAGGGGTATTTTCTCCATCAGACATGAAAAGGTTAGAGAATGGATACTGAGCGAGAATTGATGGATCAGATGCAGTATCAGCTTGCATTTCTCCATCAATGGTCAGTTTTGGGTTACGGCCTCTTACAATATCAACTGCTTCTCTAACCATTCTGGCAGCACTGTGAGAGGAACTTCCAAAATTGGAATAAGAAAGCATTGCTATGCGAGGTTCACAATTCATTGATTTTGCAAAATCTGCTGACATTAAAGCAATTTCCGCGAGAATATCAGGAGACATTGAGAGATGGATTGTAGTATCAGCAAAGAATAAAATTTTATCTTTTATTGATACGATATAAAGACCAGCAGTCGTAGAATAGTCTTCGTGAACGGGAATTAATTCTAAAAGTGGTTTTACTGACTGAGGATAATTTCTGTCTACTCCACCAATAAGACCATCAACATGACCTTCATTAAGTAGCATGGTTGAGAAAATCGTATCTTCTTTTAAGAGTCGAAATGCTTCAGTAAGTGTAACACCTTTTCTGCACCTCATTTGAAAAAAGCGTTTTACAAAATCAGAATATCGTTTGTCATTCTCAGGATCAATTATTTCTATCCCTTCAGGCAAGGAATCAAGTTTTTTAAACTCAGCGAGAATTGCCTCGCGATTACCAACAAGAACTGGGCTGCAAACACCCTCTGAAACAGCCATGTGAGCTGCGTTAACAACTCTTTCATTACTACCTTCGGAAAAGACAATTCTCTTCTTTATCCCTCTTCGAGCAATAGTATGCCAGGTTCTTAGGATAACTCTTCCTGCATTTTGTGCACCTTTGAGTTTAAGAGTGTAATCTTCCAGATCAAGATTAATTCTGGCCATACCACTTCTCATGGCAGCATCTGCCACTGCCGGAGAAACATAGTAAAGGACTCTTGGATCAAATGGTTTAGGAATTAAATAGTCAGCACCAAATGAGAAATCTGTATTACCATAAGCTGCCTTTACACTGTCAGGAACAGGTTCTTTAGCAAGTCTTGCAAGGGCATATACTGCAGCAAGTTTCATTTCCTCATTTATACCTCGAGCCCTTACATCGAGTGCTCCACGAAATATAAACGGAAACCCTAATACGTTATTCACCTGATTAGGATGGTCACTTCTGCCAGTAGCAATTATAACATCAGAACGAGTCTTTTTGGCGAGATCATAATTTATTTCAGGATCAGGATTCGCCATCGCAAAAACAATCGGGTTTTTAGACATGCTTAATAGCATTTTTGGTGTGAGAATGTCCTTACCAGATAATCCAAAAAAAACATCGGAACCTGCGACAGCATCTTCAAGTGTGCGTTTTTCTGTTTTAACTGCAAATTCTTCCTTGTACTTATTCATTCCTTCTGTTCTGCCTTTATAAACAACACCAACAGAATCCACTAAAAGAAGATTTTCAGGTTTGAATCCAAGGCTAAACAAGAGTTTAGCTGAAGCAAGGGCCGCTGCCCCTGCGCCGCTTATTACAAGACGTATGGTGGAAATTTTCCGGCCTGTAATTTCAAGGGCATTAATCAGGGCTGCTGCTGCAATAATAGCTGTTCCATGCTGGTCATCGTGAAATACCGGAATATCCAAGCGTTTTTGAAGTTCAGTTTCAATATCAAAACATTCAGGTGCTTTAATATCTTCAAGATTAATACCACCAAAAGTTGGTGCAAGTGCAGCAATGGTATCAATCAAGTGCTCTTTGGAATTACATTGAAGTTCAAGATCAAAGACATCAATATCGGCAAATGACTTAAATAGAACTCCTTTGCCCTCCATTACTGGCTTGGAGGCACTTGGTCCAATATTACCAAGACCGAGGACGGCCGTTCCATTACTAATAACAGCTACCAGATTTCCCTTGGATGTGTACTGGTAAACTTTACTTTCATCAGCCGCAATTTCAAGACATGGTACCGCAACACCTGGACTATAAGCCAGTGAAAGATCATAGGCAGTTTCACAGGGTTTACTCGCCTGGACGGAGATTTTACCTGGTCTCGGGAATTCGTGATATTGAAGAGCTCTTTCTTTTTCGTTCATATGAATCTTATGCAATGTGGTTAAGTGAATATGACTTATTTTATAGTTAAATTGATCGACAATTATTGCAGGTTCCACTGATTTCAAGAATATGACTTTCGGGGAGAAAATCAGTTTCGTTTTCAATATACCAGATGAGGCCAGCTGTAATATCCTTTGGCATGTGTATTTCCTTAGTGTTTTCACATTGTTCACAACGCGTAAGAAGATGTACTCCGCTATTACAACTTGCATGTGTACAGGGAAAAAAACCTCCATCAGAACCAAGCTGATGAACTAATCCCAATGAACTCATATACTTGAGGATTCTGTAAACAGAGGCAAGATCAATGGAATTATTTTCTTCCACTTCCGGGGCATTTCCAGGATTTTTGGTATTATCAATCTGATTTTTAGACAGAAGTTGAACTATAGCCTGAGGAGTAAGTGGATGTTCAGTTACGGCCAGGCATTCTATTACAGCCTTTCTGGTTCGAGTAATCCTCGCACCATCAGCTTTCATTACGGAAAGACATTCATCAAGATACCTTTGGGGAGAACTGGTACACTTCAAGATATTTTAAGACCTTAAAAAAATCATGTTATTTCAGGATGTTGGGACACCGGAAAACCAGGATGTCATTCGTTCTTTTATTCTCTCAAATATAGTAAAACCATGAGCAGATGAACTATCATTTGTAAATGAACGTCCTCTTCCATACTCAATTATTTGGGAATTACGCGCCCCGTATATTACTAGTCCAACACCAGTTGCAAAGGCAGGTGAATTTACAACGTCAATAAGCCCACCAACTCCTGTTGGATAACCTACTCTGACAGGAAGATTAAATACGTCCTCAGCTAACTCTGCCGAACCCTCAAGAAGGACAGTGCCGCCTGTAAGTACAAGTCCAGCGGTAAGGAATTCATCAAATCCTGAACGAATAATTTCTCTGTGTACAAGAGTATATATTTCTTCAAGACGAGCTTCAATAATTTCAGTTAAGCTATGTTTTGGTAATATTCGAGGATCCCTGCCACCGGTTGATGGAACCTCTATAGTATCCTGAGGCTTGGACATAGCTCTGTAAGCAAGTCCGTATTTCCTCTTGATCAATTCAGCCGAAGAAACCGGCGTTCTTAGTCCAGCAGAAATATCATTTGTAATATGATTTCCTCCAAGGGGGATTACGGCAGTATGTTTGACTGCGCCAGCATGAAAAATTGTAAGATCAGTTGTGCCCCCACCAATATCAACCATGGCAACGCCTAGTTCTTTTTCTTCAGGAGACAGTACTGCCTCAGCAGATGCTATAGGCTCAAGAACAATATCTTCAACTGAAAGGCCAACTCTATTGGCACTTTTTACAATATTTTGGGCTGAAGCAACAGCTCCAGTGACAATATGTACTTTAGCTTCGAGTCTGACACCTGACATACCAAGAGGCTCACGAATGCCATCCTGCTCATCGACAATGTACTCCTGTGGCAATATATGAAGGATCTCACGATCCATTGGAATAGCGACTGCTTTTGCCGCATCAATGACTCTTTCTATATCTTTTGGACTTACTTCCTTGTTTTTAATAGCAACAATGCCATGACTGTTAAATCCCTTAATATGAGAACCTGCAATTCCTGCAAACACTGAAGTTATATGACAACCGGCCATAAGTTCAGCTTCTTCGATAGCACGCTGGATGGAATTAACAGTGGCTTCAATGTTTATAACAACTCCTTTTCGAAGACCCTCGGAAGGATGAGTACCTATGCCGATTATATCAACCTTACCTCCAGGCAAGCGATCAGCTACAATAACTGCAATCTTGGTTGTACCTATATCAAGCCCTACAATTAAACTGTTATTTACTTTTGTCGCCACTACTGAACACCTTTGTTGAATTAAATGAACTTTAAAAGGGTTGCCACAAACGCTCCTCTGGTTAAATCCAGAGCTTCAAACAGGCTAAACTAATGGTAGGAAAAAGTCCACCAAGGAGGGAGAAAATTGAAGGTAGATTAAAATAATATCCTACCTTGGGGATATGTAAGCTAAGAGGCTATTTTTCTAGTATTTTTCTGGTTTATCAGGCATGGATAAAGACCAAATGGTGGCATATTCTGGTTAATTTTTTGAAAAAAAACAGTCTCTAATAGTTTGCTTATATTGAGAAATAGTTGCTTCCAGGGTGTATTTGGCCTTTAAAGAATTTAAAGCACCCTGACTGAGTTTATCAGATAATCCACAATCATTAATAATTCTGTACATCAAATCTGCCAGTTGACCTTTCTTGTCTCCATCAAACAGAAGCGCATTGGTTTCGTTGATTAGGATTTCTCCAAGTCCATAAACATTGGTAGAAATGACAGGAAGTCCGGCGGCAAAAGCCTCTAGTACAACAAGTGGAAATGATTCTTCTCTTGAATTTATAACAAAAGCATCTGCTAATTTATAATAGCGATGAACCTCTTTAGTTTCAGGTATTAATATTACATGATCAACAAGGGCAAGATCAATTATCATTTTTTTTACTAGCTCAAGAAAAGGCATTGGTCGGGCACCTACCAAAACAAGTTTACAGTTAATCTCTGGAAATTTTTCTCTAAACTGTACAAATTCCGCAAGTGTTCTCTCCTGCCCCTTTCTCTCGCAAATTGTACCAACAGAGAGAAATACCTTTGTATCTGAATCAATGCCTAGCATCTCTCTTTCGTTAGTTCTGTTATATTTATCCATTTGAAGATTAAATGACTTCTGATCAATGCCATTAGGAATTATTACCGTTTGCTTAAAGTCAATCAGATCTGAATATAATTTTCTGGTAGTTTCACTGACAAATACTATCCTGCTAGCATTTCTAAGGGCTGATAAAAAATGAGTTCGAATTTTTAAGCCATGTTCTCTATATTTATCACCAGGATCAACACTTTCGTGAATTATCCAGACGGAAGGAACAAGACTTCTGTTTGCAGCATCAATTGCAATAAACGCATCAAGCCCATTTGCGAGAACAAGTGAAGTTTTATCTCTCTTTATTCCTGCAACAAGCTCACTCAACAAATTAAGGTAACGGTTAGTTGATTGAGAATACATTGATCCTTCATTTCTAAGAGATACCTTTGTGGCATATGGTAAAAGATCACTTTTCAAATCACCATCAAGAAATCCTGTTATTTGGAGATTATTAGTTGAAACTTCTGAAAGAGACTTTATAATATTACTGGCTACAATTGGGGCACCTTCTGTTGCAGAAAAGCTATGCATAAAAAAATGTAAATTTTTTTCTTCCTTAAAGCCAGAGGAATCAGGCGATGGTTTTAAATAATCGTTTTTTAAAGTTTCATTATGATTTGTAAGTCCGGAATGCATATTAAGAGCATTTTTGAATGAATTAATCAGGGGAATTAATAAACCCTTGTTTTTTTGACTAGAAGTAAAATTAAATTGTGATAAAAAGGAATCTTCAAGTAGTATTATTGTTCCGGAACTAGATTTCTTGGATAAGGAAAATCTGTCGCCAAAGGAATTTATAGAGTCAGTTGAAATTTTCAGGTAAAATTGATCCTCTGAAGAGAGTGATACAGATCCAAATTCTAATGGATAATTTGGGCTGATTGACCATGAAAGCTCAAATCCATCTTTGCAAAACTTATTAGCATCATGTGATAATGGAATAATAACTTCACGTCCTTTACCTTTAATAACAAGAACATCAGAAATATCAGCCGTACGTGAAAGGCAGCCAGATATTTCCACGAAATCAGATGTAGTTTTGACACTGCTGATATAAACAGGTTGAATGGTCTTATTGTAGACACGGGATAGTCCAAGCAAAAATTCATGTATCTTTCCAGAAGTTGATAGGACTGTCTGGTGAATAGAAATGTCCTGATAATCCTTACCGTCAAAAAAATTCTTGTCAAATTGGATAATAGTTTCAATACCAGATTTTTTGTACTCTGGAATATCTGGAAGTGCAGAAAAATTACCTGACAAATCAATTTCGGTGTAAACCCTCTTGATAATATGTTCTATTTTGGATTCGGTTGTTTTAACTATTGTTTCAACAGAAGATATTTTATGATCACATTCTAATGCCCATGATTGAAGAATAAGTTGATCAGAAAAAATATATCTTGGAAGAATTTGTAAGGGACCACCATGAACTTTTCCTGCAATTTCAGCTTTATTCCCAAGATAAATAGTAGCAAGATTGGAGTTACAAACAGAACCTAAGAGCTCAAGTTGAAGAAAAATGTTATAATTTCTACTACGATCTAAATATGATAGGTTTAAAATTCCGGAAATTTGAAGTGGGAACCCCCATATTTTCTTATCTGGTGACAGATAATATTGCTTTGGATTTGAAATGGTCCATTGAGAAAGAGGTAAAATTTCAGAACCTTTATAAATGATTTCATGAAGCGCGACTGATTCGAACTGATCCGTTGCGGCAACAAAACATTTTAATGAAATATGTTCTTTTAATAATGGAGTTTCATATTCTTCTGGTAACATGCACCATGCATTAATTTCCATGGTACTTCCATAAAAACTTTGGCGAGAGGATGGTTTTGTTAATCGAATTATCGGCGAATTAATATAGTTCCTGAAAGGATATTGCTCTTCCAGTGTTTGATCATTTACAACAACAATGTTTAAATTTGTCATAAACTTGCTACTATAATTGCTCGAGCTGGTGCGGGATATCCTTCTATAGTTTTAGATCTGTCAATTGGATCAAGAAAATCAGAAAGACTCTCATAAGGGGCATATTCTCGCCTCGCCTGTTCCTCAAGTCCAACATAACGCATGCTTATAAGTTCAATTTTTCTGAATCCAGCTCTTTGGCACATGGCATTTAGTGCTAAAACAGAAGGTATAAAAAACACATTTCTTGCTTTTGCATATCTTCCCGGTGGAAAGAAAGATTCATTTTTATTACTGTCCAGAACCATAGACTCAAGTATTAGAGTGCCTTTTTTCCTATTTAATGCTTCTTTGCAGCACTCAAGCAAATATAGGGGATTTTTCTGATGATATATTACACCCATGCAGGATACAATATCAAACTTGTGGCCAAGCATTCCAGCATATTCAAAACTCAGAGGTTCATATTGAGTATAGGGGTCTTTTGCAAATTTTTGAAAAAGTTCAAATTGATAAAAAAATTTTTCTGATGGATCAAGAGAAATTACTGATTTAGCCCCATCTTTACGCATTCTAAAAGCGTAATATCCATTTCCTCCTCCGATATCAAGTATGCTTGCACCAGAGAAATATTTAATTACACTCTTAAGTTCACTGTATTTGATATTACTATCCCATTCTGCATCAATATTTACTCCACCAATACAAAATGGTCCCTTTCTCCAGGGTATGAGATGCTTAAGACACAATATAAGGTTATCCCTTAATTTAGCCTGAATCTTCTCCCCTTCCAGGCCAAAGGAAAAATTTGTTACCAGTCGTCCAATCTGGTCAACATGGTAACCCTCTATGCTATTTGAACCAAGATTTGAAAGAAGTGAAATTATATCTTTCCATACTGGACGCATAAGCAAGGAAAAAACTCTCTTTCTTTGCGACAACAAGCTTGAATGGAGACGAGTTCCCACAAGATAGTTTAATAGATCTTCTCTTTCGAAAAATGCAGAATGAATCTCTAGAGGAGATTCCTCACCAACAATTCTTGCAATATAAGAAGTACAATTTGAGGCATTCATATTATGCCTCAATTATCATTAATAGCGACTCAAATAAAGTGCTAGAGCATCCAGTTTAAATTTTTGTAATTACTTTCTAGAGATCCTCCTCGGAGAAACTTTTGGTAAGTGCACTAACTACCAGCTTTGAGTCGACTGAGTAATTACCGGCTGTGATTGCATCCTTAATTCGTTTAATTTTTCTTGCACGCTCAGCAATAAGTTCAAGTTTTAGTACTGTCAGATTTCTTGGTCTAGGTATTCTTTTATTTCTTACCTTGGCTTCAGCTACTGAACTATTTACTTCTGTCTCAATGTTTTCTTTCTTGTTTAGTGTATTATCCATGATTTTTTATCTCTATTCTTATTTCAGCTTATAATTCTTTGAGTCGAAAGTCCGTACAATTTTGAACTACTTCCTGCCCTTAAAATTGTTAACGTCACAACCTTATGAAAGCTTTAGAGTTTTTTTAAAAAATATGAACAATTTTGAACATTTTTATAATAAATCATTTCAGGCACTTAGCATAATAGGTCTGTAATTAAAGGGATTTTCTAATACTTTTCTCGCTCTTTTTTGAACATTTCCTGAATTTCAGAAAGACTCTTATTTTTGAAGGCAAAAGCTAAAACAGCTTCCAGAATCAATAGAACTTTGAAGCTCAAGTTCTGTTCCATGGGCTTCACAGATATTTTTTACTGTTGGTAGTCCCAGCCCAAGGCCACTGGAGCGAAATTCAAATTTACCTGAACTGTGATTTGCTACATCAGTAACTTCATAAAATTTTTCAAATATAAGTTGATGATTGCTTTCGCAAATACCTATGCCAGAATCAGAAACACTTATTTTGACAAGTCCTGAAGAACTACTTGCTGTAACACTAATTTTTCCACCATCTGGGGTGAATCGAATAGCATTTGAGATTAAATTAATAATAGCAACAGCAATCAGGGTGCTATCACCTTTAGCATGCTCTGCACCCTCCCTAATATCAAAACTGAGATTTAAGGAACGTTTATCACTGCACACTATAGAAAATTCGGATTCAAGTGTTTTAAAAAGTTCACTTAAGGATATTTTCTCTTTTTTTATAAAAGTGCTGCCAGGAGCAGACTCTGAAACATCCCTCATCCGGGAAATCAGCTCAGTCAATTTTGTTATACTTCTCGCTGCAGTACTCTCAATTTGATTTCTCATATCTTCATTAATATCACTCATTCCGAGAAGTTCAATTGAATTTTGAATTATATTAAGAGGTGTTCTGAATTCATGGGAGATAACAGAAATCAGGTCATCCCTTCTTCTCTGGAGTTCAGCAAGAGTCTGAGCTGATTTTCTTGCATTGTGATATAGCTGGGCATTAAAAATTGCGAGAGATGCCTGGTCGCACACTCGTTCAATAAATAGCTGATCAGTTTCATTAAATCCCGATTCATTAAGGGAATTAAGAACCTGAACTGCTCCAATAATTTTTTCTCCCTGTGCTATAAGTGGAGAGCAGAGAATTTCTTTGGTTTTAAAATCCGTTTCATTATCTATTGTTTTAAAAAATCTCTCATCTTTATTAACGTCTCTTACATGAACAGATTTCCGGTTTTTAATAACCCAACCTACAATACCCTGATCAGCAGGCATTTTTTTACCGGAAAGCTCTGAACTTTTTCCGCCATGCGAGGCCCAGAAGCGAAGTTCCATACCTGAGCTGGAAAGTAGAAATGTAGTTGCAGCTTCACATTTTAGCTCAAGGCAAAGCTTTCTTAGCAGAATATCAATAATGTCAGCCGTGACCAGAGTTGAATTCAGGAACCTTGGTAGTTCGGCAAGGAAGATAATTTGCTGATTGCTAAGATTTGATATGGAATTATTAATCGTCATTTAAAGATTTGTATTAATTCAAAATATTAGCTCAATATTAGAGCTAATGCTATTAGGATAAATACTCAAGTTTCTTAACTCATTAGCCTATAGTGACGCTATAACTACTTATAATTACTATACTATTATTATATATATCTTAAGATTTATCCAAATCTTGATTTTTCCCACTAATATGATAGTAAACTAGCTCATTTCACCTTTAAAAGTATGCGTATTATTATACCTACTTTTTCAGGACTATCTCTTTAACATAGTAATCCGGGACAAGGATCAGACCTGCTTCAAAAGTGGAAAGTAGTATTTACTACTTTCTTGTTTGGAGCAGGATGCATTTTGGTTTTAATGGATAGGTTTTTACAAAAAGGATATATAATGACAAAAAATCCGGAAGTATTAGGATCGGTGGTATGGCTCCTGTCTCAACCTGAGGTAAAAACATGGTGCAAAAGTGTATCTTCATTTGAAGCGCAGACTTTAGCAAATCTTCGTTCTGCTCTTCTTCAACAGCATGAAGCGAGGGTTCCAGAACGTTTCTCTGCGGAGAAGATGGAATCCGTTCTTCGCGAAAAGTTACAGCTGGAATTGAAGGGTCGTATCATGCCAGAATGCATGGATATGATTCGCTCATTTGTCGAAACTTTGCCAATCGGTTCATCACAGGAACCAAAAATTGAAACAAGCCCTCAGGAACAAAAAATTGATGGGGATATTGTTCAAAAGCGTGCTGAAGTTAATAAGCTTGCAGAACAGATTCAGACTTTAAAAGCTGAACTTTCTGAACTTCTAAAAGAACGTTCGGAAATTCAGGCTGAACTTCAACAGAAACGAGAAGAAATTTCAAAAGAACGGCTTGAACTTGATGAACTAAAAGCACTGGTTGGTGAGATGTCAAATGATATTGACAAGGAGCTAAAGCTTGTTACCGAATTAATGGAACGAGCTGGGGGAGCATCTCATCTTGCTCACTGTATTGATCAAATTCTCATTTCCAGGGGAGTGCCCAAACTTTCACTAGAAACCAAAGAAGTTCTGGAAGAGAGAGGTCAAGGTGGATACTACTCTGATGGTGTAAGCTTCTCCAGAATTCTGGCTTCAATCCGACAATGCACTGAGCTTTCCGATGTTGAAGATGTGCTCCGAGACATTGAAAGAAGGACAAAAAATGAGCACGGTAAAGTCGGAGATAATGGAATGACCCTTAAAGAGCTTTGGGATGAACTAAGGGATTTTCAGGAAAAAAGCAAGGCGGGAAGAAAACGCCTTTATGCCAATAATTTCCGAAAGAGAGTTCATCAGATAAGAAACGAGAGAAAAACTGTTTAAGAATTTCGCTGCTCGTAAAAAGCCAACTCGGGGACCAGACAATTCGTCAAGTCCCCGAGTCTGGCATCAGTAAAAAGGTTTAAATGCATCCTTTCACAAAAACTAGCTGATCTTTGAAATTATAAAGAGTAGATGCTGCAGATTCAAGCACCCTTTTTTATCACGGGTGATTGAATAATATTTTTAAGAAAGGATTTAAAAATGCGCATAGCTCCACGAGGAGTCAAGCTCCCTCACATCCAGGTCATCCTAGGACCTAAGACATCCGATGATGATCACTCAATGTTTTACGAGTATCAGTCTCGAACTGTTAGACGAGATTGGGGGAGAATGGATTATCATGAAGTCGCAGGACATACTACTTACCACTTATCTCACAAAGATCTTTTAACTCTTTTTAAAAAGTTACTAGAGAGCCGATTTCTAAAAAAGGCAAAATATCTTGCTCAATTCAGATCTGGAACAGATCAAGTGAATTCAGGAACTCTTCTAAAGGTTAGTTCCGGAATAGTAACTATTGAACGTGAATCTACCTCACTTCCATGGAAGATTTTATCTCGATCAGCTCCATGGACTGACTGGATAAACGTCGCCCTGGTTGTTCTCTCAGGAGAAATTATAAGGGGTAAAAATTACTTCTTTGATCCCTCGTCAGTTGCTCTGGTCTATGGTGAGCCTTCAGAAAAGCAATCACTGGCACAAGATAAGAGCGGAGAACTGCTAGAATTCGGTTCTCTGGTGGAACTTCGTGAGTATATACTTTCAAAATTGAAAGACCAGGGTCATTCGGATTTTCGAGAAGTGTTGCCAGAAGAACTTTTGGAACTCTTTGATTTTCAAATCCCTCTGGATATTCTCTTCACGAAAGATGATACACTGTTAATTAAGAGGAAACTTCTCATTCTACGAATCGAAGAAACACTTGAGACTCCCTTTGACATCACGCCTCATGGTTTTGTAGATGAGCTAAGAAGTGAGCAATCTGAAAATGATGATACTTTCATTGCATCAGAAGGCAAATTTCTAATTTCGGACAACCTTGAACCTTCGCAATTTGGCTTTATTCTTTTGGTCATTATTGGATCAAACGAAATTGAAGATCCAATCCTTTCATTTAATCAAATCATGGATAGCGACTTGGTCAGCTTTAAACAGGAAAAAACTCCTGTCCATAAGTCAATCGAAAAAGTTGCAAGTCCTTCCCGGCAACTGGAGCCAATGGAACTTCTTAAAATCTTTATGGAAGGAACAGTATTCCCTCATCTCAAAGACCAAAGTTTCAGAGTACTTGAGGAAATAATTCGAGCTTAGGAGCTACTCGTTAATTTTCACATACATTGGGCGGTTTTATTACAAAATTCAATCGCCCAGTTTTATATAAACTGGCTGAATCTGCAGCAAAATTATTACTTTGAGTAGAAGAGCGAATATACGCATATTTTGATTTTATCTTTTTAAAATTGCAAATCAAAATGTGCGTGTGGAAAATTAAAAAGGGTTTTAACCTATAAAGGAGAAAAAATGACTCAAAAAGAGCATGTGACCATTAACGGATTTCATTTCAAAAGGCAGGAATCTGATAACTCATGGGTCTTTCGGGAAGTGAATCCTACATTTTCAAGAGATGTTGTAATGAACATCAGGATTCTTGCACGCTGGTGCAATTTTGTTCTTTGGTTTAACTATCATAACAAACTTGTCCCTGATCAGCTTGTTGCTACCAATGAGTATCTCTTTAATCCAGGTAACAGCTCCAAGGAGAAGGTTATCAGGAATTTCGAGGAGGCTCTACGAAAATTAAAAAGGCAGGGCATTGATATCTCGAAAAAAATGAATCCCTGGGAAGACATTGGTAGTTCTGAAAAATCCCTTGTGATTGGTCATATAACCGTTAGACACAAGTCCGGAAACTTCAAATTTACAAGTAGTAAGGGAAGGACTGTTGACGCATCGTTTGATCTTTGGTGTGAACTTGCAGTTCGCCTCTTTTCTGATCCTATAATGGGGATTTATCAGGTCCCTCAGCTACCTGTTCATGATCTAGATTGCTGGGATATTGATGGAGTTCGAATACCTGATCCCGTTATCCTGAATCGTGAAGAACCTTCTTTGTTATTAGAAGAAGAATCGGCTCAACCTATACCAGTTACTTCTTCTTTTAACACGGAGGAAATTAACTCATTGATTGAAACTCTCAGAAAATCTGAGAACGAATATCAGGAAGGAGTCCTTGCCCTTCTTCAAGAGCTTGAAGAGCTTCGAGAACGAAATAAGGCTCTTGAAATTGAACTAGCAAAAGCAAGATCAAGTCCTTTAGGTATTGCTCCGGATCAGGAAGAAATCACTCTTCACCTTGGCCTTCTAGAAAAAAGACAACAGCGACTTCAAAGCTGGGCTAATGAGCTAAAGGCAAGAGAACAGAATCTTTCTCCTCCTGCCACTCCTTAGTTTATTTAGGTTTTTGCTACTTTACCGAAGTAGCGGGTGGGTTTTCCACACGCTACGTTTTATGATATGCTTTTTCGGCTTATCACAAAACGTAATCATAATCGCTCTTTCTCTTATTTACAGGGTAGATTCGCGCAACTTTTGCGCGGACACTTGGTGTTTACCTTTTTTCTATAAATCATCAGCTAAAAATCAAGTGTCCGCGAGTTGCGGTTAAAAAGCGTTTTTTCCTGTTTTTAAATATGGAGGCCTTAAATGGCTAAGCTTAACCTGGTTTCTGCGGCATTTCTTCTTCCCGAAGACATTGACCCGCTAATTGCAATCCGAGAGATGGTACAAAATGCCATCGACGGTGGTGCAACATGTGTTCGGATTGAAGAACACCCATCTGGCGGTATCCTGATTCGGGACAATGGAAAAGGAATGACTCCAAAGGAAATGCGCCTTTATCTGACTGGACTTGGATCTAGCTCCAGTAAATTGGGAAGAGGAGCAGCCCAAAGAATGGGAATCGGCTCCAAGATTGCAAGTGCCCTTTGTGGTCCTGCAGTATTCACAAGCCACTGCCAAAGGTCGCCTGAAAATAATCAGGCTTATCAGATCATCCTGAAAGCTACAGATGATGGTACGCACTTTGAGGGTCTTCCCGATACGGAGCACGGAGTTGGAAAATTTGTTTCAATTCCACGTGATTCCCTCGATAAGCGCTCAGGCACTTCAGTTCACCTTAAGAGTGCTAATTTTAGCATAACGAAGATAATTGAGTTTCTGAATCAACGTTACCTCTCAATTCCTGGCGAGGTTGTTGTTACCGCCGTTGATAGAAGTTCAGAGATTCGGATCGTAGGTGCCCTTGGCTCTCTCAAAGCTCTTTGCGAGGTCAACGGGACCAAAGCCTATAAAGGCACTACGACCTGTCCAGCTTTTAATCTTCATTGGGGGATTCGTCCTCAAAAGGCAAGCCGAAGGCAAAGTGAACTCGTAAGTCCATGGAGTGCACCACCTTTTAGCTTTGCTGCCGATGGAGAGTGTGTAGAGTGGTGGGATAGTCACAGAGGTGGAATTGCCAAGGTCAACACCGCGGGAATCTACTGCGGTCAGTCTGAGGTAATCCTCATTATTGAGGCTGTTAAAGGCTTTAAATTCGATATATTCAGGAGTAAGATAACCGGTTTCGATGATACCGTGGCTTCAGAGATCGTTGCAGAAGATCTGCCTGAATCTCTTCATGAATTTCTGGATGCATACAATGCAATGCATGTTGACGACGTCATTCATCAGGACTTGCTCGATTATTTAATTGACGAGTTTGAACTGACCCTTGGCGGTGGTCGAAAAAAAACCTCCGAAGAGGGTGACGACGACGAAGACGATGGACATCGAGGTGGAAAAGGTGGAGGTAAAGGTGGTAAAAAGCCCCCTAAAAATCCTCCTGGTACTGGAAGAAAAACAAAGACTCCGCCCAAGATTGTTTTCCAGCGAGACGGTCAGGAGAATGATCCTATTGTTGCTAATCCTCGATTGATTACAATTAATGAATCATATGGACCAGTGAAAACTATCTTCGAAGAATGCGGAAGAAGCAATGAAAAGAGAGAACTAGCAAAGGCTCTTCTCGCTATCGAGGTACTAAGCCAGATCAGCAGATACGGAGCTCTCCACGATGGCGAGTTCCCTCCTCTCCCAATCCTTGTAAACTGTATAGAGCATCCTTCGGTGCTACTTTGGTTCACTCACGGGCGGATCAAGCTTCCGACACAACGGCAGATTACTTTGCACAGGAACAAGAAAAAGAAGGGTCAATAGTCTCACGTCCCTATTCTTAGTTCTTGGGAGATTTTCCCGGCGAGATGAGGTTTTAGATATTAACCGCATCTCGCCCTTTTATATAAGGACTAAAATTTCGTGACATCTACTTAATTTTGGTTATAAAGGAGGTTTTTAATGACTCCAATTTCATTTGTCGACTTAGACGATGATCGGGCTCTTGCACTTGTTCAGAGTAAAAGTTCAGGATACAAAATCGTGGAATCTATAATTCAAGGAGACTCTTATGAAGACCTTGAATTTGCTTACGATGAGAATGATCCCCTGCGACTAAATCCAAATGAGCTTTTTCTTTTGCTTCAATCCGCTCGGCATGAATTTGATGCATTCAAAACATGTAACATTCCGGGTCTTCAAGGAGAGCTTGCTCCAGGATACTGGCTTCCGTTTCAGAACATGACAAATAAATTCCTGATACAAGCTGCAAGAACTCTTCTTCATTCTGAGTTTGTTAAGGAAATTACGCCATCAAAAAGTATCTTTGATCCACCATTTGAAACGTCACCAGATGGTATCCTTGTTGGAAAGAACGCATTTATTCGAAGTGAAGGAGAAAATCTCTGGCTTTCTGATCTTTCTTTATCAGGAGCTGCCGAGTTTTCATTAATTGAGCTTTGGGCAATTTTCTTTCAGTTACTTGGAAGTTCGCATAATGACTCAATACCTTTACCAGATGAGCTGAAAGAAAAACTGCCTGGACTGGCAAAAGTGGTTCTTGCTGCACCTGAGATTAAGGAAGTTGATATTTCAGATATTAGCGAAAAAGTCTCAATACTACGACAGGAACTGACCAATCTCGAGTTACGTCTTAGTCATGTAAAGAGATTACTTTCCAAAATGTAGGAATTTGTGTCTAAATGTTTTTCAAAGGTGAAAGGGATGTCACCTGTTTCTTTTTAATACATAATTTTGACTTTTTTTGAGTGAAAAGTATGGATGGAAAGAGTTCCATGGTTTTTTTAGGTATTTTATAATGAGTAAGAAAAAGAGAGCTCCACCTTCAAGTGAATTGCATAAAGAACGAAGACTGCTATGTTTTCGTGGTATTTTCAGATTTAAGAAGCCCGGATACAGAGTGCCAACCAAAGAAGGTATTCTCGATGCCTTTATCGCAAAAGAGTTTGGAATTTCTCCTTGTTATGCGTCCGAACTAAGGCGCGGAAAAGGCAATTTGTCTGAGAAAAAGCTGGAAGAAATCAAAAATAACTTTGGAGCGGCAGCCTCTGCTATTCCTTTTGATGTATTTCTTTCAGAAGATCGGTATAACAAACTTTATTCTCAGAATATGAGCGAAAATACCAGCGACGAAAACAGTCCGGATCAAGGTTAAATTAACCCTGATCCTGATTCATATTATCGGTGGAGTGGGTTTTTAATTATTCAGGTTTAGAACCCTTTCCACCTTTTAATCTTATTGTTTTATAAATTATTCTTCCAACTTCAATATCTATTGGAGTTGTAACTTTCAAATTTTGATATTCTCCTCTTACAATTTTAACTGTAAACCCTGCAGATTCATATACTGAAGAATCATCATAGAATATGTGTCCGGAGTTTTTTAAAGATTCGTAAGCAAAAACAAAATTGTCAAACGGAAAGACCTGTGGTGTTTGAGCTTCCCATAATTTTTCTCTTAATGGTGTATTTGTTATAAATCCTTCACCATTAACTTCTTTTATCGTTGAGATAACAGGAACTCCAATAACTGCGCCATGCTTCTCTATTCTTGAAATTTTAATTGCCTTTTCAATTAAGGAAACACTACAAAATGGCCGAGCTGCATCATGAATAATAACAATTGGTTCATCCTGATTTCTATTATCCAGACAAACTGTGTTTTCTCGTAAATCTTTTAAATAGCTAACTGCGTTTAATACAGAATCCGTTCTCGTCTCCCCGCCTTGACATACCTTAAGATAATTCCAGTCCCCTGTTTCAATTGCAATTTTATTTATCTCTTCTATTAACTCTACCTTAGTCGGGATTACAAGAACCCTGACTCCAGAAAGCCATAACTGTTTAAGAGATTCATGAAGCACTGTCCATGATGATTCCAGAGGAATAAGTACCTTGCTTGATACTTTTTCAGATTCAGCTTCTAGAGTACACCCCATTCTGCTGCTTGATCCAGCAGCAGGCACAATAGCCCATATATTTTGGGGATAAATACAAACACTCATTTATCTACCATGATCTGATTAACTAAAGATTCCGTAAAGAGAGAAAACTCTTTTAGAAATAAATCAAGGCTGACAGATTAACTCAAGTTCTTCCTTTATGCTGTCCTCAGAGCTTGATTTAGCTATTGAAAGCTCTTTCACTAAAAGACCCTGAGCAGTATCAAGCATACGTCTTTCATTAAAGGAAAGTTCTTTCTCTATCTTTAGTACTGTTAAATCCCTGATAACAGATGCAATTTCAAGTACCGAACCTGTTTTGATTTTCTGGGAATATTCCCTGTATCTCCTATTCCAGGTCTGATTGTCTATGGCCACATTCTTGTCACGAAGAATATCATAGACTTTGTCAACAGTACCAGTGTCAACAACTCGCCTAAGACCAACTGTTCTTGCCTGACTTACTGGTACCATTATCTTCATACCAGTTTCAACAATAACAATCATATAAAATTTTTGCTGGGTACCACCAACATTTCGAACCTGTACGGCATCTATTTTACCCAACCCATGTGCCGGATACACCACCTTATCGCCTTGTATAAACTCAATCATCGGGATTTCGTCGGAAGAATCTCCATTTGCAAGACCCTCATCACTATAATTATTACTAACAGTGATTTGTGAGCTAAGGCCCTTTCTGCTTCTGCTTGAATGACCATTAATAGTACCAGTTGCAGACTTGCCATTTGTTTCAAAGCGTCCGTTTGAAGAATAAATGTTATCAGAAGATATTTCCGATTTTGAACTGCCGCGTAATGAATTATTCTCACTGGCTGGTTTGTCTACAAGGGAAGTTCCTGTTTCTGCACTCCAGGAGTATCTGCCTGCGGCAACACCAGGCCTACCATAGTTCATACCAAATCGCCGAACTCCTTTTGTTTCCTGTAGTTTATTAGCAGATGATCCAGAGGAATCGGTCTTTCTAGGTCTGCCCCGTTTTCTCTTTATCGGCTCATCAGCAGGAGCCCCATCATTAGCTGATAAAAGTAAAGGCTTGTTATTTACCTCTGAAGAATCAGATTTGTTATCAGCAGATGACTTTAAAGGCATAATATTATCTTTATTTCCCGAAACGGTTAACTGTCCACCAACTGCTTCTTTACGAGTGGATGAACCCCTTCCTTTGAAGGTGCTGAAGTCTACACTACTTACACCAAGGCTACCAGTCTTTTTAATAGAAGATTTATTTGATTTTGAATTTTCAGATTTAACTGAACTCTTTACACTTGAAGCTGTCGAGAGAGATTTGGTAGACTTTGATGATTGGGATTTAAGATCTTTCTTGGCATTAATCTTTTTATCCTTATAATTCCCAACAGAGGCAAATGCAGATTTTACTTTAGACTTCCCAGCAGGATTACTAGCAGGCTTAACTGTAGACTTCACGGCAGACTTTTGTTTCTCCCCCTTTTTTAGGCTGGAAGATACTGCAACCTTGGTCTTTTTGCTGGAAATACCCTTTTTGGAATTATTACTTTTAGAAACAGCTTTCTTTTTAGCACTTGTTCTTGAGGAAACAGATTTTTCAGGCTTTTTATTTTTTAATTTTAAACCCTTAGAAGCTTTAGAACCCTTTTTTTGTGGCTTTAATGCTTTAGCCTGTGATTTTGGCGACTTAGGTGAAGAAGCTTGTTTTTTAACTTTGCCCATTATATCAGCCCCAGGAATTAGTAATAATGCCGGGGAGTATATATTAAAATAGCAAAATGGTCAATCCATAGATATTTACTAGATAATAGATGCCCTACCTATATCGGCTTCCATTAAAATGGCATCCTCATGATTATCCTGATAGTAGGCTTTCCGATATGCCGTTTCAACATAACCAAACTTCCGATAGAGCGATATTGCCCTTTGGTTTGACCTTCTCACTTCAAGATATGAAACCCTGGCACCCATAACTGAAGCTTTAGAAATAATTTCAGATAACAGATATGTACCAAGCCCCTGCCCCTGATATTCAGGATCCAGAGCAATATTCAATAAATGTAACTCATCTTCAATCAGATAACTGAATGAATAACCGAGTAACAACTGATATCTGTTAAATAGACCAAGCCTTAAAGAAATTACTTTATCAAACTCAGACTCTATCAATGCGCGGGACCAGCCATTAGGGTATACTCTTTGTTCAAGATTATATATGTAGTCGACAAGATCAGGGGTAATTGACCTACAAACTAAACCCTCCAGATTTTGCTCAGAATCAATTCTCTCTTTTGTTTGAGGCATATAGGAGCAGAAATTTAACTTCTTAATCTGTATTTTGATTTTTGTACGACATTAAGGACAGATGAGCGAAAAGACTCAAGTTCCTCAGTTGTAACAGTACCACTTTCCTTACTATATACAAATCGAATTGATAAGCTCTTTTCAGATTCATGAAGTGGAGCACCTTGATAAACTGCTACTGGCAAAATAGATCTTAAACAGGGTTCACCAAGATTTGCATAAAAAGTTGATTTAATTCTTGAAAACCTTTCCTCAAGAGGCATTACAATTGATATCTCAAAAAAACTCTCAGGATAGCGTGATATAGGGAGAAATGTCGCTTGAGAATTAACTCGAGTCGCCATTAATGCTTCAATATCAATTTCAGCAATAACAACCCTGGACTGCCTTATATTAATCACACTTGGCCTTACCTCAGCAATCACTCCAACATTTAGGTTTCCAATTTTGATAGAGGCTGACCTAAACGGATGCATCCAGCTCTTGAGAGATGTAAAATCCTGGGACTTGCTCCTGTTTATTTCCTCTTTTAAAGGAACAAGCTCAAATTCGCCACCACCTAAAACACGAGCTATTCTTCTTATCACGGTAGAAAGGCTGTAAAATAAAATACCACTAGATACTTCTGGCTCTCCCCATGAGCGCTCTTGAATATCACCCATAGTGAATAATCCAAGAAGGCGCCTTTCCATCACATTGGTATCAGTTATGGAGGAATCCCCTGATAATATTTTTGAGTCATCACAAGAACCGGATAAATGATAACTCCTGCCAATCTCGAAACCAGAGCATTTCGCAAAATGACGAGAATTTGATCTGGCTACAGAAAGAAGACCTGGGACAAGTGTTGTCTGGACAGCATCTGAGTTTTGATCAACTGGGTTTAAAAGACGAATTGCATCATCTACACAGTAACCCAACTCCTGAGCTTCGCTAATAGAGCAAAAACTGTCATTAGATAACTCAACCAGACCTTGAGCAGAAAGACTTTCTCTTAAAGTTACTTCGGCATTACCAGTTAGCGTTCTTGCACTTCCTATAGCCTCAATAAGTGGGGCCTTCTCAGGAACACGATCAAATCCTATTATCCTTCCAACCTCTTCAACCAGATCATCTTCGATTGTAACATCACTGGTAGCTCTGTAATAAGGAACGGTTAATCTGGTGGAACTTTCATAAGAATTAGATAAGGTTTCTGTATTGTTATCAACGCCGAAACCCAGTCTTGACAAGATATCGGAAATCTCCTTATCAGTCTCAGGAACTCCACCCAATCTGCTTCTTATATATTCTGGCCTGCACTGAACCATGACTGGAGCCGGCTTTAAGGGAAAGTTGTCGCTCCATGCATAAGGCAATTCGGGATTCTCTCCCGCCCGTTTTAAAATATCAATAAATCTTATTGGAGCTAAAGGAATTTGAAAAGGTGAAATACTTTTTTCAAATCGATTTGAAGAGTCCGTCCTGACTTGATGTCGCTTTGCTGTCTGTCTGACAAATACAGGATCAAAGTGACCACTTTCAAGTAGAATTTCCCTTGTATCATCGCTTACAGAACAGGAATTACCACCAAGAATACCTGCTAGCGCAAGAGCTTTTTCATCATCTGCTATAACAATATCTCTGCTATCAAGGATTCTATCAACAAGATCAAGACCGGTGAATTTTTCACCTTGAACAGCTTTTCTTACCTCAAGAGTTTTACCTGAAAGTTTTGAAGGATCATATGCATGATTTGGTTGTCCTGTTTCATGAAGTACATAATTACTACAATCTACAAGTAAATTTCTTATCCCTGCATTTATCATAAACAGTCGTCGTCTTATCCATAATGGTGAAGTTCTATTAGATAACCCTCCAATATAAAAAAAACTTAAACGCTTTGATCCAGATTCACTTCCGATTCTTACACTAAATGGGCTGATTGGCTTTTCTTTTCCGATAAGAGAATTAAATTCTTCAGTATCAACTTTAGATTTATCGTAATAGTTAAAATATGTTCCATCAGAGAACAAATCCATCGGCTTTTTCAGCGGACGCTTAAGAATAGCTGAAATTTCTCTAGCAAAGCCAAAGTGACTCCAAAGGTCTGGACGATGAGTTAGCGACTTGTTATCAATGTCTATTATTAAATCCGGACCTGGAAATATTGATGCGGCTTTATCTCCGATTTTGAATTTGTTTTCAGAATTAAAACTCGACGAGGAAGAACTTTCAGTTAACTCATTAAGTAGTAAAATCCCCTCATGATCAGGACTTATTCCAAGCTCAGACTCGGAAAGAATCATGCCCACACTCATTATTCCGGCAAACTCTCTTGCTTCTACTGTAACAAGCTCTTCTTCTTCTGCTGGACGACCAGGTTTTCTTACGGATGAACCAGGGGGAGCATACAAAACCTGAGCTCCATTTTTAAGATTATTTGCCCCACATACAAGAGTCTGCACACCAGCCAGAGTAGCAAGTCTTACTACAGATAATTTATTACGCTCAGGATGAGGAGAAAACTCCAGGATTTCTGCTACTTCAGCAGATTCAATTGGAGTACCAACTTTGTAACATTCTTCAACTTCGGCAACTCGAGTTGTAATAAGTTCGGAAAAATCCTCTCCGGATAAATCAGAAAAATCAACAAATTCCAGTAACCATTCACGGGAAATCTTCATTTAAAAATTATAATCCATGGTTTAAATTAAAACTGGTTTAAAAAACGGAAATCAGATCCTAGTAAATAGCGAATATCATCAATCTGAAACCTGCTCATAACCAGCCTGCTTAGCCCCAGACCAAAGGCAAACCCCTGCCATTCATCAGGATCTACTCCACCGTACCTTAATACTTGAGGGTGAACCAGACCACACGGAAGAAGCTCCATCCACCTTTCCTGAAACCATATATCAAGCTCAAAACCAGGCTCAACGAAAGGGAAGTATCCTGGTCTTAAACGAATACGGGGCTCAAATCCAAAAATCTTTCTGAGAAGGGTTTTCATGAAATATACAAGATGTCCCACAGAAACTTCCCGATCTATCATCATACCTTCCATTTGGTAGAAAGTATGGCCGTGGGTTGCATCTACACGCTCATATCTGAACACTCTACCTGGGGCTACAATTCTTATTGGGGCTTTTCTCTCTTTTAGAGAACGAACCTGTATCGGTGAAGTCTGGGTGCGAAGGAGTAATCCGGGCAAAGTAGTCCAGATAGTATCCTGCATATCTCTTGCTGGATGCCAGCCCGGGACATTAAGTGCCTCAAAATTGTAAAATTCACTCTCAACCTCAGGTCCATCAACAACATCAAAACCAAGGCTGATAAAAATATCCTCTAGTTCCTTCTGTACCTGACTAAGTGGATGAATTGCGCCACAGGTATCAGTCATGACAGGCATTTTAACAGGAAGAGTGACATCAATAGCTTCACTTTTAAGTGCTACTTCTTCTTCCAGCCTTGCAACTTCCTCAAGTCTTTTGGTAAGTTGATCATTAATAGAGTTTTTGGCAATATTTACAGCCTCTCCAAGCTCTCTCCTCTCCTCGGCAGATAAATTTGAAAGACCCTTAAGAATTCCAGTAAGAACTCCCTTTTTTCCGAGAAAATGAACTTTTATTTCTTCAATTTGAGAACTTGAACTGGATTCAAGTATGGCTGTTGTAGCATCTGCAAGAATTGACTTAACACTGGAAAGCATCTCCAAGAGAACACCTGTATTGATCGCAAAGGCCTGACTAAACGAGTTTAAAAGCTATAGCCAAGAAGAAACTCAAACTAAACTTCAGCAGAAATACCCGATGACGCAACACTAGAAAAGGTTTGTGCTTTTAAAACACTACAAGGTTGTACATGTTTAGAAGCAATATCACCTACAGCCTTGAACGCTTCAGGTCGCTCTACAGCAATTTTTGCGAGCATTCGACGGTCAAGCTCAACTCCTGCAACTTTTAGTGCACTTATAAAGCCGTTATAGTTCATGCCCATTATTCTTGCAGCAGCATTAATCCTCTGTATCCAGATTGCTCGAAAGTCACCTTTTTTCCTCTTTCGATCACGGTACATGTACCGCATTGCCTTATCCACGCGACTGCTGGCTTGACGGATGGTATTTTTTGAACGACCACGAAAGCCTTTGGCCCGTTCAAATACACTGCTTCTTCTTTTCTTGGCTTTAACGCCTCTTTTAACCCGCATGATACCCTCTTTATTAACTTAAGCTGTATTAACTTAAACTGTATTAACTTATGATTTATTTAGTCTTTAAAAACTACCCGTAGGGTAAAAGTCTCCTTTCAACTTCCTTAATATTTGCATCTGAAATGTAAGCTGGTGATCTTAACTGCCTCTTTGTTTTGGAAGATTTGGAAGTAAGAATATGACGTCTGAAAGCAGAGCCCCTCTTAACTTTACCACCACCTGTTTTAGTGTATCTTTTTGCAGCCGCTCTGTTAGTTTTCATTTTTGGCATATCTGCCACCCTAGGAATTTAGAAACACAGTATTAAAAAAATTATCGGATAAAAATAAATATACTGACTAAAATAAAACTTTCTATCAAAAAACTTACATATCCTATTAAGTTTACATGATAAATCAATATAAATGGAATCCCTGCACAAAAATTGTCCCGCTTAATAGCAAAATACAGGGTAATTTGAAAGGGGTATGGCAAATAATCAGCAAGATTTGAGTTTAATTAAAAACATAATATCCTATGCTTTTAGTGCTCTTAAATTGTTATTGTATTAGAGATCGGGGATTAGTTATCTAACTGTATTGAAACTTTAAATAAGGTTGAAGCTATGCTAGGAAACTTTACTGTTAATGATAAAAATGAACTTACAGGACATTTTATCAATAATTTTAGGCGCGTAGCTCAGCGGGAGAGCGCTTGCTTGACGTGCAAGAAGTCGGGAGTTCAATCCTCCCCGCGCCTACCAACTCCAATTCTCATAAAAGCTACCACCCTAAAAATATCTATATCTCAAAAAGCTTAAAATTCTAAATTCGCCTTCAGTATTTCAGAATAAGTACCGAATAGTTACGCTATCTTCTTGAAAAAACCTGGAGTATCAAGGTTTATGACACATAAATTATTCAAACCTGTTTATATCTTTCTCTTTTTAGTTAATCTTTCCTTCATTCAACTTAGAACAGATTCTTATGCATCAAATCCTGATGATGTAATTCGTCCAAGAATTGTTGGCGGGATTGAAGCTAGTCCTGGTTCATGGCCTTTTATGGTTGGGCTTTTTAGTAAAGGTAGCGGTAATAAATTTAATCGCCAGTTTTGCGGAGGTTCCCTAATTGCAACCACGTGGGTTGTAACTGCAGCGCACTGCATAGCTGAAGAGACCCCTCAAAGTATGGAAGTAGGAATAGGACTTCATGATCTCAGGCAAAATGGCGGGGAAACAATCAATGTTAAAAGGATTATCCCCCATCCTCAATATAATGAAAACACAAGTAACAATGATATTGCTCTTCTTGAGCTCGCATCTCCATCAAACACAGGAACAATTATTGGTATAGCTGATCCCTCATCAGAACTTGCAGGACTTGTAAGCACAGCTATCGGATGGGGAACTACAAGTTCAGGTGGTTCTTCATCTCCACTACTTCTTCAGGTTGATTTGCAGGTAATTACAAATAACGCATGTAATACCATGTATGGTAATTCAATTACTGCCGGAATGGTATGTGCTGGGGTTCAGGGAGGAGGAAAGGATGCCTGTCAGGGAGATAGCGGAGGGCCACTGGTTATTGGTGGAACTAATGCACCACTTCTGATTGGCGCTACAAGTTTTGGAGAAGGATGCGCCCTTCCAAATAAATTTGGTGTCTGGGCCAGAGTCCCGCATTATCTTAGCTGGATTAACGAGTACACTCCGACATCCAGCAGCCCAGTATCGGGCAATCCTCCGCCTCCTGTTTCAGTTACGCCAAGTGAGCCTTTAAGTGAGACAGATGGTGATTATGGTTTATGGAATGGTTTTATTGGTTTAGTAAATATTGCTGAGATTCAAAATACTAGTGGAAGTGCAGTAACAGCAAAAGTGAATCTCTTTAATGCTGCAGGGACTCATGTCTCAACCAATTCATTTTCAGTTCCTGCTGGACAGCAGTTTGATGTTATTCTAAATCAATTAAGTGGATACAGTACAGACTCCTATGGTGTGGTTCAAATATCGAGTAATGTTAGCGGACGAATCAGTTATTATAAACCTAAAGTCAGTGGCAGCTTTACTGATTTTGACTTTGCATATGCATTACCATTTGCTCCTCCAATAACCAACAAAAGCTCAGTGAGCTTTAATACATTTCAGCCAAGTTTTAACCCTGGGGAAACATCAAATCTTGTTGCTAACTGGCTTTCAGTTGTTAATCTCGATACTGGCACTAAATCATTTCTTGTAAAAAAGTATAATCAGTCAGGTGTACTTTTATCTGAAACAAATATTTCTCTTGCCAGCAGAAATCGGGCAGATATAGATGGTGGACATGTAAGTCCTGGACCAGGTAATGTTGGACTTCTTGAAATAGTTCCCGTAGATATCAATGCAAAATACAGTGCCCAACTGGTTCGCTATGGTTATAAAACTGGAGGAACTGCATTTAACTTTGCCTTTCCTTTGGTAGCAACCAAAGGTCTTAATGGGACTCATTATTTTCCTGTTGGAGACAGGGACACACATCAGAACTGGATTGAACTTGTAAATCCCTCAAGTCAGGGAAATTCTGCCCAGGTTCAGATTTTCAGTGAATCTGGTAACTTACTAAGTAATCAGACTATTGGGCTTAATCCATACTCTCAGTTTCATTTAAATACATCTCAAATACTGCCCGCTGGAAGTATTGGATTTGGAAGCATAACTCCGACTGGTGGAACTCCCCTTGCTTCTCAATCAATGTTTTATTTCAGAGATCCTGTCTCTGGTTCAATATCTTCAATCAGTGGAACTCAGGAGGTAACGTCCGGAAGTAGTATTTTAAATGGCAGTTATAACCTTTTTCTGTCAATGGAAAGTAGATTAAGATTACATAATACAGCTGCCCTTTCTGGATCAGCAAACATTCTCATAGCTTCACAATCAAGCTCCGGAGCAAGTGGAACCATGTCATTTGCACCGTTTGAAAGTAAGGAAGTTAATCTTCATGATTTTGGATTATTTGGTACGATAGCAAATTCTTATGGAACAGTCAGGGTCACGCCAACAGGAAATGCCCTTATATTCGGTACAACAACCAGGCTTAAAAGAAACACCAACACCTTGCCTCAATTTGTCGTACCTGGTTTGTTAAAGTAGTGTTTTAACATTACCTGTCAGTAGCTTACGGCATTTATACCCCACATGATTTGATTTTCCGTATGGAAAATTAAATTGGGGTATTTGAGCCGAAGGTGAATCCCCCTGTATATTTTTTGGGCGCATATACTGAACGTAGAGAATGCAAGTCACCCGAAGTGTCGGAAAGAAAAAAAGAGCGGTACTTCTTTCAGAGCTCTTTGAAAATATGTTTCTTTAGAGATTGCACTAAAACAGACTTGACTCCATTTTACAATCATGGATAATAGACTCATGCCAGTTTTACCACAAAGAAAAATTTTACCGTATATTACCCAAGACCTTGAAAAGAAAATGGTTTTTCTGGGAGGTCCTCGACAGATAGGGAAAACTACCCTGGCGCAATCCCTTATAGAAAATTACTCGGATGGTCATCCTGGGTATCTCAATTGGGATCTTGCTGAACATAGAAAAAAAATTCGAAATAGAGAATGGCCAAGTGAACAGAACTTGATTGTTCTTGATGAAATTCATAAGTCAAAGGGATGGAGAAATCTCATTAAAGGCTTCTATGACACTCTTAAGCATTCACATAAATTCTTAATCACAGGCTCTGCAAGGCTTGATCATTACAGAAAGGGAGGAGATTCTCTACTTGGAAGATATTTCTATTACAGACTTGGTCCTTATACATTGGGAGAACTGGGATATAGCAGAAATAATCTTGATCTGCTTTTGGAGTATGGTGGCTTCCCGGAAATGTTATCTTCAAAAGATCAGAGAGACCTCAGAAGGTGGCACACCCAACGTATCGGGAGACTTGTAAAAGATGACTTGAGAGATCTATATACCGTCAAGGACCTTGATAAACTAGAACAAATGGCTGAGGAGCTTCCAAGAAGAGTAGGGTCTCCACTCTCCATGAGTAGCATAGCTAATGACCTTGAAATAGATTTTAAAACCTCAAAGAGGTGGATTGGAATTTTAGGTTCTTTATATTATTCATTTCTAGTTCCACCATTTGGATCTCCTAAGATAAAGGCAGTTAAAAAAGAACAAAAAATTTATCTTTGGGACTGGACACAAATCGAAAACCCCGGAATACGTTTTGAAAATCTTGTTGCAAGTCACCTGCTTTCCTATTGCCATTTCCTTGAAGATACTGAAGGACATAAGATGGAGTTACGATATATTCGTGACACAAACGCAAGAGAAGTTGATTTTGTAGTTCTTAAAAATAAAAAACCTGAATTTGCTGTTGAAGCAAAATTTTCTGATTCCCTAAACCTCTCGCCTCATCTTGATTACTTCAGAAAGAGAACAAATATCCCTAAATTTTATCAAGTGCATGTTGGTGAAGAATCAAGGCAAATTGATGATAATCTGAAGATAATTCCTTTTATGGATTTTTGTAAAAAGTATGGGGTATGAGTTATGGTTCGGCATGACAGAATCTAAAGAAGATTTGGGAGTGCTGAAAAACGATCCTATCAGCAAATCTGGATATGAATAATAATGCGGGTTATGGATCTGTTGCGAAACACGCCCATCAAAAGTTTTACGGGCGAAGAAGAAGCATGAATTCTTTTATCCTTAAATATTATTTAAATCCCCTACAACACCTTGATCCCAAGCTCTAAAAGCTGCTCTACACCGGCAGGCGCTGGTGCTCCAACCATAATATCAGCACCACGCTGAGTCTTTGGAAAGGGAATTACTTCACGTATTGAATCAGTTCCACAAAGAATCATTACAACCCGATCAAGACCCATTGCAATTCCACCATGTGGGGGCGCACCAAAGGATAGAGCATCAAGCAAAAATCCAAATTTGGACTGAGCCTCTTCCCTTGATATTCCAAGAAGATTAAAAATTTCCGCCTGGAGTTCAGTATCATTAATTCTTATACTTCCTCCAAGTATTTCCTGTCCATTTAGCACAAGATCATATGCCCTTGCTTTTACTGAAAGAGGATCACTTTTAAGTTCAGATATTTTGTTAACAGAATTAAATTGAGGAGCAGTAAAAGGGTGGTGAACCGCAACATGCCTTTTAGCCACTGGATCGAACTCAAGTAATGGGAATGAATCAATCCAGACAAAAGAAAGCTTATCTCCATCTATAAGTTCAAATCTCTGGGCAAGCTTAACCCTTAGTGCTCCAAGACTTGCACAAACAACTGATAATTGATCAGATATAGCCAGATAACAATCCGACTCAGAAAGACATAACTCCTTAATAATATCTGAATGCATATTCTCTGGAAAAAACTTTGCTAGAGGCCCCTTTAATACACCCTGCTCATTCTTGAACCAGGCAAGTCCCTTCGCCCCATAAGAAGAAACAAAAGAAGTAAGCTCATCCATATCCTTTCTGGAAAGTGAAGCTCCATCGGGAACAAGAATACCCCGAACTACCCCACCAGTGGAAAGAGTTTCAAGAATACGATCAGACTGGATACTTCTGAAAACTTCTGTAACGTCAGAAATCTCAAGATCAAATCTTAAATCTGGTGCATCAAGTCCATACTTTAACATTACTTCATCATAGCTCATATGAAGAAATGGAGTTTCAAGAGTCATTCCTCTTACTTCCTGCCAGATATGAGAAACCAAACCTTCAACAACTCTCTGAACCTCCTCTTCTCCTACAAATGACATCTCAATATCAACTTGAGTAAACTCAGGCTGACGATTTGCCCTGAAATCTTCATCACGAAAACATCTTACAATCTGATAATACTTATCCATTCCACCACACATCAGAACCTGCTTGAATAACTGGGGTGACTGGGGAAGAGCATAAAAAGAACCGAACTGATGCCGGGATGGAACCAGAAAATCCCTTGCACCTTCAGGTGTAGGTTTGGACAAAATTGGGGTTTCAATTTCGCAAAACCCAAGGGAATCAAGATAACTTCGTGTCGCACGACAAACAGAAGCGCGAGTTCTAAGAATGTTCTGAACATGAGGACGACGAATGTCGAGATATCGATATCTGAGTCTTAATTCCTCCTTCGCATCTGTCTCATCTTCTATCATGAAAGGAGGAACCTCAGATTTTGACAGAATACTTGCTGAACTAACAGAAATTTCGATTGAGCCGGTAGAAAGTTCAGCATTTTCCGTACCTGAAGGACGATCACGGACAGTGCCCTGAACAGTGATTACAAATTCATTTCTTACAGATTCAGCAACTTTAAAAGAAACCTCATTTTCAGGAGAGAAGACTAATTGAACTCTACCGGAAAAATCTGCAAGATCTATGAAAATAAGTCCGCCGTGATCTCTTCTCCTTCTCATCCAACCACTAAGACAAACATTTTCCCCAACATTTTTTGAAGATAACTCGCCACAATAATGAGATCTAAATGATGACCTTAGAATTTCTTTCATATAATCATTGGTTTAAAATTTATACGTTATTAACTGAAATCGAATTTATGAAATTTTTTCCTGATTAGCTTTGACTACTGACGAGGCTGGAAGAAGAGCTCCAGCCTTACGAAAATAATCTTTTGCCTTATCAATTTTACCTAATGACTGACAAGCTACACCAAGATTATTAAGCATACTAGCATCATCAGGACGAATTTCTATTATCTGCTCAAGGATCATTTCTGCCTTTTCAAATTTTTTCTCAACTAGAAGGAAATAGGAATAAGCTCTTGCTACATCCAGATTATCAGCGCTCACACGCTGATCAGATCCAAACCACTCCGAAAAAATTTTCTGAACCTCCTCCTTTTCTCCATCCCTTAATAACAACACTGCCTTAAAGGCGGATTTCATTGATCTTGAAGTAGAATCAGGAAGACGTTCCACCAGCCTCAGAGCTTCACTTGGGCTATTCATTGTGTCTAGAACCTGAATCTGCATTATTAATAATTCAGTATTTCCGGGGCTGTGCAACATCCCTTGCTCCCCAAGACGTTTTGCCTCAAGAAACTCACCCTTTTCAAAATGGCCCTTTATAAGGGCAACTCTTGCCTGAACAAGAAGAGGAGATTTATCAAGAGCAGTCTTAAAACTTAACATAGCTTCATCAATTCTATTCTGCCTTTCAAGAGCAACTCCAAGATTATAATAAAGACTTCCTTCTAGCGACTGATCCTGAAGACCCTGGCGAAAAAGCTCTTCCGCATCCTGGTATTTGCCAAGACTAAGGTAAAGTACACCAAGTCCTTCAAGCAAACTCCAGTGGCCTGAATATTTTCCAATTGCTTCCTTATAAATTGTTTCTGCAGAAACAAAATCAAGCAACATCGATTTTGCTTTTGCAAGGCCTAATGCATGTTCAAGTCTGGGCTTCAGATTTTCAGCTTGCTTGAAATAACGTGAAGCTTCTGAATAATTACCTTGCTCCAGATACCAGCGACCAAATTCGTATTGTCCTTCTACCAGAGAAGGACAAAGTTGTTCTACATTTTCAAGTCCCTTTCTATGATCCAAAACTGACAAATTGGCCATTTCAAGTTTTTTAAGTTCAACTAGCGCTTTAGGACAATTTTCACTGTTCTTCTTCTCAGGGAATGCAATTTCAGTATTAGCCAGTAAATTCAGAAAAGTAATAATACATAAGCAAGATAACTTTGCCAGCACAGAAATTCTAATAATTTTTTGCAAACCTGTTTTTTTTAACATATTTAATTTCATCGTAACGTATAACACCATGCAAAGAGAATTATTATAGTCCAAAATCACGAATGCGGTTAGAAACTTCCCTAAGTCTTGTTTCAGATTCAACAAGTGAAAACCGCATACAATCAACTTGCTGAGAGTCAAAACCCTGCCCGGGTGAACAGGCAAGGTGTCTTTTCTCAAGTAATAAATCTGCAACAGTCTGAGATCCAGCGCTTCTCATATCTTCAGGTAAGCGACACCATATGAATGGGGTAGCTCGACTTGAAATAACGTTCCATCCATTTTGTTCAAGTATAGATTTCAAAATATCCCGACGGTGACGATACAAGTCAGTATTATCAGAAATAACTGAACTTTCAGCATTAGGATCAACCCTGGCTGAATTTCGATCATAAGAACTCTCATATTTAAGCAGTTCAGAAGCTGCAACCTGAAGTGGCTGAAAGATACCAAAATCAATATAACTTTTAACGCTCTTTAGAGCATTTAATAAATTTGCATTTCCGGCACCACAACCAATCCGCCACCCTGGAAGAGAAAACCCCTTGGAAAGCGAGTAAAATTCTACTGCCACTTCTTTGGCATGGGGCAAAGATAAAATGCTGCATCTGTCTTCTTGAGAAAAATATAAATCTCCGTGAGCAAAATCATTTACTATAAACAAATTATGCAAACTTGCAAAAGATATTAATCTCTCATAAAAACATTTTGTTACAATACTTGTCGTCGGATTATGAGGAAAGCTGGTAACAAGAATACGAGGTCTTGGCCAGGTCTGAAAATAACGATTTTCCAGCCGAGTGAAAAAATATTCACTATCACCGGTTAAAATTCCATTTTTTTCACTCATATGATCAAATGATTTCCAGAGGGGAACACCAACAAAACCTGCCCCGGCAAGACACACTGAGGCAGTATGAACAGGATATGTAGGAACAGGAACCAGTACTGTATCCCCCGGATTAAGTATGGCTTGAAGCAAGTGAGCAATACCTTCCTTGGTTCCCTGGGTAACAACAATCTCCTGATTTGCATCGATCTCCACATTAAATTTTGTTTTGTAATATTCAGTAAATGCCGTACGAAGAAGAGCAATACCACCAGAAGCAGAGTATCGATGATTATGTGGCAACAAAGATACCTGTACAAGTTTATCAACCGCTAGTTGAGGGGGTTTAAGGGCTGGATTCAATTGACTGCAATCAATTACATCTTTACCTCCGGCACGTAGCTCATGTACCCTGTTTGCAATTTTGCCAAGAGAGTAAGGGGGAAGTCCTTTAACCCTGGGAAAAGAACTGTGTTCACTTATTTTATTATTCATATAAAATGCAGCTTTAAACACTAAAGCCCCGGACAAAAAATTAAATATTTACACTATTTGCAAGGTGTTCATTCAAACTTGAGTGCACCTCTCCGGCATGGTAACTGGAACGAACAAGAGGCCCCGAAAAAACTACCGGGAATCCAATCTGACGAGCCAAGACTTCCACTCTATTAAATTCCTCTGGCAGCAGATATCTTTGAACGGGTAAATGATTACGAGTTGGTTGCATATACTGACCTGCCGTAAAAATTCTAACTCCATGTTCATATGAATCTCTCAAGACCTGGTCAATTTCCGATTCAATCTCTCCCAGTCCCAGCATTATTCCTGTCTTAACCTTGATTTTGTTATCATATTCAGAAGCAAATTTAAGCAGCTCCAGCGAACCCTTGTATGATGAGCCGGGACGCACTCGCCTGTACAAGCGTGGTACTGTTTCAAGATTATGATTAAGAACACAGGGTTCCTCATCAAGAATCTTCTGAAGAGCTACTCGGTTACCCCTCAAGTCAGGAATAAGTACTTCTATCTGAACATCAGGCTTAGCCCTTTTAATCTCCCTGATTGTAGCAGAAAATCCTGACGCACCCCCATCAGACAAATCATCTCTTGCAACTGAAGTTATAACTATATAATTTAAAGATAAGCTTACTACGGCATCAGCTACTCTTTTTGCTTCATCCAGAAATGCAGATTCAGGCAAAGCTGGTCTACCAGTAATTACCGAACAAAACCTGCAACCTCGTGTACAAATATCACCAAGAATCATAAAGGTAGCAGTACCTCGTGAAAAACACTCAGCGATATTGGGGCAACGAGCCTCTTCGCAAACAGTATTCAAGCTGGAATTTCGAAGCAGCTTTTTTAATGATTCAGTTTCCGAAGCACTCCCTGGTTTCCTCTTTAGCCATGACGGAAGTCTTTTTACATGTTGCATTAAACGTGTATCCTGCTCGGGTAGAACTTTCAAAGTACTTTAGTCGAATAAGGATTTCAATTATCTCGAGGTGCCAGAACATTTTGAAATAATGATGCTTTTCTTGGATCACCACTAATTTTTATACGTTGAGATGCAAGAGCAATCTGCGGATTGATATATCCGTTTACAACAGAAATAAAATCATCCTGCTGTACCATTAATACAAGATCAGCATCTTCCTTGGCCGGAACAATATTTATGTCCTTTTTATCAACAGAAAGGGTCCAAACACCTCCATCAGTTCCACGAACCTCAATTCGGTAACGACCAGTAAGCTGCTCACGTTCATCTTCCCTAAGAAGATCAAACCGGTAAAGAAGCTCCTGATTAAAAAATTCTTTCGCAGTAGTTACAGCAGATCTTGTTTTTTGTGTTGTAGGGTCATCATCGTATGTCTTACCAAGCTCGATAATGTTGCCCTCTTCAAGATCATAGGCTGCACTTAGTGGATCTAATTCCTCAGGAGCTTCATCACTGGAAATATTTGTAAATATTTCCTCATCATCTTCCCCTACCTCATCGCTTTCATCACTCCATGATATTTCAGATGAACCTGTTGAAAAATTGTCATTATTATCTTTTGATCTCTTTATTCCTGAAGAAGAATTTGAATCACCTGTATCTGAATCAATATGATCAATACCAGCAGCACCATGATCAACCTGATCCCACAAAGCATCAGAATCAGGTGTTCCCAGAGGGTCTTCATTATTTAAATCAAAAACTGTTCCCTCAGGAGAGTCCATCTTGTCATCTGTAGCCATGAATTCTCCTTTTACCTGTTCCTTTCCAATTGATTTCCACCACTTTCTCTCAAACGCCGCAAAAAACATCTTTTTCCTATTCTAATTAATAATTAACAAAATAAATAGTTGTATAATGAATTAAATATGTCCGTTAACCAGTTTCGTATTGACTGTTGATATATGATAATATCCAAAGATTCTCAACCAATATGGTAAAAAATTGAAAGACTTAAAAAATATTTATCAAGAGACTATTGCACTTACAGGTCCAAGTGGTTCCGGTAAATCTACTCTGGCTAGAATCATACAAGGCATGGGTATCGAGGTTATATCTGCTGATTCAATCGCAAAAGAGATTCTAGAGCCAGGTAGTGTTGGATATAATCAGGTTGTAAAGAATTTCGGCAATTCCATCCTTGATGTAGCGGTAATTCATGAGGAATCTATTTCATCAGAAATTTCAAATATCTACTCAAGTCCAATTAACAGGAAAAAGCTTCGAGATATTGTTTTTAATGATCCAGTGAAAAGAAAACTACTAGAGGATACAACTCACCCATTTATCAGGGATAAAGCTCGAGATTATCTTTCTTTAAGCTATGAAAAGACTGGTAATCCACCATGGTATGATGTCCCACTTTTTTATGAGACAGGAATGGAAGCTCTTGGGTTTAAAAAAGTTGTTTATATTACCTCTTCAAGGCAAATTCTTCTTGAAAGAATTTCCAAAAGGGATGAAATTTCGATTAGCGAAGCAGAACTTAGGCTTAATGCCCAACTACAGGATTCTGAAAAGCGAAAGAGAGCTGATTTTATTATTGAAAATAATGGGTCTATTCAAGATCTTGAAGTAAAGGCAAGAATTCTCTTAAGCATTATTAATGAGCAGAGTCTTTAGTTATATATTTTATTTTCCTTTAAATATTTTCTTTCAGCAAAAAAGTGAACTTTTAAAATCTAGCATGCCAAACAATACTAAATCAATGTTAGTTTTGTATTTTTATGGTAGCAAGCAATGATGGGAGTATCCAAAATAGCCCCTAAAAAATCTTAATCTCTAGCCTGGATCATGAATAATCCAGGCTAGTCTAAATTACTTAATTCCAAACTTAACTGATTAAGATAGGTTTTTAGAAAATCCGTTCGTAAAATAGCTTCCTGCTTTCCAGCTTCTGTATTCATATTATCAGCTAAATTTAAAAGCTTAATGTAGAAATGATCAATTGTATATAGTGTGAGCGCAGTATGGTTTTCCGTATTTGAAGAGACTCACATAGGCGTTCAGTATATTCCCAGAATACCTATGTTTTAGTAATAGAAGCAAAAATAATTTTAAACCAATAAATTTTAAAATATCGATGACGAATACCCCTTTAAGTGATTTAAGTGCCAAAGCATTCTTAAATTCCTTTACAGAATCACTTCCAGGAGATTTTGACGGATTACCAAATATACCAAGACAAGTTCCTGATGTATGCTTTTCAATTTCGAAACCTACTCCGGTAAAAAATCCAGAACTTATCTCATGGTCTGAAGATGCAGGCAAATTAATTGGAGTAAGTAAACCAGAAAAACTATCATCAGGCTTAAATATTCTTTCTGGCAATTTAGTACCAGAAAGTATGAAACCATTTGCTGCACGCTATGGAGGCCATCAATTTGGCGTATGGGCTGGTCAACTTGGGGATGGAAGAGCAATATCTCTTGGACAAATTTCAGGAAATAAATTTTATTCAGATTTTTATTATGGTGATTCATCTCCTATAATTTATCCTCATGATATAAGAAACTATATCCCATCTTCCTGGGAACTTCAGCTTAAAGGCTCCGGGCCTACTCCATACTCAAGACGAGCAGAAGGAAGAGCCGTACTACGCTCATCATTAAGAGAGTTTATATGCAGTGAAGCAATGTATTACCTTGGAATTCCTACAACCAGAGCACTTAGTCTTGTTTCAACTGGAGAGAAAGTAATTCGCGACATGTTCTATGATGGCAATCCAAAGGAAGAACAAGGTGCAATAGTATGCCGAATGGCTCCGAGTTTTATTAGATTTGGCAACTTTGAAATTCATGCCATAAATAATGAAATTAAAACTCTGAAACTACTTGCCGATTACACTATAAGAAATTTTTTTCCATACCTGCTTGATTCAACAGATAATAAACTTGAAAATCTGAGTGTTCAAATTTATTCTGACTGGTATAAAGATGTTTGTACGAGAACAGCATTTCTTGTATCTCACTGGATGCGCACAGGTTTTGTTCATGGTGTTATGAACACTGACAACATGTCTATTCTTGGATTAACAATAGACTATGGACCTTATGGATGGCTTGAAGAATTTGATAGCGAGTGGACTCCTAATACTACCGACGCTCCAACAAAAAGATACTGTTATGGAAATCAACCAGACATTGCTCTCTGGAATCTGATCCAGCTAGGAAATGCACTTTACCCCATTATTAATGATGAAAAGCTTGTTTATGATGGACTTCGCTTATTTGAATCCTGTTACGAAAAATACCAAAACCAGATGATGTCTGAAAAACTTGGATTTCAGAATCTTGATGAGCAAGAAGATATTAAACTTTTATTAAAACTTCCTGAAGTCTTAAATTCCTGTGAAATTGATTTCACCATATTTTTCAGGAAACTATCTGAAATAAGCACAAATACGTCAAAAGAAGATGCAATTAATCTACTGGACAGCTCTTTCTATAAATTTAGAGATCCAGAACAAAAGAACCTTGACCAACTACTAAAATGGCTTGAAGTTTATCAATCTCGAATTAAATTTCATTATCCCGAAAAAGGAGATATACAAAGATTCCAATCAATGAATATTGCAAATCCAAAGTATCTTTTTAGAAATTATCTTGCTTCAATAGCAATTGAAAAGGCAGAACAGGGAGATTATTCCGAAATCGAAAAATTACTCAGTATTTTAAAAATGCCATATGATGAACAACCTGAGAATGAACAATATGCTGCGAGGAGACCAGAATGGGCTAGAAATAAGGCAGGTTGCTCGATGCTTTCTTGCAGCTCTTGAGTATTGTATAAAACCTTGATGAAAAATTTCTTTTCTTTAAAAATAAGTCTTGTTTCTATAGTCAGTTTGTTTACTTTATCATATGTTGCCCTAATCTCTCTGATCTACTTTTATCAGGAATCACTACTTTTTTTACCTGAAAAGCTAACTTCAGATTATCAATTTAATCTGAAAGATGTCCATGAGGTCAGAATTGAGGTCACGGGAGCCACCCTTTCTGCACTGTACTATAGAAGACCTAATCCTGATGGCCTTGTTTTTTTCCTTCATGGAAACGCGGGTAGCCTCAAAAACTGGTTAACTGATACCTCATTCTACGAGAAGGTAAACTATGATCTTTTTATGCTTGATTACCGTGGTTATGGAAAGAGCACAGGAAGTATAGAAAGCGAAGAGCAGTTTTATGACGACATACATCGAGCGTGGAAATATGCAATTAATAGCAGAGAGTACAAATCAACCATAATATATGGAAGATCACTTGGAACAGCTCCTGCGGCTTACCTTTCAGGTATTGAATCATGTGATCTTACTGTTCTTGTTTCTCCATATTACAACATGAGCAAAATGGCTGAATTATATTACCCATGGGTTCCAAAGGCACTTTTAAGATACCCTTTTGATACTGCAAAGCATTTAAAAAGTATAAAAAACCCTGTTCTCATTTTTCACGGAACAAATGATAAATTGATACCACCCGAACATTCGAAACTTCTTGAGGAAGAAAACCATAATGTAAAACTTATTCTTGTAGAAAATGCACAGCATGATGATATGCATCTTTTTGATACATACATTGATCATTTGAATAAAATACTTACGGAACTAGCCGGGTAATTTATATATGATGTTTATAAGCAAGAACTTTAGTACAATTTAAAGAAGTAAGGTGATTACTTAACTCTTAACTCAATTAGCGCTTGCTCGTTTGTTCGTAGAGGTGTCAAATAGTAAAAGCTATCTCCTATGGTGTAGAATAAAAGACGGATTCAGAAGAAAGATAGATCATGGGTGGGAAAAGAAGGGATGTCAGTGCCCGGAGTCAAACTCAAGCGCAGTACGGGCAATGGGAGTAGCCGGATCATACTCTAACCTGCCTCCCCGGCGAGCCATTTGACTGAAAGCACTGATAGCGACTCTTTACTTTACCAGGGGCGGGGCAAATAAATGCAATAACATCAAGAACGCATTTGGCTCTTCCGCCATTAGAGTGTGTTAGACATTAAACTTATGTAGTATTTTTGTAAAGATCGAAGGTAGGGAAAGTATAGTACCTTCAACCTTGCCTCTGTCGTCACCCCCTGGAGGTCGTCAACTTTGCCGCTGTCGTCATCCCCTAGAGGTCGTCAACTCTGCCGCTGTCGTCACACCCCCTAGAGGTCGTCAACTCTGCCGCTGTTGTCATCCCTGCGAAAGCAGGGATCCAGGAGAAAAATCCCCCTAAAAAACGATAATGAACAGATGGAAAAAATACCAGCAGTTTACATCCTAGCTAGTAAGAAAAATGGAAC
>DAOLCO010000003.1:0-189560 GCA_035327825.1 Oligoflexia bacterium | reverse complement strand
CAGATATTAGCAGATTTTTTAATGATTTCTTGAAAGTCACGTTAAGTACCACCCTCTTTTTTGCTTTTCCCCTGCTAAACTTTCTTAAAATCTACGATAACTATAAGCCTGAAGATCAAATTGACAAATACCAACTTTAAATTTGAGTTTGACGGCTTTAAAAAGATACAAAGCTCCATGAAACAACGAATCTATAATGCCTAGACTACTAAGAAAATTTGCCAAAGGGGAAGTCTATTTTGTCACAAACAGAGTAGCCGAAGGCCTACCCTTTGTGCCTAATGCTCTTATAAATACATTTTTAAACGGAATACTAGCCAGATCACTCTCCCTTCATCCAGAAATAGACTTATGTGGCTACGTTTTTATGGGTAATCACTACCATCTCGTAATAGTTCTAAATGGTGGTGGTGAGGTTCTTAAAAGTTTCATGGAATATCTTGATGGAGAAATTGGCAAATTTATTAACCGTTTTAGAGGGAAAAGTAATCAAAATGTCTGGGCAAAGACCTATGATGCTCAAGTGATACTGACCCCAGAGGCGGTCATGCAAAAGCTAAAATACATGTATCTTAATCCGGTATCTGCTGGATTAATTGATTCAATTGAAAAATATCCCGGTCTCAGCTCATGGAAGAGCATGATTAAAGATAAGGAAAGATCCTACAGGTTTCTTGGTTCTGCGGGTTTGTCAAAGCTCCCATATGGGCCATTACCTAAAAAGACCATGTGCTCAATTATAAGGGATAAATTTAAAAGCAGTAAATTTACCGACAAAAACTTTTTAAGAATTAAACCCTTTGCTTGGGTTAAATGCTTTTCAAGTTTCAAGGACACAGACCCTCTTCTGCTAAAAGAAGAGCTAATTAGTGATATCAAGGAAGAAGAAATAAGGATACGACGAAAGAAAAGCGAAAGACCCACACCCGGAGCACAAGCTCTAATATCACAGTGCTTTCATAAAAGGTTTAAAAGCAAGAAATATCAAAAAAGGTCTCCTTGTATTTCAACTTGTATGCTTTTACGAGAAGAGTACTTAGAGGAATATCGCGACTTTGTTCAGAGATGCAAAATTGCGTATTTAAAATATAAAGAAAACTTCACTCAGGTAAATTGGCCACCGGGGGCTTTTCCTCCAACAAAAGTTCCTATGGCATCGTTGATTCAAATAAATGCCTAATGCATAAACTATCAAAATACAGCAGGCTAGTTCAAAAGCCAAGGCGACATTGTATCTCATCCTTGGTTAAATAGGGATAATATTACAAACATAAGCTCAATTTACCTTCTTCAAAAGTAAAAACATAACTTTTCTGAAAAAAAATCAATACCCTCATAGCTCAAGATTTGAAATAAACTGAATTCACTCCGTTTATAATGATGTTGGGCAAGCATCATAATAATAAATTCCATTTATCAGATTTAATTTGCATTATGGCACAAGAATTATAATAGCTTAGTGGAAGTAAAGAGGGTGGTACTTTGTTATATGCTTTGTTATATGCTCCGCTTTGTTATATGTTTTATATGTTTTGAATAGTCAGGAACCCTTATCATCCCCATCTGGACAGTTTATACCAAGCTTATCCATCTTGTATTTCAAAATACGTCTGCTTATTCCAAGAATGTCTGCCGCTTTAGTCTGCACATAATCAGCCTTTTCAAGAGCTTTGGTAATTATATCTGTCTCAAAAATTCTTTCCGCCTGCTCAAATGGCATTATTCCATCAAGCACAGAATCACCAAGAGATGGAGAATTATTACTCGATGCTCCCCGTATCCTTTGTGGAATATCTGAAGGCTGGAGCTCAGCTGAAGTAGAAAGCGCAAGAATACTTTCAATCACATTTTCAAGTTCACGCACATTTCCAGGCCAATGATACGATAAAAGAACATCAATAAAATCTTTTCCGGTTTTTGGAATTTTGTCACCATATAAACCAGCAAGTTTTTTTATAAAATATTCCACAAGACGAGGAACATCCTCCTTCCGTTTTCTTAGAGGGGGAAGATCGATACTAACTACATGTACCCTGAAATACAGATCCTGCCTAAAACGCCCCTCCTCTACTGCACGCTCAAGACTTCGATTAGTAGCGGCTATTATACGGACATCTGCTTCAATTGGACGAGATCTTCCTACTCTATAAAACTCTCGCTCCTGAAGAACTCTAAGAAGCTTTACTTGCACAGATGGAATAAGCTCTCCTATCTCATCCAGAAATATGGTGCCTCCGTGAGCAAGCTCAAAATGCCCTAGCCTTCTTTCTACAGCATGAGTAAATGATCCTTTCTCGTGCCCAAATAACTCGGATTCAACCAGAGATTCAGGAATAGCAGCACAGTTTATAGCAACAAATGGTTTTGATTTTCTCGAACTCTGCAAGTGTAACTCTTTTGCTATGAGCTCTTTTCCAGTACCTGATTCACCAGTAATCAAAACAGTAGTATCTCTTGGACCAACTAGCTTAACCTTTGAATAAACTTCCTGCATTAATGGATGAAGACCAACAAGTTGTCCAAAATCACCTGGAATATTGTTTGCAACCTTAATGGATATTGACTCTTTCTCAAGCTCCTCAGTAAAATGACTGGCATCTCGCTTTCCTTTCTCAATTCCCTGATTGATTTTTGCAATAAGCTCTTCTACCTGAAATGGCTTACTTACAAAATCAACAGCGCCAAGCTTCATTGCCTCCACGGCGCTTTTTACAGTATTTGAAGCAGATACCATTAAAACCGGCAAATCAGGTAAATGATCCTTAACCTGCTTTAATAGTTCCAGACCATCAATCCCCGGCATCATTATATCAAGAAGCAAAATATCAAGTGGAATACGAGGGTCTTTGTGTAACTCTTCCAATGCCTCATTACCTGAAGAAAGAGCCTTTACATTGAAATCAGATTTTAAAATCAACTGTAAAGAATCACGAAGCGCAGCATCATCGTCTACAAGCAAAATTCTGGGTTTTTCTTCACCTAGCATGAGACTCCTCTTTAAATTCTCTATTCAAATTAAGATGCACCATTAAGGAGTCCTTTTGCACAAAATTGTACGTATTGGGACTGCCTCCTAAGTGCTTGTATATAAAAAGTTTTTTGCTGCAATTTGAATATCATGCTAACCTGATCCTACAGTTATGAAAATTTTCCAAAGGATCATTCAATAAATGTTTAATATTAAAAATATTTTCAGGTTAATTATTCCTTCTGTATTTATTTTGTATTTTCTGATCATCATTTCAGTTACCAATCTTTATGGTGCCGAGAATAAAACCATAAACGATAAACTTAATATTCCGGAACTGAACCCAGTTAATTTTCTTCCCGACAAATCAGAAGTTCCAAATGTTTTTCTTAGAACAATCAAAAATTTATCCTCTCTTCTTGATTTGCATACTAACTCAAATGATCCCTTTCCATGCCCCAGGGATGAACTTAAGTCCTTAACCCCTCTTCAAAACGCCAACGAAAGAGGACTACGCGATGATGCATGGTTTTTATCTGGAATCATTCACGATATATGCGGAAATTACAGGGAAGCAAATGAAGCTTACACAAAATCTCTTGGCCTAAGACGAAGAAACAAAAACCTTCTTTTTCTCGCAGGCGTAGTTAAATTCAGACTCGAAAGTTATGTCCAGGGTAAAAATCTTCTTAACGAGGCTGAGTGGCTTGAATTCAAGAAACCTCACCTGATTAAATATATACTTGGGCTTGAATCTTTACAGAATGGAAAAATGGAAGAAGCAATTAAATATTTCGATTCATCCCTAAAAAGCAAGGAGAACTTTCTCCCCTCAATGATGGAGGGATATCTAATAAGAAAAAACATGCGAAGCAATGTGACCTCTCAGTCACAGGCCAGTAAACTTGATGCAGAACTCTCTCATATTATGGTTCAGCTTAACAGACTTGATTCAGGTAATCGTGAGATGGCCATTGAGTACCTTCGCTATCTTTTACTTACAGGTGATCCGCTTACTTCTCCAACAAAATTAATTGAAGGTGAAAATCTTGCAAGCACCTGGATCAAGCGTTCAAAAGAGCCAGATGACGATATTTTACTTATGAAAGTTCAGATTCTTGAAAAGCGAGGGAAAAAGAAAGATGCATATGAACAAATACTGGAAAGAGAAGAAATTGGTACCCCTTTGTCTGCTGCTCTTCAATTAAAAAAAGCTCAATTTGCGGAACACCTCGAAAACATAGAATAATTCAAGCCCCCTTTTTTCTGGTTTTTGAGCCTGTTTTTCCAATATACTCAAGAAATGATTTTTCAACAATCTGTTTTGCCATTGCATAGACTTGGGCCTTATCTTCGTGCATTGAAAAAAAGCCCAGTGGAATCTGAAATGCTCCTCTGTCTCTTATGTTTCCTCCCCCATAGTGCTTTCCACTTTCAGGAGACACACCAAGTACACCTTTCAGAAACTCATCTGGATTTATTGTCTCTGACCTTGTCCGAAGAGACCCATCTATAAATGATTCTTCAATTATTCCAAATACAAGAGCCGTATCGGTACCCTCCCTTGCAAGGAGCAATTCTGCTATCTGTGGAATACCATCTCGATCACTTTCGCGAACATAACCTACATCAGAAAAAATAAAATTATCATGAACTCGTCTGTTTACAAGTGCATTTTCAAACATGTCCAGAATAGCTGGTGTCAATACTTTTCGCTCAATTATCTCAATAACCTGGCTTTCAACACAAGGAGCAAGATATGAAGCTGCCAGCAAATCATCCTGTGTTGCAAGAAGAAATTTCTGGGTATCACTGCGAAGGCCATGCATCAAGGCAGTAGCCAGCCTGATCTGGGCTGGATCACTTGGAGATAAACCTCCGGGAAAGGCCTGCTGCAAGTACTCACAAAAAATTGCTGCAGTACTTGCAAAATTTGGTCTTATATCAACAAAACTTGCTGAAGGTTGACAGGAATCCTCTCGATGATGATCAATAAATGCCAGAAACTCCAATTCATTCTCCTGAATACGGGAATCAATAGGAGTTTGAGAACGCTGGTGATCAAGAATACTGTACATATCAAAGCCAGCAATTTCAAAATCAGGACTGTATTTTTGAAGACTAATGCCAAGACGCTTAACAAGGGCACGATTTTCGTGATGGCTAAGTGCCGCAAATGAAAGAATTGTACTTGTTATTTCGTATTCCTCTCCCAAAAATGACAAAGCTAGCGCAGAAGAGATTGCATCCGGATCTGGAGTACCAAGCAAACAAATTAAATGATTTTTCCCAGCCCTTTCCTCTAATAGAGCTCTAAGTTTTTCAAAGTTGCTAATCTTTTGATAGGGAGAACTTCGTCCAGAAATACCGGAAACGACGTTTTCAGCCACTTCACTGCGATAATTTCCGTTTGTTTCCTCTTTGAACGCCATCTTTCTCCATTAAAATAAACTCACTAGCCCGTGATTAGTAAGACGCTAAAAGAACAAAACTGGATTCACCTGTCTAACTCTTTGTTATTACTGAAAATAATTAAAGGATCAATAACCCCTGATTTGAATCTAATAAGTAATATGCCTGTCCAAATTTTTTGCCTAAACCAAAATGAGTAACATCAGCATTCACGATAATCTGGTTCTTGCTTCAAAATACCTGATCGAAGCTCAAAGTCGTTCCGTACTTTTAGTTGAAGATACTGCTGCTCATGCTGCGCTTATTCGCAGGGCAATTGATACAACTATCTGGAATTTTTCCCACGTAACCCGGGGACAGGTTGCACTACAAATCTTTAAAAATAATCCCTCTTCAATTGTACTGATAGACCTGAGCTTGCCAGATTATGACGGTCTTGAACTAATGGCTCATTTTAAAGAGTTAAATCCATCAGCTCCAATTATAATCGTAACTTCACTAGAAGACGTCAGAAAGAGCGTTAAAGCAATGCAGGAAGGAGCCTGGGACTATGTTGTAAAAGGCGAAGTCGAAACATTTCAGACTGCCCTTAAAGATGCCATTGAAAAAGCATGGAGAAGCAGACTGGACAAGGCGGAAAGGAAACTAGCTTCTGAGTGCAAAATAGTAGAACTGATTAAAACTGAACGCTTGCAGGCCATAGAAGAACTTATTATGGGAGTATGTGCTGAAGTCAACAACCCTCTCAGTGGCTTAATAACTTTTACAGATTTGCTAAAGAAGAACTCTCCCAACGAAAAAGACTCAGAGCTTCTGGAAGAACTATCCAGAAGCGCACATAAAGTAGCACTAGCCGTAAATAAACTTCGCAAAGCTACAACGGAACATTCAATTACTGATGAAGGGCCCAACGAAAGTTAGAAGTCCGTCGTCATACTGACTTTCTAAAGATTCTTTTCAACCACATCCCAATTTACTATCTGGAAAAATGCGTTAATATAGTCAGGGCGACGATTCTGGTATTTAAGGTAGTAAGCATGTTCCCAGACATCAAGACCTAAGAGAGGCTTTTTCCCTTCCATTAGTGGAGAATCCTGGTTTGCGGTACTTTCAACGGATAATTTCCCATCTTTTGAAACTAGCCAGGCCCAACCGCTGCCAAATCGATTAGTTGCTGCAAGAACAAAAGCATCTTTAAAAGCAGAATAACTACCAAAATCTCTCTCAATCACCTTCAAAAGGTTGACCGATGGCAAATTATCACCTTCTCGTACTGGTCCAATAGTTTCCCAGAAAAGTGAATGGTTAGCATGACCACCACCGTGGTTTCTTACTGCAGTACGAAGTTTTTCTGGCAGGTCAGATATACCACCAAGAAGCTTCTCAAGAGGCCATGAAATATATTCGCTTCCTTCCAGAGCCTCATTTAATTTGGTTACATATGTTTGGTGATGCTTGGAATGGTGTATCTCCATTGTCTTTGCATCAATAGCTGGCTCAATTGCCTCATAAGAATATGGAAGCTTGGGAAGGTTAAAGGCCATAAGTTATTCTCCTGATATTTAAGTTAAAACAACAAAATACTAATAAAAAACTATAGCTATTCAAAATATCTTTTCACCCAGCAATCTGAGGCTTTTTTGATAAACCCGGAAAAAATATAATTTTCCATCTGCGCGGGGTTACTAAAATCATCAATAGGTAAATTAAATTCGGAATTATCTACTACATACACATCTGGATTAATCTCTCTTTTATCACACATGATTTTAAAATCGGCCCGATTAACTCCAGTGTAAAATCCATCACTATTTCTGTATATCACCAAGTGCTCATCTAAAAGGTAATTTAAAAACCGTTCTGATATCTTTTTTACAAATGATCCAAGTGCGTCGATTGAACACCCTGAAGGCCCTGTTTCGTTATCAGGGACATAAACTACCAATAACTGATTTTGAACTATCCTCCAGCTTGATTCATTATGTGCGCCATGAGAATTCCAGCTTTCAAAAAAGGTACCACATTCCAGACCTAAAGTGCTTATTAAAGCATCATCAAATGGTTCCTCAAATGTAAATATCCAACGCCGGCCCACAATAACTCCCTACTAAATCAGTCGAAAACAAGCTGTTTTTTTTGGTCATTTTAACCCACCTATCACAATAAATTAAGCTAATGCAATTTGGGGCAACTGTTAAATGGTTATGAAACATCTAAATTGATAATTATATCAAGTTAATTTTGCAATTGCTGAAAGAATGATCTTTAAGTAATCTTATCAGAATTAATGGGCATTATAAAAAATTATTATGCCTAATTTCTTGAGTGAACTATAGAAAAGGTACACTATATAAAAGGTACATTACATGTTAACTAGATCAACCAAACAAGTTACCACTCTTCAAAATTCTTACGCATTCAAAAAAATCCATTTCCTTGAATGCAGGGCATTAGCACTTTCTGCTCTTTTTAGAAAATTTTTTTCTTATTCTACAATTTCGATTGCTTCCATATTATCCCTGGTTTCTATTCAGATGATTGGTTCATCTATCCCCGTAGCAGTCTCAGAGGAAATTACTGAATTTGGTGGCTATCCAGCTAGGTTTAAAGGGGATGGTGACCTTGAACCACCTCTTTGCAATGTTGAGGCACCCAAGAGCGCTTCAGAACCTTTTTTCATTAAATGGAACTGCACAGACAATGAAAGCGGACCAGATGAACTCCGAAGTGAAGTATGGATTCTTAGACAGGGGGCCCAAATACCTGTTAAAATTGCGGACTTTCTTGGCTTCCCAGCATCAGTTCTTATAGAAAAGGGCCATCTGATTGATTATGCCACCATAGGAGAAGACGAAATCAAAAGAAGTGAAGCTGCAACAAAGCCTTTTGACAGTTATCTTCCCATTGGAATTCGTATGCTGGTTAGAGACAGAAGCGGAACGTCAGCTCTTTCACCAGTACTAACAGTAATACCAGGGGAAAGCAGCTTCAGTGAGTGCAGCATTAATCTAAGCACCGAAGCTCGATCTGCTACAAAAGAGGTCACTGGTGTTCCATCTTTATCAGCAGTCGCACCAATAGTAACTGTTCAAACCAATGGATCACTTGGCGAAAATACTGTTATTACATCAAGTGAGGATTTCACCTTTGGGGTCTGTGAAATTTCCAGTCTTTGTGGAAGTGATGGCGCTTCAAGTTTTTTCAATTTTGAACTGACCTTAAAAAATGAAGGGCAAGGTGATGTTGTAATAACTTCAAGTGACAGAAGAAGAAGCCTTACAGCAGCCCTTAATTCTGAAACTAGAACAACCCAGTCTGGAGCAGGAATAAGTCTGAATGGAAAAGCCGAACTTGAAGGCGACACTATTTTGGTTAGCGTCAAGTGTAGATAGTCCGCAGTCCATAGATGAGCTAATCTTTTAAATCTGCAAGTGCTTCGGTTTCTTTTAATTTTTTAAGCGCCCATTTTCTGAATGGGTGAGGTTCTTGTCTGGACGGTCTTATATCTCCTCTAAGAAATTTGTGACCATAACTTTTCGCAAGCTTTATTGAGGACTCAGAATTTAAACCTATAAGAACAAGCAGAGCTGCCTCTCTTACACGATATTCAGAATCATACTGCATAATATCAGAAATAAACTGCATTGTTTCATAGTCATCTTCATGTACAACATCTCTTAACACCTGAACCAATTTAACCCGAATCTCATTATCAACTGAATGAGAAAATGCATTCCTAAGTCTGGGAACCACTCCTTCCACTCTGTAACCTAACATTGAAAGATCAAAAAACAGGCCTGGATTAGTAAAATCCAATGTCACTTCAGTATCTGCAGTTGGGATCTTTGATATATCGGACTCAAGATACCTTATTGCAGCTGCTAACTCATTCTCCTTTTCAGAGCTTATTTCTCCTCCCCTTTCAACAATAAGCGCGCAAGCATAGATACCAAACCTGAGACCGGAACCATCCAGTATACCATCTGTCAGATTATTAGTGGTGCTATTTTCACATAATGGAATCAATACATCCTGGATACTTTCCCTCACGCTACGAATCCTCTTCAAGGCAAGAATTGCCTCTTTTCTTACTGACATATCCTCTTCTTCTGCAGCTACAAAGGGAAGTAAAACACCCGTAAGTGATAGTGACGCTCTTCCAGACTGACCTATCACATTAAGAATCTCCCGCCTTTGACTAATACTCAAATTACCTGTCTCAGAAGGTACAGAAAGAATATCAACAAGTCTGAATATTTTTTTATCAAGACGCTCTGAATTAATACCAATTTTTCTTAGTTCACTGCCGGTATTTTCTTTTAAGGTCCTTGTTCGAACCTGTTCCAGCAAGTATGCGAGAGATCCATCATCCAGGCGCATATATGATGAGGAACTAACGTACAAAGTGAGAAAAATTATTGCACTAATAATTATCGAAACAAGAAACAACAATAAGCGCTTTCCAGCAGAAAGATGCAAAAAGTCCGCATCCCAAAACACTAGCATACTCCTTTACAATTAACATTTCCCTGAGTAATAAAAAGACTCTGTTTTTTTGATTCTGCAGTTGATAGAATATGCGGACGAAAAACAAAAAAGAGTCCTGTCAAAAATAATATAATTGAAAAAAACTGTGCCTGTGTTAAAAAACTGATTAATAATGGCTCAATACGGAGAAACTCGACTAAAAATCTGAATAACGCTGAAAGCATCAGGTAAACTCCAAAAATCTGACCCTCATAACATAGTTTTGAGCGAGCAAAAGTAGATATTAAAAAAGCAGTAAGCAACAAGGCTCCTGCTGTTTCATATACTGGTGTTGGATGTACAACTTCCATAGTAGGGATTACACCATAGGCATAATTCATACCCCATGGAAGACTAGTAGGTATTCCATAATCTCCATCTCCTGATAATTGGCAACCAACCCTGCCAATTGCATATCCAAATGCAAGAGGAGCTGCAACAAGATCAGACATCTGCATGAACGCATAACCCCTCCTGCTTATTACCCACCAAACAGCTAGAACTCCACCAATAAAACCACCATAGTATACAAATCCTGCACCGCTAAATATCGTACCAATGGGATCACGAAGTAATGCTTCTGGATAGGATAAAACAGACAAAACACGCGCACCAAGAATCCCCCCCAAGGCTCCCCCAGTGACCATATTCTCAGCAAGCTTTAGGTCTATATTTAGCTCTCGAAAAATCTTCTCAAGCAATTTTAATGCCCCCAGAAAACAGCACAGCATGAAAAAACCAAAGGTATAAACTGGTAAGCTTGTGAAGCCAAATAATGGAATTCTAAATAACTCAGGAATCATGCATGAATACTCTTAAAAAATTTGGCAGATAAAACATATTTAACTTACCTCAATTAACAATGATCTGTCGATAATGAAATAATTTAATCCAAGTTATAATAGAGATTTGGAATTTCTGGAATTAACAGTTCTTTTAATACTGTCTAAAATGTCCCGATCCACCCAGTTTCTGTCACTAAGAACTCTAAGTAAATCCTTCCCGGTTTTAGGGTCATTAAAAAGAAGAAATCTACCATCAGTATCTATAAAAAAAGTTTCGGGATACCCTGTTAAGTGAAACTTTTCTACACTTTCAAGCTCAGGATCAAGAAAAATAGAGAATGAAATTCCATATTTCTCGGCAAGTGATTTCACTTTGTCCCTTTGAGATTTTGCATCAGTATTTATTGAAATAACCTTAAGACCTGGAACCAACTTTTCTTTATGAAGTTTTTCAAGCAGTGGAAGCTCCTTTACACATGGAACACACCATGAAGCCCAAAAATTAAGAAGAATAAAGTTACCAGACGAATAATCTCTAAGGCTATTGATTCCGACCTCTCCTGAAAGTAACTCTAGATGCATTTCAGGAATTAGATCACCAGGTCGGAAGAAATTATCATATTGCAAAGCACCTGAATCAGATTCCTTAAGGGAGCCTTCCCTAAAAAAGTCACGTATTTTTCCCTTATTTGATCCAGAACCTGTAACTGATCTGAAATCACAGGAGGATAATAAAAGTGCTATAAGCACTAGCACATTTATAAATGAACAAGAAAATCTTTTATAAAGGTTCGCCTTCTCCGACTTACAAAACATATCAATCCACTTAGGCAACGAATAAATCAGTTTTATTTTACAATATTGAATATAACAATTAGAATATCAGGAACTATCTCAAACTAATTTTTAAGATAAACCTACAAGATTAAACTAACATAATAATCTGGTAAGTGCTATTAGCAAGATTTTAAATATCAATGAGTCCCTTGGCTATTCAAACTAAAAATCCATTAACTGACAAAATCAAAAGAGTGGGTCTGAGGATTCTGATTTTCATTATAAAAAAAACTCCCTCCGCTGTTCATGGAATTCTGGCATGGATACTTTCCTGGATACTTTCAGTTACTTTAAAAAGAGAACGAAGTATAGCTATCAGCCAGCTTAACTTTGCTCTTCCAGAGCATAATGCCTTTAATATCTATAGAGAGAGCTTATACGGAGCGATACTAACTGTCATTGAATGTTTCCGGATTAATGATTTACTGAAAATGATGAATCAAAACACCTCACATGACGACCCAATCGACTCAATTGCAATTACAAAAGAAAAAAGCAACAATACTTCAGAAATTGGATGTGTGAAAATATTTGGCCCTGATGAGTTCGTAGGAAATAGAATGTTGTCAAATATATTATCAGGAAAAAAGGACAAGACTCCCGAATACAATCAAGGAGCTGTTTGCTTAGGTGCACATCTTGGAAATTTTGAACTTATGGCTGCATCTTTTGCAAAACAAGGCTATCCACTAACCGTAATTGCAAGAAAAGCAAATAATTTAATCCTTCAGGAAGTGATAGAAAAAGTCCGAAGAGACTATGGTGTTGAAATGCTTTGGAGAGAGGACTCTGCAACAAGTAAACATTTAATTGGTGCCATAAAAAACAACAGATTTATCTGTGCTCTTATTGATCAGGACATAGCATTAGAAAATGCATTTGCTCCTTTTTTTGGCATGCCCGCATCTCATCCGGTTGCACCAATAAAAATTGCAGTCAGATTCAAAAAGCCGGTTTATACATTTTTTACTAGAAGAGTATGTTTGGGGTTTCATAAAGTCTTCATAAATCGTATTCAATGGGAAGATGTCCTGGAAAACCCGGAGATTTTTATACTAACAGAATACTCCCGCCTTCTCGAGGAATTTATAAGATCATACCCAGATCAATGGGTCTGGTGGCATCGTAGATGGAGAAGACAAGAAGGCGTGGACTATGAAAAATATCCAGATAAACTTCCCACTACAAAAAATTATGTTAGTTGGATCAAATCTATGACTCAAAATAATGTTCAGGAATCAAAAACTTGCTAATGAACATTTGATCGATCTCGATAATCAAAGATAAAAGGGGGAACTCTCACATCAAAAAAACATCCTTTACTGGAGCGAAAAGTAAACGTTCCCTCCATGTAACCTGTAGGATCCGGTAACACTGTCCAGCTTGTATACTCAAATGAGTCGCCAGGTCTTAATACAGGCATCTGACCAACTACCCCCTCCCCCTTTACATCAGCAATCTGCCTGTTAAGTGAAAATACCTTCCAATGACGATTAATAAGCTGAACCTCGCCCGAATTGTTTTCTAATGAACTTTCAACATCATCAGCCATATAACATCCAACATCCTCACTTGGAACATGAAGAATTGTAATAGTATATGAAAAGGCAAATATTCCTGACATAGTGTTAGATTCAGACTCTACAGGTTGAGTCTTAACTGATAGAACTATAGATCTGGAAATATCAACAGCACCTGAAGAATTCAGACTTTTAGCATCTGATTTATGGGATTCATTAATATCAGAGGATGAAATCTCCTGTTCATTTCCATTATTCAATCTCCCGGAACGAACTTCTTTTAATTTTTCAACACTATCTTTCATACTTACATACCTTGAGAATTTTGCTGGCAGTCTAAACAATTTAAAAACTTATACAACCTTTCGACCAATAATTTCCCAGACGCCATTAAGTCACCATAACTTACTAATCAGGTGCCAAACATTAAGAACAATGTCCAGATTGTTAAGTAAAAGCAAATACTTATATTCATAATATTAGTTCTTTAAAAACATTAGATTAGCACTGAATCAAGAGTTTTCAAGGTTCACAAATCATGGCCTCATGATCACGAAACATTTCTTCCTTAAGAAAGCATAACAGATATTGTAGGAAGCTCTTTGGTACCTGTTTTTTCACCAGGAATCGCCTCTCGCAGAAGAATGACGAATAATCCGGGTTATATGGGATGTTAATGCAATGATGTCTGAAATATATAGCTTAAAAAAAGCCCTGCTGCTTTCATTACTGTTGATCTTTGCATTAACTACTACTGCCTGTCGCAATGACGGAAAGGGTCTTCAAGAAACATTAAAAGGAGTGCTTCAGAATCCGACAATGGGTGGAAACAAGTCAATGACTCCTGGCTCAGGAAAAGAAATTACTCCTGGTAAAAATGAGCGACTTGCCGCTGAAAACTCAATCAAATCTTGTCCTGATGATGCAAAAGTTAGGGGGAGAGCTTTCCCTCAAGGTAGCAGTCAATGGTGTGCTTATAAAGACGAAGACAAGACCGAAGTAAAACACGGTGAATTAAGGAAGTGGCACTCAAATGGTGACCTGCAAGTTCAGGCATTCTATGAAGATGGTGAGCTAAACGGTGAATATCTGGAATGGTATCAGGGGAAAAAACCAAAGGAAAAAACCCAATACAAACATGGAAGAAAAAATGGGATAAGTATTACCTGGGGGAAAGATGGCTCGAAGCACAGGGAAATGAATTTTCTGGAAGACGAACTAAACGGATCATTTATTGAATATTCCAAATCAGGCAAACCAAAAGCCAAAGGTAATTATCATTCAGGTCTTAAACACGGCTTGTGGGAAGAATATGATTCACATGGAATTATAAAATCCAAAGTTCAATATCACAGTGACCTGAAACATGGTCGCGCAATAGAATATGACAGGAACGCAAAACCCAAAGCTCAGGGTTTTTACGATAAAAATGTTGCAATTGGACACTGGATTCATTTTGATGGATTAGGGCAGAAGCAAAGTGAAGGTGATATGATCAATGGGAAACGTCATGGAAGATGGCATGAATATGACAAACAAGGACTTCTTGTTAGAAGTATCTACTACGATAACGGCAAAAAGATTGATAGCGTCCTGGTAAGAAAGAACACAGATCCAGAAGCTATTCGCGGTTCCTTCGGTGCAAAAGATAAACTTGGAGCAGAGCCACCACAAAGACGATACAATCAGCAATATGGGAAAGTTCCTGTTACCAGAAAGCAGGAAGAACCAGGCCCACTAAGTCAGGAAGGCTGGAAACCTCTTTAAAAAATATTTCCTCTCCTAATGGGAGTGTTGCCAAATGGCTTTTTTAAAAGTCGGGCCTTTAAGATTGAAGAAATAGACCTTAGGTAGACTTTTTTTGTTTTACTCCTTGTATCTGGTGTTTCTAGGGCCATCCTTGGCCCTGGAAACACATTGCATTTTCGAATCGACGTTTCGAAAATGTGGACGCCGTCCAGGCGTCCAGGCCTGTTTGGCAACAGGCCCCTAATAATTTCCTAAAATCGGATCTCTTTGTATTGCCTCCCCTGCACTGCAGAATTTAACCACTAAAGAAGGGGCACATCTTAAAACAATCTGAATGGATTTTGTCCAAAAAGAAACTAAATCCTTTTCTAAACTTATCCACAGGATGTTGTTGAAAGTAGAATTAACCATCCGATGTTACCAGTCTTTTAGGTCTTTCCAGATACAATGCCAAACAATCACCACACACAATAAATAGTATTGACGATCAATCTGTACCCCAATATGTTGTGGCAGTAAGGTTTTAGATTTCTTTCAAAGTCTAATCAAATTCTGGTAGATTTTTAGTGTTTATTACTATCAGTTAATTATCTTAATTAATTATGCTTGAAATCATGTTTTACGGGGGTTCGAATTTATAAGAGCCTATGACATTTTTCAAAAAACGCTTAATGACGCAAGATTGATCTAGGAGAAAATAAAAATGGCAACAACTTCATCCCAGGCAGTACTAGCACCATCGATTGATAATGAAGAGCCTCTTATTAAACCCGAAATCAATGTTCTTAAGAGAAATGGGTCACTTGCTCCTTTTCAGGGAGAAAGAATCAAAATTGCCATTGAAAAAGCCTTTAAGGCACAGAAGAAAATCGACGAGTCCGAACCACTTGATGCTTTTAGCGCAAGAGAAGTTAAAACAATAAGTGAAGAAGTCATTAAGCGAGTTCTTGCCCAGGTGACTCCAAGTCGCGAAATTGGAATTGAGCAAATACAAGACCTTGTTGAAATGCTCCTGATGCAAGCTGGTCACTACAGTGTAGCAAAAGGATATATTTTATATCGAGAAGAAAGAGCCAAAGCCAGAGCCCTTAGAGGCGAGGATGGAGATGAAGCTGGTGGCAGCCATTCAATAATGCTTAAAACCGGATCAGGTGAAGAAATTCCGCTTGACTGGAACATAGTGAAGGTAAAACTCGCTGCGGCAGTGGCAGACTACCCTAACTGCTCCGCAGAAATATTGCTGGAAGAAGTTTCCAGATCCATATACAACCATATGAGCCTCGAGGAACTGGACAGGGCACTTATACTTGCAGCCCGAACCAAAATCGAAAGAGAACCAGACTATCAAAAAGTAGCAGCATATCTACTACTGGAAATCATCTACAAGGAAGTTCTTGCAACATCCCTGTCACAACCATCATTCATTGAAACATATCGCGGAGCATTTGAAGGTTTTTTAAGAAAAGGCGTAAGCGCTGGAAGACTTGCTCCCGAATTACTTGTATTTGATGCGAATATTATATCAGAAGCTCTGAAACCAGAGCGTGATCGAAAATTCCTATACATTGGCCTTCAAACGATTTATGATCGTTACCTTCTTCATGTTGATGGAACCAGGATCGAAACACCACAGTTCTTCTGGATGAGAGTAGCCATGGGACTTGCTCTTAAAGAAGGCGAAAACAAGGAAGCACGTGCAATTGAATTCTACAACATGCTCTCTACTTTCAGGTTTGTTTCTTCAACTCCAACCCTATTTAATGCAGGAACCCCTCACCCGCAGCTTAGTTCCTGTTATCTTACAACAATAAGTGACGACCTTGAGCATATTTTCAAGAGCATTACCGACAATGCCAAGCTTTCCAAATGGGCAGGAGGCCTTGGAAACGACTGGACAAACGTAAGAGCTACTGGCTCAATCATTAAAGGCACCAATGGAGCGAGTCAGGGTGTAGTACCATTCCTTAAGGTGGCCAATGATACTGCCATAGCAGTCAATCAAGGCGGGAAAAGAAAAGGTGCTGTCTGCGCCTACCTTGAGACTTGGCACATGGAAATCGAGGAATTTCTCGACCTGAGGAAAAACACTGGTGACGATCGTAGACGTACTCACGATATGAACACCGCTAACTGGATACCCGACCTTTTCATGCAACGTGTGTACAGCAACGGTTTATGGACTCTTTTTAGCCCTGACGAGACACCTGACCTTCATGACCTTTATGGTAATGCATTTAAGGCAAGGTATGAACATTATGAAAAACTTGCTGAAGAAGGGAAAATAAAGCTTTTCAAGCAGATCCCAGCTGTAGAGTTATGGAGAAAGATGCTTAGTCTTCTTTTTGAGACTGGTCATCCGTGGATAACATTTAAAGATCCATCAAATATAAGATCACCTCAGAGTCATACTGGAGTTGTTCACAGCTCAAATCTTTGCACTGAAATACTGCTAAACACATCAGCAGACGAAACCGCAGTATGCAATCTTGGCTCAATCAATCTGGCAGAACACCTTCTTCCTCTTGAGGATAAAGGATTATCATACCTGATTTCAAAGGGACTTGATGAGGAAAAACTGGCAGAAACCATAGCAATAGCAGTAAGAATGCTGGATAACGTAATTGATATTAACTTTTATCCAACTGTTGAGGCAAAAAATTCCAACCTGAGACACCGACCTGTCGGACTTGGAATTATGGGTTTTCAGGATGCGCTGTATATGATTGGTAGCAGCTACCAGACTGAAAGTGCTGTTCTGTTTGCTGATCAAAGTATGGAATTCATTTCTTATCATGCGATAAAGGCATCGTGCGAAATTGCAAGGGAAAAAGGATGTTATTCAAGCTACCGGGGATCAAAATGGGATCAGGGACTACTTCCAATTGATACTCTTCAAATTCTTGAAAACGAGCGCGGTGGACATCTGGAAGTAAACAAGGAAAGTTCCATTGACTGGACTCCTGTTAGAGAATCCATCAAAAAATACGGCATGAGAAACTCTAATGTTATGGCCATAGCCCCAACAGCAACAATTGCAAACATAGCAGGCGTTACACAATCAATAGAGCCAACATTCAGAAATCTGTATGTAAAAAGCAATCTTTCAGGTGAATTCACAATAATTAACCCATACCTGGTTGATGATCTCAAAAACCTCTCCTTATGGGATGATGAGATGCTGGATGATTTAAAGTACTTTGATGGTGTGGTAAGCGAAATCACACGCATTCCGCAAGAAATAAAAGCCAAGTTTGTAACAGCATTTGAAATTGATTCCCGTTGGCTTATTGAATGTGCAAGCAGACGCCAAAAGTGGATCGATATGGGACAGTCTCTTAATCTATATATTGCTGCCCCAAGTGGCAAAGCTCTGGATGAAATGTACAAGTTTGCCTGGGAAAGAGGACTTAAAACCACCTATTACTTGCGAAGCCAGGGCGCAACGCAAGTAGAAAAATCCAGTATGGATGTAAACAAAAGGGGGATTCAGCCAAAATGGATGAAAAATGTCTCTGCCTCCAGTGGTATTGAAATTAGAAGAGAACCTGAACTGGATCTTAGCAATGCTGCAAGTACAAAAGTCTGCGATATCATGGATCCGGAATGTGAGGCGTGTCAGTAATCTGTTTTAGATTTATTCGTCGAACAGGATACTAGTTGTAAATAAATTATTTAGTAGTTTGTAAAATTGTAAAATTGAATCATAGGGGGATTTTATATGTCTTGTTGTAGCGGAGAATCAGACGGCGCATATGATCTTACAAAAAGGATCGATCCGGATAACAAAAGGCTAATAAATTGTAAAGCAGTTGATGTTAATCAGCTCATGCCCTTGAAATATAAATGGGCCTGGGAACATTATCTTAATGGTTGCGCTAATCACTGGATGCCTACAGAAGTTCCCATGCAGAAGGATATTGAGCTTTGGAAATCAAATCGTCTAAGCGATGCTGAAAGAAAGATTATAATGCGGAACCTGGGTTTTTTCAGTACGGGAGAAAGCCTTGTTGGTAACAACATCGTACTTGCCATCTTTAAGCATGTAACTAATGCTGAAGCCCGGCAGTATTTATTCAGACAAGCTTTTGAAGAGGCAATTCACACGCATGCATTTCATTACATAGTTGAGTCACTCGGTCTTGATGGACGAGAAGTATTCAACATGTACCATGAAGTGTCATCAATCAGGGGTAAGGACGCTTTCGTTATGTCCCTGACTGATGCAGTTCTTGATCCTGACTTTAGCACCGACAGCATAGAAGGAATCCAGCAATTTATCAAAAATCTTGTCGGGTTCTATGTCATCATGGAAGGTATTTTCTTCTACAGTGGATTCGTAATGATTCTCTCCTTTCATCGACAAAATCGAATGACCGGTATTGGAGAACAATTTCAATATATCCTGAGAGACGAGACTGTGCATTTAAACTTTGGAATTGATCTGATTAACTCAATCAAGGCTGAGAATCCTGAAGCATGGACTCCTGAGTTACAAAAAGAAATTGTTCAGATGATCGATGAAGCAACATCTTATGAGTATATGTATGCAAGAGATTGCCTGCCTGATGGATTAATGGGTATAAGTGCCAATAAATTCCTTGACTACGTTCAGTTTATTGCAGACAGAAGACTTGAAAGAATTGGACTGGGCATCAAGTATGGATCCAAAAATCCTTTTCCATGGATGAGCGAAACTATAGACCTTGCCAAAGAAAAGAACTTTTTCGAAACAAGAGTTACTGATTATCAGAATGCTGGTTCATTAGTCTGGTGATTTTTAAAATGGCAAGTTCTTGAAAATAATAAGAGGGGTGGTCAAGTAACTTCCCCTCTTATTTTATATTAAAGTTAATTTCTGGCCATCTATAATCAAGAAATGAGCCTTTCTCCTGTTGAAGTATGCTTCCGAACTATGGACCTTGCAGGCACACCTCAACACATAGCTGCTCTTGCTATTCTGCAGGGATATTCTGAAAAGAAAATTTGGGATAAAAAACTTGAAGAAGTGGCCCCAAGATATCCCAGACTAAATAACATCTTTTCTCCCTCGAATATTTCAAAATTTTCCGATGAAAATAAACATCCCTCTGGAAGAGTTCTAACAAAACAAATTATTGAAGCCGAACATAACAGATCCTGGATTTTGTCTGACTTGATAAGAATATCAACAAACAGACTAATAGCTCCATTCGAAGAGGGTAATCCACCATGGGAGATTTATATTTTGTACTCTCTAGCTGAGAATTTAAGCACAATAATGTTCAGACTTCATCATGCACTTGGTGATGGAATAAGCGGTCTATCATTTTTTCACGAAATGCTTGCATCTGGGAAAAAAACCGAATTCAATACTCACCATAAGCAGTTCATAAAAGGACCTCACAAGGTACCTCTTCTCCCATCAATATCAACCCTTATCAGGGAAGCTACTCAGAAAAATGAACTTAGGAACTATAACACTATAAATTCAAAAGAAAGAAGACTTCTGGTTTATTCCTTTACAAATCATAAATTCAAAGAACAAAAGAAAAAATTTAACTGCACAATTTTGGCACTTCAACTTGCTGTTATTGCAAATTCTCTAAATATTTATCTGACAAAAATTAACAAAACCCCAAATAAAATAAGATTATTAGTTCCAGTCAGCCTTAGAGGAAAATCAAGACCAGAAGATTTTGAAAATGAAATTGGGGGCGCATCCATAACAGTTCCCCTTTCGGTCACAAATGAGGACAGCCTTATACCACAACTTAGAGATTTTATAGATAAAACATTAACTAAAAGAGCCTACGGCGCATATCACCTTACAGCAAGAATATTTTCACTATTACCAGTTAGTCTTCGAATAATTGCATGCAAGTTAGCTGCAAAAAAAATAGACGCAATAAGTACATCACTTCAATTGCCTGCCATACTCAAATCACAATCTGGAGAAAATAATAATCTCTCACAAGAAACTCCAAGAATTATCGCAGAATTTGCCATACCTGCATTAATGCCTTCACATGGTTTAGGTTTTGGATGGATAAAGCAATTTGATAAAACGAATTTGGCAATCATAGTCGATCCATTAATAATTGAGTCAATAGAAATACTTGATCAGTCATTCTACGAAATTCTATCTAATCTTGATCCCTCAGTTACACGCTGGCACCAACCTTGCACATCCAGTAATGTTGTATAGTGAATAAAAAATAAGTTACCGAAAACAATCAAATATTAAAAAATACCTGTCACCGGATTGACGAATCGACAAAGGAACAATTAATGAAAACCAGGAAAAATAAATACCTTTTGAGTTGTGCTAATTCCAGTAAAGTAGTCAGCAGTTCATTTAAAAATGATAAATCAGAAGGAGTTAGGGGATTGTTGGAGCATGTAGAGATATTGGGCGCACATATACAGAATATAAAAGCTCCTGAGATACTATCAATATCAAGTCCCGAAAATGCAATAGAAGCCTTAAAAGAGATACAAAAACTCCGATGCAAAATACAATCTTATCAACGAACAGCGCAAACCCTTAGAGCAGAACTGGAAAAAACCCTACATTAGAAATGAATTTATTAATGTACTTCTTGCTTCTTTTAGTTTTGCTATAACTTCGAGACTTTCCTGATCATTTTCATTTTTATTCTCGGCAATTCCAATAAAAGCTACAATTGGAAACTGGGGCAAATATGTTAGAAGAGAATCAAGCCATCTTTGATATGACCTCATTCCTAGAATATCAAATGCAAGGGTATCTAATGTAAAAATACTTAATTCATAATCAGATAAGGAATTATCATTAAAATCAATTTGCTGTATAATATCTGTAAAATCCTCCAGTAAAAGCTCAAGTTTATCTGCAACATCATAAGTATGATACTTTCTCAAATATACCCACAACATTTTTGCACGCTCTGATAACAAATTAAGTCGCGACAAAGAAGGTATAACTACATTGACACTTTCTATTGCTTTTAAATGACTATCAAGTAAACTCACTCTGGCAGACAGACTATGCCTCTCCATAACAAGCTTTCGACCTGCTGCAGCAATTTTCTTTCGCTCTTCCTCATTTTCGAGATAATATTTTATTTTCTCAGAGCAATCACTAACATCACCTTCATTATAAAACACTATGTTCACCCCATCCTCGAACAAATCTTGCAAGCCGTTTCCGATTCGGGGAGTGATAACCAGTGCGCCACTGATCATCCCCTCAAAAACCCTAAAATTCAAATCTCCTCTTACTGCTTCATTTACTACTATTTTTGATCTGGCATATACATCTGGATATGGACCAACACCAAAATCACCGAGAACTTGAGTGGAAAGCAAATCAAAAAAAGTCTTTCGTCCAGGATGTAAAGACTCATCCATATTCCCACGAAACGATACTTGAATATCTTTATTAGCTGCTGGAATTACATTAGCATTAGCCCAAAGGGGAAACCATGATACTCTTTCTGGATCAAGGCCACTTTCTATCAGAGGAGAAAGATAATCTTTCTGAGCTACAAGATTTAATGAGAAATAATTTGCAAAATGTTTATGCCAGGCAAAATGATGATGGATATCCACAGACATAAAAATTGAAGGAACATTAAGCTCATCAATATTAATTACACTCTGAAGTGCACTATCATCCCAATAAATGATTCGATCAGGTTTAAAATCCAGGGGTAGAAGACTAATCAAAGAGTTAACAGAACATCCCCATTTAAATGTGATGTCAAAACCCCCTGAGTACCAACCTGCTGTAACAACATTATGACCCAATTGCCTGAGTTCATCTCTGAACCAGCACTGATTAAGCATAAGGATAGAATATGCCACATGAATCCATGAGGTTATGAAATACTTGAAACACGTCCTGAATCGAATCGTGACCCCTCCTGGATCCGTTCTAAAAGCTCCTTGGCATGAGTATGCTCAGGTTCAAATATCAATATATTCTTAAGCTCAGAGAGAGCCTCACCAGTACGACCTTGTGCATAAAGACATCCGGCAAGTGAGTAAAGTATGGATAAGTCGACTGGTTGTAAATCAAGATATGTTCTTAGAAATCTCTCTACTTCAGACAACCTGCTTAACTCATAACCAAGCTGAATAAGACCAAATATCGCCTGCATATTTTCAGGATTACGCCTCAATGCTTCTGAAAAGTAATTCCAGGCATCTTCAGTGTTACCCAGAGAACGGGCACACATACCCAATCCTGCCAGAGGTACATCTGCAGATGGATCATGAGAAAGAGCCTCCTCAAAATACGAGGAAGCGTCGGCCCATTTTTCCTCGAATGCAAGTAACACTGCCAATCCCGAACAAACCTTACATTTATACAAGTCCTGCCTATACAATTCCTGAAATATAATTCTTGCTTCATCAATTCGAGCCAATGCACCAAGCGATTCTGCCATGAATACCTTGAAACAATAGGTAGCTTCTAGAGTATAAAAATCTGATTCAATCAACTTGCTTGCATAGTCCAAAACCTCTTCGTACTTTTTTGCCTGCTTCAAACCTTCAAGCTTATGGATTTCAACTGCACCATTATCCAGCCCCTTTTTGAAACTTTCATTAATCTGTACTCTATTTATCTCTTCTGAATTAATCAGAATATTATTATCATCAGAATGGCTATCCGAAGAAACACCCGAATCCTCAGAGTCCATTGTGGATGTATCGAAACTCTCAGAGGACAGAAATACCTCAGGACTTTGATACTGATTGGCAGACTTTACAGTTTCAGGCTCTGATATAATCTCAATATTATTTATAGTGGTAGCTCCCAAGCCTTGCTGATTTATTCTTTTCTCAATTTCTTCTTTTAACTCCATAGCGTCTGAATTGTCTGATGAAATTGCCAATAGTCGCTCTACTATACCCATTGCTGAACTATATTTTTTCTGTTTAAAATAGCATCCAGCAAGGCAATATTGAATAGAAGTATTATCAGGTTTTTCTCTGAGATATTTCCTAAGACAAGTTTCAAGTTGTGATAACTTTTCAAGTTCATAAGCTGCATTAACTAGATACAGAACCACACTTGAATCACCAGGATCAAGATCAGAAGCTTGCAAATATAAGGAAAATGCCTTTTCTTTTTCTCCTCTTGCCCAAAGCACTGCTCCTTTACCAAGTAAAGAGCGAACATCTCCTGGATCCTGGGATAATGCCCGGGAAAAATATGGGTCTGCTTCTTCCGTCTTTCCCTGATGGATCAAAACAGCTCCAAGACTCCTGATAGCCCTTGGTAAAGAAGGATCTAAATCAAAAGCCTTGTTAAATAATGACCTTGCTTCCTCAATTAAACCGTTTTTAAGAGCTTTATCTCCTTCCATGCAAAGTTCTACATAGCCGGGCATTGAATCACCAATTTTTTCTTTAAATTCACTGGTTGATTCTTGATTTAATCTGACTACCTGATCCTCAGCAACAACATCGGTCATTGTTACTACAAAAGCCTCATTATTAACTTCTGAAGATTTTATAATTGACCCGGTATCAAGAGTAATTAAGGATTCTTTGGAATTCAGAACTTCACGATAAATCCTGGCATAATTCTTTACAGTATTATCCCAAGTAAATTGCTGAAAATGCGCAGCAGTTATCGTACTTCTGCCTTTTTCCCACGCACGATCTACAGCTCTTTTAATACTCTCAGCAGAATCAGGATTACAGTACTCAGCAAAATCTCCCGTATAATCACGGGTAGTACCAGTATCACTCACCACGAGACTTACGCCATATTTTCCAGCTTCAAGAGTTACCAAACCTGGCAGTTCAAACCAACTTGGAAGCGCATGTACACGCGCAGCCTGATAAGCACTTGCCAACTCATCCGGAGTAAGACGTTCAAGAAAATGAGTTTTCCCCCGTTTTCTTGTAAATTTTCTGCATAACTCTGAATATTTTGGCTGATATGTAAAATTGCTTGCTGCAAAAACAATCTCATAATCAGTATCTTCAAGAGCCTTTAATAGCATTAGCTGATTCTTCCGCCACTCGAGGCGTCCAACACACAGCACAAAATTTTCAAGTCCATATCGTTCCTTAAAGAGATCTCCTCCATCTAATCTCTCGCTTACTTCACATCCAAGCGGAACTGAAAGCACTCTTCTGACACCAGGATAATCTCTTAAAACCGATTTTGTTTCACTATCGCCAGTTGTAATAACTGCTTCTGCATGATTAGCACTAAAGGAATTATCCCAACGATCGCTTGGCGAAATACTTCTGGCAGCGCTCTCAAGTTCAGCCCAGTTACTAGAAGGCTGTCCATAATTAACATATGCCTCAAGTGCCACATACATCTGGGCCATCTGGTTAAAGAAAGCAGGCCAATCCTCGTATAAACTTGTTACTACATATGGAGTCCCTGATGAAACACAGTTTCTTGCCTGTGACTCAACGACTTCTCTGATTGCAAAGTTAAATAAATGTACAAGATCAAATTTTGTAACATCTTCCTTATTTTCCAAATCAACAACAACATCAAAACCCTCGCTCTCAAGCCCTTCGATGAGCCTTTGCATAACAACAGAGTCTCCACCAGGATGAGAGAATGCATTTTCCCTGTTCTGCATAAGAATACGAGGAAGAGGCTCGGCCAAATTTAGCACTACTTCAGGTTTATTGTTATCTTTGGTAATAGAAATTGAATGATGCGGTGGCTCAACAACAAGTGAAGCTAGAGATTGCAATTTGTCAGTAGCTGCCAAAGATCTATTTACAATTAAATTAAAAGACTCCTTAATAAGAGTATTGATTACAGGATGTACTAAAGCTCTTAAAAGTACACTGGAAAGAGTCTCATCTGATGCATCTGGAATTCCAAGAATTATATCATCAGAATCTGGTACATGAGAACTCTGAGACTGACACAAGGGAACACCTAGTTCAATACATGCTATAGTTATTGCCCTTCTCTCAATAGAAGATGCACTACCCGAGGCCAGCGAGAGAACGAGACTGGATCTTGATATTTCAGAACGGAATGAATCAAGGGAACCAGGAGTTTCAATCAAACGAATCTTTGATTTAAGTCCCCTTAGCTCAATATCAGAAACAAATTCTTTTGGAAAAGCGTAACCTCCACTAACGATCTGTGCTGACTGATCGCCTGCAAATGTGCAAAGAGGAGATCGCATGATTGTGAAACGAACCTTTATCCCATTCTTTTCAAGATCGTAAACGGCTTTTACTATCTGTTCATAATGAGAGGAGTTTAGTCCGGTAGCAGGGACAAATATCTCAGCTATTTCTGATATATGTCTTGCCTCTTTATCTGCATCATCTCCAGAAATAGCAGATGAAAATGGGTATTTAAATAAATCCAGCTTTTCAGTGGCGACACCCTCTGAAATTGCAGAGTAGTAATCTGCCTTATCAATACATAACACTCTATCTGCAAACCTGCATAATCCAGATGCCAATTCGGATATTCCGTGTGGATCAAAGATAATTGCTGTTATTGCTACTGAATCTTGAAACTGTGACTTAACTAATCCAGCAACTTCACCAAGTCTGACATAAGGATATACACCAGGAATAATAATACTGTTAACGGAGTATTTCTCCATAGTACTGAATAACTGGGTAGATGATTGATCATTTGTGCTCCATGCATCTGATGCTATCTCTACACCAGGAACCCGGATTGAACTTAAAACAGATGTATCATTATTCTCAAGGATCAAAAGTAACTTTTTTTGTTTATCATTGAACTCGCCCAGATTTAAACCTGAAAGAAACTGAATAACAGACCAATGCGCAGATTTTGGAACAAGAATTCCTATTCGCCTTTTTGAATCAGAAAAACTTTCTTTCATAACTATCACAACGCCTTTAGGATAATACCTTTGATAAAGCACTGGCTCCAACCTCATTGCACTGATCAATACTAGCTATGACCTGCAATTCAAGTACATCTCCTATTGCTGACCAGGACTGCGAGATCTGCTCCTGCTGTAGCTTAAGACATGTTTTTTTGAAGTTATCAATTAAATTGCCAAATTTTTCCAATTCACTTTTAAATAACACTTCGTCCATTGATAGTATGGAATATAGCCAACCCACATATGCATTCAGATCTTCAAGGCTTGTAGCAAAGACCTCGTGAGCACTATTCTGTCTTCCAGTTTTATAATGGTCTGCAATATCCCTGAATGTAGCAATTAAAGTTTCGCTTATTGCTCCACTTAACTGCAACCTATCCTGATAAAAAGTACTCCTGCTTCCAGTAGTAATCCTGACGAGTGATTTACTAAATGAACTTAAAGGGCATTTCCAATCTGCTTCGGATAGAGGCTCGTCATCCTTTGTAAGTGAAAGAATTATAGCGTCAGGATCTATACTTGACTTAACATACTCAACAAGCTCGCTAATTGTGCCAAGTGCAGAATGCTCAATTGGAAGCTCAGCATCATCGACTAAAATTTGAACCATGAGATACAATCTCCTTTTGCATAAAACTTGCTGAAAAATAGGAAAAATATTTTCTAAATGCCTTAACCCGCTCTCCAAGTTTTCGATATAATTCCTCAGCCTTTTCGCTTAACAGAATTATATCCTCTCCACGAATATTCTCCTTCTCCATTATAAAGATGCGCGCAATGGCTCCAAGAATCGGAAAAATTAAGGAAAACTGTTCTATTTGTGAATCAATTCTTTCCAACTCCTGGCTAACTGCCGAGATTTCCCCAGCAGTACTATGCGGGTTTTTTGCATAGTTACGCAATAATTCCAGTTGCTTACAGGCATTATCTGCAAGTTTTATTAGATCTTCAGTTTCATCAATAAGTGCTACCTTTTCCCAAGCATTAATCTCCTCAGGACATCTAATACCGGCGAACTCTTGCTTCCATAATACCCGATAAGCAGCCCTTGCCGTCTCAAGATAACCCTTTTCATAGCCAGAATGAGCCGATAATCCATTCATACCAGTGAATAAAAGAAAACCATCTTCATCAAATTCAGTCCTGTAAACTCTTATAAGTTCTGGTGGAGCTATGTCTTGTGGAATATTGATAAATTTATCCTGATCAGAAGGAGTTTTAAGTCTTAGCTTTGTAAGATAAGCCATAAGCTCTGGCGAAATATAATCATGGCAATCTGGTCTTGCACAAGGATAATTTGGGTTACATGGATTACAGGAAATCATTGGCTGAACAACAAAATTACCCGCACTGTAAGGACCAGTCTCAAAACAAAGAGCTGAAGCCAAAAACAAAGCAACAACCGGAGTACCTACAGCAACAGATACATGCATAGGACCAGTATCTCCCGTTATCAAAACATCTGCCATTTTGAGAAATGCTGCTAAATCTTCAACTGAGGTCTTCCCTACAATGCTGATTGCCTTACTTGAGACATAATGCTCAGAAACCGCCTCTATCAGATGAGCTTCAGAAGGAGCACCAGTATAAACAATATTTGCGGAAAGATCCTCAATTAAATATTTGACAAGTAGAGCAAATCTCTTTGGAGACCATTGCCTTTTTTCCTGACTCGCACCAACCTGAATAGCTATCAGTGGTTCTGATTTGGATAAAAAGCTTGCAGGCAAAAGATTTTTTATTTTTTCCGTTGCTGAATCTGTAACGTTATAGCATAAATGACGAGGATGCTGATTGACTTCTGCCGCGCAACGAAAAATATCTACAAGATTCAGGCCATTATAATCACGATTTGAATGATAGACAAACGCTGAGAATAACATAGCCCAAGGATCAGCCATTAACTTAAACCCCTCATCATCTGCAAGCCATCCACGATTTGATGGAATATTTAGCATTTTTATAAGCAGAGCTGTATAGGCCGAGTTTGACATATTAAGACAATAATCGAAATTTCTCTCACGCATGTCGTTAACAAGTTTTGAAACATAATTAAACGACTCAATCAGCATATCTCCACCGATTGAAATACCCCGTGCTATCAGGTTCATATCAATAAGATAGACTTCATCAATTCCAGGTATTCCCCGGCATATAGAAGCAAACTGGGTATCAACTATTATTGTAAGTCGTGAATCTGGATATTGCTTTTTCAAGCCAACAATAGTTGGTGAGGCCTGGAGTAGGTCGCCCATACGGGTTATAGCAACAATAAGTATTCTCTTATGATCCATTTGGATTCCTCAAGCGATTTATTTGAGTTATCTGACCACGCATGTGATTTAAGAGAAGAAGTTTCTGTTCAACCTCAGTAAGCACTCCTCTTGAATTTACCAGTGGAGCTACCAGGTCCTCGAGTACCGGATCAGCACCTTTATCTTTGGCTTTCATAAGATAATCCTTAAGTTCATCATCTGCACTTGCAGCAACTAATGTACGTTGCCATTCGTCGTTGTTTGATCTTTTTTGCAGGTGATCTCCAAAATCTTCATAAATATGCTCAAGCATACTATTTAATCTATGTTGATACGTGTGCTCTGAAATAACTCTCTTATATGCTTTCTCTATAATTGCACTTCGCTCCTCAGGTCGCTCAAGAAAATATTCAATTTTTTCCTTCATCTCCTTCTCATTTGAGAATGTTGCAACTTCATCTTCCCTAAACAATTCTGACATTAGAGATCTATTATCTACCAACTGAAAGGCCTTGCACGCAGCCAGTTCAAATGTTCTGGGGTTAACAAAATCACCACTAGGGTCAACACCGTCACGTTCTTGTGATGAGTGAAGATTCAGATTAATTTTAGAAGCAGAGAATATCTTTACATAGTCTTCAACGGATACCCGTGCTCCACTCCTTTGAACCATAGTTGAAAATGGAATTACATTTGGCCATTCTGTGCCCCATATTTTAAAATCAGGACGAATCATTTTTGAGAATACATGTCGCCGATTGTTATACCCTGCTCCAACAAATGAAACTGAGGAGCCATATTCCCTGATTTCAGATGGACTTAGCACCCGACCAGTGTGTATTACCGGATCACAGGCCAGAGGAAGATACGAAACCCTTCTTCCACCTGCAGCACGAACTTCCTCGATTGACTCCCCTTTCTGGATGATAAAAAAGTAATCATAATACTTTGCAATTTCTCTCCAGGTAGGAAACCTGCGTGTATCCTCCATAAACCAGTGCGCAGTAATAACTCCACGTTCACGACAACGCTCCAGAACCTCAGGAGAGAGAGGAGCTTGTGCGACAGAAATCAATATATCTATGCCTCTTTCATCTACTATCTCAAGCACCAAATCAGAAAGTAGCTCTACGTATTTGTTCTCAAGTTTGTCCTTTCGTCCAGACTTCTTAAGATAGGAAGAGAACGAATTAAATGACTGAAAGTAAGGTGCCAGATTAATATAACTGGAGCGCTGACTCATTGAAGCTAACCCCCTATGAATATATTCCGCTATCGGAAGTGTTCCACCACATAATGGACCGACAACAGCTATTTGGGGGCTCAAGGTGCACATCAACTTGTTAGCAGATATTTTTCTTCGAACATGAGAAACAGTTTCACCTGAATAAAATGGAGCTGCAGGAAGAATTACAAGTTCAGGATAATTATTGTTCCAATAGCTTCTTATAATTGAATCAAGGGCCTCAATGTTATTGACTATTTTAAAGCCACTATGAGCCAAATCAGGAAGTACATTCAATAATTCGAGCTCAGTTTCCAAAATTATCACATCTCTTCCTGACATCTCCCTAAGGGCTATTGCAAAATGAAGATCTCCTGCTCCAATAAGTAGAACTGGCCCAGTAGCTGATTGAAATGAATTAATTGTTCTTTTAGCCCAACTTATGGAAGCTTTTTTCGGAGATATTTTGTGGCTTAAACAAACCCCCTTATATTGAAGTACCCTTCCCTCTTTTGTTTCAATCCAATCAAATATCGATCCAGAATCACTGATTACAGATAAACTTGGTGATTTTAATGATTTTCCAGAATCATTTATTTCGGTTCCAGACGAAGTATTATATTCAATCTCTCCGATTTCTTTAAGTAGTTCTTTAGCCTCGGAAACATCACCCTGGAATTCGTTTAAGGCAAGATTAAGAGCCTCTCTCGCCTTACTTGGATGCCCTGCTTTTACATGCTGACTGGCCCTCGCAAGCGCAACAAGATACGCAGTCCTTGAACCAGTCCATTTAATTCCTTCATTTTTTTCTGGTTTAGCAAGCAAATTTTGCAGAATGTAGTCCGGATCTGCTGGACTCTCATTATTTCTCTCACCACCAACAACATAAGCAATAACTCCATTCTGATAATCAGAAACCTCAAATGGAAGTACAACTTCCCTGATATAATTTAAGTCGAAACCTGCACTTGCTAGTGCTGAAAGAAATCTCTCCCTTTCGTATGATCTCAAAGCCAACGTATCTTCCTCAGCAATTTCTTGCTCTTTACCAAGGTATACCTGAATTCTTACCTGTCCTCCTGGCACAAGAACTCTGGCTATCTCTGACAAGTAATTAGCAAGAACTCTTGCCGGCATACTACCTAGAGAGGCAAATGATATCACCAACTCAAATTGCTGATCCATTATTGGTCTTAGGGAAATTCCATCACCAAGAAGAATTCTGACATTGTTGAAATCATCCAGAAATTCGCTTGCAGCTCTGACTGCTTCTTCAGATACATCAATTCCTATAACTTCCATTGATCGCGTTGCAGCTCGCCGAGTTAATCTTCCAACTCCGCACGCCAGATCAAGAACACGAGCCTCTTTTATAAATTCATCTGAAATACCTTCTGTAACCAGATCAAAATCCCTCTCTCCGGTAAGCCACATTTCCTGATCATTTTCCACTCCATCACTCATCCAGTACCGATAGTCGTGACGAATTCTCTCATCCCATTCGGATTTCATCCTAATCTTCAAATCATCTTGCTTGAGACTACTATCCATGCACAGTTTCCATGCTTACAGTGATAAATCTGTATAAGTATAAAGGGGCATTTAACACCTGCCCGTGAGGTAATAGATGAATGAATTCAAGAATAGGACTCAGGCAAGTCTAAGTACTTGAAATAACAATAGAAGATATTATCTAAAAGGAATCATTTAGAGAGAGATATTTAAGGCACCTTGCTTAAGCTGAGGAAATTCACTTTTTGTCTGCTCTATAGTAGAATCTTCCTTGGCAGGTGACTTGCTCTCACCTTCAATGACTTCGCGATAAGCCATCGCAATGGTCTCAAGCAAATCTATAACTTTCTGAACCTTATCTGGACTTTTCTCAAGGTTGGCTTCGGTAAGATAATACAACATAAAATCATAAAGCCGATCAAGCTCACGCGCAATATCCCCACCCTTTTCAAAATCAAGAGTTATCATAAGCTCTGATATTATTGCCTGTGACTTACTTAGAAATTTTGCAAACTTTGGTATATCATTCGTTTCAAGACCAACTTTTGCGTGTTTGAGAAACTTCATGCACCCATCAAACAACATTAAAAGCAGTCTGCCCTTATCAATCGTAGTAACATGCACGCTGGTATATTGCTGATGAGCGAGCTTACTGTACATTAATCTTCCTCCCTATAGTTTCTACCACCAAATTACTGGTCGGCTGCTTTTCTTAATCTCTTTAGTTAAAATGATATGATAAATTAATCTAATAGAATTACTTACTTAAGCCAGCCAGAATTCCAGTTAACGCTTGTTGCTGACCCTGCAACCTCCCAGTAATACTCTCAAGATTTGCAAAACGAAGGGTAAGACCCTCTCTTATTTTGTCAGTCTGCCGATCAAGTTGCGCAATTGCTCTTGATATATTCTCAATCTCACCATTATTAGCCTCCATGGCTATATCAATAAGACCGTTAAATTTTGTATACTGATACATTGTTCCGTTTACGCCAGCGACTCGATCAGCAAAATCGTTAATTACACCGGTTGCGCCAGCAACGTCTTTCGACACACCTTCCTTAAAGAGTTCTTCATTAAATGTAAGTGTACCATCCCGATTTGTTATAATTCCGAGCTGAGCCATTGACCGAGTTTCAACACCTGATGAACTAGCTGACGAAAGTTGAAGCCTGAAGCTTGAAATAAAATCTCGATCAACTCTGGTTTTTGCCAATGAGCCAAATATATTTGTAACGTTTCTGCCGCTTTCAACTCTTTCTACCTTATTATTTTCATTTATGAAGGTAACCAGATCATTGAATGCATCAACAAATTCCTGCATTTCAGACACTGTTCTATCGGCATCATTTGTTACCGTAATTACTGACTCTCCTACATCTGCAATGGTAAAAGTCACCCCGCTTATGATATCTGAAATTGTATTTGATGAACGTGTAATATTACCACCAATACCACTAACAGAAAAAACTGCATCTGTTGCCTGGGATATGGTTGTAGAAGTCATATCTGCAACCCCACCTGCAAATGATATACTTCCCTTGCTAGCACCACTTTCCAGGGTGGTGAACATCAAACGGAAATCAGGAGAATCAGTGCTACCAACATTAACTGCACTTGCATAAACCCTTCCAGCAGTTTGTGGATTTGCGTTAAATGCTGTTATAAAATCTGATAGAGTTGTAACACCTGACGTAACAGCTTGATTAATTATAACTTCGTCTCCGCCTGTTCCCACTGTTACATTTAAAGTTCCGCCAGTAGCACTAAGAACTGAATCCAGAGAGCCATATGAATTATTATAAGAAGCAGTAGCAGAATTAGCTTTGGAAATAACATTGATGGTGTAAGCTGCGTTTATTGCAGTTGGAGACGCCGTTGCAGTTAAAACAGATGGATCCTGACTTGAGGCACGCTTGCCTATGCCACCACCGTTAGCCGTTCTGAATTTATCCAGAAGATCACTAAGAGATGAAATCTTGCTTTTTAGCTCAACTAAAGACTCGGTTTCAGCCTGAATATCAGTGATTTGCTTGCGTCGAATATCATTTCTGACTTGTCGCGCTTCGATCAGACTGTCAATTAATGCTCCAGAGTCAATACCCGAAGCTAATCCAGAAAATTGTACACTTGGCATGATTAGTCTATGCTCCCTATATCCATGGGTTATATTGCAAGCACAATCCCAATCAACAAACTTACCCGAAGAATCACTTCATTCTGAAAGTGAAACCACAGGCTCTCCCAAGCCGTGACTGGTGAATGTTCAAGGTTATAGGTCGGTATTAAAGTTAAAAAACTTTAAGGTTGGAGCTGATGTAATTTAAGAGCAAATCATTAAAGTTTTAGAGCTCTATAACTGCTTATTATTACTAAGAATTCTTAGACAAAGGTTTTATCGCCTATTGTTATTTCCTTGCTGAATTAAACTTGTTAAAGCTGTTGCATTAGAATTCATCTGCCCTACAGTTTCCTCAAGCCTTGCAAACATTCTTTTAAGAAAAGTCTTTTGCTGTTCAATATTGCTTTCTATTTGAGCAAGCCTTCTTGTTATCGATTCATCAAGTGATTTCTTTGAGTTCTTTGCTTGATCAATAAGTCCATTAAAACTTGTAAAAGCCCTGATCGTACCCTCTGCTGAAGCAAGTCGATCAGCCAGCGACTGTAATAGTGCTGTAGCCTGCTGTCCGTTTGAGTTCATTGCTCTCGAAAATATATCTGCATCAAATTTTAACTCCCCAGAGTTTTTGTCTGTAGTTATTCCAAGATCAGACAAAACCCGAACCATTCCATCAGTGCCACTGTTACTCTGGCTAATTGCAGACCTTAAAGCAGCAATTAGCTGATCATCCACTCTTGTCCTTGTCAAATTTCCAAATTCATTTCTCGTTCCACGCTCATCATCAACACGAGTAATTCTGTTTTCCGAGTTAATGAATTTTAACACCTCATTAAATGCCTCAACAGCATCCTGTACCCTTTTTGCTGTTTTATCTGGATCATTATTAATTTGAATACTTACCGGCTCAGAAGATGCGCTTTTTAACTCCAGGGAGACACCCGGAATCAGATCATTAATTACATTACGTGATCGATAAACTGTGCCAAGTCCCTCCAGGTCAAAAATTGCATCTCTGGCCTGCATTTCCTGATAAGAAGAAAGAGTTCCCTCAGCAATCAAATCTGAATCCAAAGTCAAACTAAGGGAACCCTTTTCAATACCAGATGTTGCCGATGAAACCATTAATTTAAAAGATGGTGAAGTTTGTGTGCCAACATTTACCAGTGTAGCTCCCACTTTACCTGGCGCAGCATCTGAAATCCTTACCGCAAGATCAGATAGTTTAGTATCTGAATCCACAGTAATTTCAAAAGTTTCTGATTCAGGACCAGTACCAATAGTAAAACTCATTGTTGCCGGATTTAGTAGGCCAGGTGCAACCAAGCTATCCGGACTTGAAAATGAGTTATCAAACGTAAGTCTTGCTGCAGATGCGAGCTGGTGCACTGTCATAACAAGGGTACCAGGGTTCGCATTACCACTTACGGCAGCAGTAACTATGTTTTCATTGCTACTTAAAACATTCTTGGAAACTGTATTTCCCGAAAAAGTGGCAAAAGGACGTAATTTTTCTTCCAGCTGAAGAAGTTTTTCCCTAAGAACATCAAAAGCAGCAGCCTCAGCCTTATTCTGGTTTAATTTATTTTCAAGGGGGGCTTTGCTAAGTCGGCGAGCTTCAATCGTCGCCTCAATTATGGCGTCACCGTCAATACCTGAAGCAATACCCGAAAAACTAACTGAAGGCATAGGAATCCACTGATGCAAGGAAATATGATATTAAGCAATCAGCAGACTACAAAAGGCGTACCAATCCCTAAATAGCTATAATATTTACTACTTAAAAGATTACAGAGAGAGGAAAATGGCAGAAATTTCCCACTTAAACTACAGAATCTACCATCAACCCCTGAAGTGTTTGTTCCCTTGCATTTTTAGCGATTTTTTGGACTTCTTCGCTTGGAAACTCACGTAAAACTTCACCCGTATTTTCATTTATAACCCGGAATGTAATTGGATTAACACCTTCAGCATCAGCTTTCACCCTGAACTGGACTCTGGTACTACTCTTGTTAAGAGCCTGCTCCATTGAGCGTGAAATTTCCAAAGCCATTTCAGATGACAACAAAGACAAGGCGCTAACACCATTTTCCTGGTTATTTGCAAGATCGAGGGATTCTCTCTTCTTAACTTCAATCTGGACATCACGACTTGGCACCTCTGCCCCAGTGCGCGCACCAGATGAAGCGCTCCTTGCTCCAATTTGCACACTGTTAAACTCTTCCATGTTATTTATTTTCACTCCTAAATTACTATTATCCACCTGACATACAAATCGATATAATCAAAAGATAAATCACATCAACTCCTATCAGGATTACAGACCTTTAAAATTAACTAAAGTCTGGTCAAAAAGTGTTTGTCAGAGAAATTAACTGAAAAGTGATAACAAATATCACCCACCAAAGTGAAATGAAGATAACTACATCAGGTAAGGCAGACAGTAATTACTCCATTATCTCTCAGGTCATTAATCCCTTGAGTTTGAATCACAATAATTCCAACTCTTGACCTACCCTTACATGGTAGATTTCGGCTATAAACAAAAAGAGCTTTAGCCTTTTTTTGAAAAATATCCATTATTTTTTGCAATAATAATATTTTTGGCATTAATTGCAGCATAATTCTCAACAATTTCAGGAAGTTTATCTGCATTGGAGCATAAAATAGCCTTAAGTCCTGAAACCGGATCTTGCTTCCTGCCTGCTATTTTTAATGCCTTACCTTCTACTTTCATATTAAATTCTATCGAATCAGAGGCAACGATCTTTTCTGAAACCAACCCGGAGTAATATCCCCAATCTGCATCAAACACTTCTCCACTAAAAGATAAAGAGCGTAAAAATCCTGATCCAATTCTTAGTAGCAAGAATGGAGAAATTACAGAAGGTGCAAGACCAAGTGAAAGCTCTGGCAGACGAAATTCTGCTTTGGATGAAGCTATTACATAATCACTTGCGGCAAGTAGTCCAAGTGATCCTCCTACAGCAAGCCCATTAATTGTTGTTATAACTGGAAGCGGAAATTTTAATAAATCAATAAGCAGATTTCCAAGACTAATCAAATATTCACGAATTCCCTGCTCATCCCTTTCACGATAAACTGATAAATCAGCCCCAGAGGAAAACACACCTTCACCCTCTGCTGAAATCATTATCGAAGCAGGATTTCCAGAATTTTTCCAGTCATTATTACATTTAACTAGTACCTGACTAAATTCTGTAATGAGTTCTGGACTTAGACAATTGGCTTTGGGATTACTGAAAGTCAGAATCAAAAGCCCTTCTTTTTTTCTTTGCTCTAGCATATCAAATCATTTTTAATATTAATAATAAGGGAATTTATTTGCAATTCATCTGAAAAAATCGATCTAGAAAAATACCGGTGGCAACGGAAACATTAAGACTTTCAATCAATCCGGATCCCTGAATATGGATTGAATTATCCGAAATATCTCTTACCTCCTTTGAGATTCCACTTTGCTCATTTCCCATAACCAGAACTATTTGAGAATCCTTGTTTGGTGTTGATTTTGATGATTTCACATCTCCACTATCAATTACTTCCGTAACAACAAACACAAATCCGCGTTGCCTTAACTCTTCAACTACTCTTTCAAGATTTGTAACTCTTGAAATAATCAAATGTTCAACCGCCCCTTCACTAACCCTGGAAAGAGAACCAGCAAGTTGAATATGAGATCTTGAACGAATAAGAACAAAACGAACACCAAAATATGCTGCAGAACGCAAAATCCCGCCAATGTTATGGGGATTGGTTATCCCATCCAGAAATAATATGGGCATTTCGGATTTTTCTTTATCTAGTACGCTGAAAAAACGGGATAAGGGATCAAAATTGCGAGCCTTGCATATAAGGCATATTCCTTCATGATGCTCTGATTCGGAAATTTTAAATAACTCTTCTTGCGTTACCAAGCGGTAAAGAACTCTTTTTTTTGCAAGAGTCGACAAAATATCCTTAAAGTACCCTTCTTCACCCTTACGGACAAACGCGCGAATTATATCATCTGGCCTTGCTTGAAAAAGCGAGAAAGCACTTGCCCTTCCGTAAACTCTTTCTTCCTTGATTTTCATGCTATCATAATCCCGCTTACTACGAGACTTTTCTGGATCAGACTTATTTGATTTACTGCTCATTAATTGATTCTTTAAACTGAGAAAGTTGTTCCAGACCAGCACCAATTACTACAAACCAGTCAAAATCAGAAAGAAAGAAATGAAGAAGTGAGGATAAAACAGAAAATACAACAGGTGCAACAAGTGCTGGCAATATTCCTTCTACTCTGATTCCTGGCATTAATTTCACCAGAATCCAAAACAGAATGCCATTTGCCAGAAATAATTTCAATGCAGTTCCACTTAAGGAATCAGGAATACCAAAAAACAAATTAGGGTCCCACAAAGTAGCATTAACTATCGCTATTGATCCAAGAATACCAAGAGCAGAGAGCGGGTTTGTGACATATAGTCGAGGAATGAGAAAAATTGTAAGTCCCATGGCAATTAACTGGTTTATACCATGATTGAACATGCCCCATGGATTAAATTCATTTAACAACCCTGCTTCGTTCATTTAACTCTCGTCCCAGTTATCAAAGTGAGCTAGTAATTTTCTTGCACTTAATTTTGTACTATAGCGTAAATTGCTAAAGAATTATAAATAGTGCAATTACATTTAATTAATACAGAGACAACAAGAATTTTATGAGTGAAACGATCATCTATAGTATGATGCGGGTGTCGAAAACGCACCCTCCGGCCAAGACAGTTTTGAGAGATATAAGCCTTTCTTACTTCTATGGTGCGAAAATTGGTGTTTTGGGTCTTAATGGTTCCGGCAAAAGCTCTCTTTTGAGAATAATGGCAGGGGTCGATAACGACTTTAATGGGGAAGCCCACCTAACTCCTGGCTACTCAGTTGGCTTCCTTGAACAGGAGCCTTTCCTTAACCCCGAAAAAACTGTTCGTGAAATTGTTGAAGAGGCAGTTCCTGAGACGGTAGCCCTGCTTAAAGAATTTAACGAAATTAATGAAGCTTTCGCTGATTCACCGGAAGGTGAGGAATTTGAAAAATTAATGGAAAAACAATCTAAAGCCATGGAACGTCTTGATGCACTTGATGCGTGGACCCTTGATGATCGTCTTGAATTTGCAATGGACGCACTCAGATGTCCCCCATCAGATCAAAATGTATCATCTCTATCCGGAGGGGAGAGACGTCGGGTTGCACTATGTCGCTTGCTTATTCAGGAGCCAGACATACTTCTACTTGACGAGCCCACAAATCATCTTGATGCAGAATCTGTAAGCTGGCTCGAAAAACATCTGCAGAATTATAAAGGAACAGTTATTGCCGTTACTCACGATCGATATTTTCTTGACAATGTTGCTGGCTGGATACTGGAACTGGATCGTGGCCATGGAATACCCTGGAAAGGCAATTACTCATCGTGGCTAGATCAAAAAAGCAAAAGACTTGCGCTTGAAGAAAAGTCTGAAACTAAGAGACAAAAAACCCTTGAGCGGGAACTTGAATGGATTCAGATGAGTCCAAAGGGAAGACACGCAAAGAGCAAGGCTCGCATTTCTTCATACGAAAAGCTTCTAAATCAAAAAGGAGACGATCTGGTTCGGGATCTGGAAATTTATATTCCCCCCGGACCTCGACTTGGAAATACCGTTATTGAAGCAAAATCAATATCAAAATCTTTTGGTGAGAATTTGTTATATTCTGACCTGAGCTTCAGCTTACCCCCTGGTGGAATTGTTGGGGTAATCGGACCAAATGGAGCCGGCAAATCAACACTTTTCAGAATGATAACAGGAGAAGAGAATCCAGATTCTGGCAGTTTTACAATTGGTGAGACAGTTGTTCTTGGTCATATGGAACAATCCCGTCTAGCACTTGACCCAGAAAAGACTGTTTGGGAGGTCATATCTGGGGGTCATGAAACTATTACCTTAGGCAACCAGGAAGTAAATTCAAGAGCTTATGTCGCTCGATTTAATTTCGGCGGTGGCGATCAGCAGAAAAAGGTTGGAGTTTTATCTGGTGGTGAGAGAAACCGCCTTCAGCTTGCTATCCTGTTAAAACAACAGGCAAATGTGATATTACTTGATGAGCCAACAAATGATTTAGATGTTAATACACTGAGATCACTTGAGGAAGGCCTTGAGAATTTTGCAGGCTGTGCCGTTATAATTAGCCATGATAGGTGGTTTCTTGATCGTCTTGCCACCCACATTCTTGCCTTTGAGGGGGATAGTAAAGTTATCTGGTTTGATGGAAATTTTAGTGAATATGAGGAAGACCGAAAAAGAAGACTAGGAAAGGATGCCGATACCCCGAAAAGGGTACGCTATGCAAGTTTGACAAGATAGTTTGCAAATTTAAGTAGTTGACAGATAATTTAGAGCAGGCTTTTTAAGGTAAGTTAACCTGGCGACATAATCATGAATGATTTTGAAAATAAAAATCACTATGAATTGTTAAGGGTTGAGCGCGATGCAAGCGAAGAAGAAATAAAGCAGGCGTTTAAAGAAATTGCCCTTGTATACCACCCGGATTCCAATTTTTTTGATGAAATTGTACCTGAAATCAATTCTTCTGAATCAGACATCTCTTTATTTAAGGCAATTACAAGTGCTTACCAGACATTAAGTAATAAAGAAAAAAGGGCAGAATACGATCGAGTCCTTAACGGACAGGATTTATCCAAAGGAACTCATTATACTGGTAGCTGGATCAGACCAGATGGCTCACAACCAACAATCAAGACAGTGCCAAAGAGCAGGAATGCTACAGTTACAGATCTCCAGAAAATGCAAAAACAGTATCAGGAGCGAATGCAAAATCGGCCACCATCAGATTCACGTTCAATGGCAGAGATGATGGCTGAACAGCAAAAGAGCGAAAAAATCCCAATGAAATGGATTATCCTGGGAGGTGCAGTCCTTTTTATAATGATTATCATTATCGCAGCAGTTCTTTTGCTGAAATAAGTCCTTATTTCAGATAATACCCTTTTATCCTGAGATGCGAATGCTCCATTATTATTGAATTTATCTTAAGATAAATAAAAAATATGATAATGTTAACAACAGATTATCTCAATATTTTATTGTTATCCCCAAAAACTACAATCAAACTAAAAAGCATAAGTTTCAGAAAGTTTAATAAAAAGTATCATTTTTTTGTCACATTACATGAAGCATTTCGCATATCCCTATCGACAATATGTCGTAAGTGTTTCGAAAGGATCGTTTCGGATGACATATGATCATGATTAGAAAGGATAACTATATAGAAGTTGGAATCTTCTTAAATAAAAACTGGACAAAGAAAAATGACTATTAAAATTAAATACTTATTGTTTTCGGTAGCTTTGGCATTTGGAAGCCTTGTGCTTTCTAATGGTTCAGCCATGGCATACCCTATCACACCTAACAGTAGCGCTAGCTGGGATCGGGGGCTTTACTCCTTTTTTACAATAAATGGTACCACTTATCGTGTTAACCAGGACCATGTTGGAGACCCCGGATCGGTTATTTTTGGTAACCTTGTGAATGGCCTTTTGGACACTGTAAGCTACAGCGCACCAAGCCTGACCACTTTTCAGGTTCAGAGATATGATGCAAATACCCAGACTTATGTAGACGTAGCTGGAAATCTTACAGGTAGTTTTAATATGGGATTTACCAACGTTAACTATAATCAAGCTACCAATCAGATAGCCGCTATTCAGGGCACCTCAACTGCCTCTGGTAACATGACTATTAATGGAACACTGGACGGTATGACTATCAGTGGAAACTTTGGACTTACCCCTGGCTTCATGCCAGTTGCTCTTGGTCAACATGGTGGGCTTTGGGATTCTCTTGTCCAAACATTTGGCACAAACGGATCTCTATCCTTTTCAATGGGTATTACCGCAGGGTTTGTTGATAACTGGTACTCCGGAACTGGCCCTGGGGGTACAATTAACCTGAATGTAAACGGGGTTAATACGGTAGCATATCTATCAGGTGATATTCACTCTAGTCTTGGTGCGCCGATTCCAGAGCCCGCTACAATGGGCCTCTTGATATCCGGACTTCTTGGGGGAGCCGCAAGAAGACGAAAAAACAAGGCGGTTACTAACTCTGCTGCCTAGTTAGTCCAGAGATAAAGAGATTCCACAAGACTTGAAACCAGGCCCGTAACCAGGGTCTGGTTTTCTTATTTTCGCGAAAAAATAATAGAAATCAAAAACTGGACAATTCCCTATTATTTATGAGAGATAAAGAATGATATCAACATTCTTGTAAATTTCTCCATGAATACAAAATCAAAAACTCAAAATCCGGATAAATCACTCAAATTCGAAACCCACCTTGGACTTGAAGAAAAACACTATAAGCCAGGTGTCGTAGAGGATAGTATCTATGCTCGCTGGAAAACAGAAAATGTATTCAGTTGTAATCCTTCTTCCAGCAAAATACCCTTTTCTATTGTAATACCCCCACCAAACATAACCGGCCGCCTTCATATGGGGCATGCTCTGAATGATTCTGTTCAGGATTGTCTATGCAGATTCAAACGCATGGACGGTTATGATGTACTTTGGCTTCCGGGAACCGATCATGCCGGAATTTCAACTCAAAGCGTTGTTAAAAAACATCTTGATGCAGAAGGTATTAATTTTAGGGAACTAGGTCGGGAAAAAGTAATAGAGAGAATCTGGGAATGGAGAAACAAATATGGGAACCAGATTCTTCTTCAGCTTGAAAAACTTGGAGCTTCATGTGACTGGTCTCGTTTAAGGTTTACAATGGATGAAGGACTCTCTAAAGCAGTAAGAGTTGCTTTCAAGAAATTATATGATGAAGGTCTCATTTATAAGGGGAAGTATATTGTCAACTGGTGCCCGATTGACAGGACAGCATTATCTGATGATGAAGTTTATACCAAAGATGGAGGTGAACCAGGGGCGCTCTGGCATATAAAATATCCCCTTTCCAACGGATCAGGCTTTCTTACAATTGCTACTACAAGACCAGAAACAATGCTTGGAGACACAGCAATTGCAGTAAATCCCAAAGACGAAAGATATAAAAAATTAATTGGAAATAGTGTAAAACTACCATTATCAGAAAGAACCATTCCTATTATTGGGGACGAATACGTCGACAGCAATTTTGGAACAGGATGTCTCAAGGTCACCCCAGCTCACGATCCAAATGATTTCCAGATTGGCCTAAGACATAAACTACCTCAAATAAATGTCATGAACGAGGATGCAACAATAGGAGATGAAGCTCCTCTAAAATACCACGGACTGGATCGTTTTGAGTGCAGAAAACAAATCATTGAGGAACTAACAGCTCTTTCATTACTGGAAAAAACTGAAGAGAGAATGACACCAGTTAGTCGCGCAGAAAGGTCCAAGGCAATTATCGAATACCGTCTTAGTGATCAATGGTTCGTAAAAATGAAACCTCTTGCCGAAAAAGCTCTTGATGCAAGCAACAAGGGAGAAATTAAACTGTACCCTGAGAGATGGGACTCGGTATACAGAAACTGGCTTGAAAATACCCGGGACTGGTGCATATCCAGACAAATATGGTGGGGGCACCAGATACCAGCCTGGACCAACAAAGATACAGGGGAAATAAGGGTAGAGGTCGATACTCCGGAAGAAGTTCTTAAAGAACCACTAAAATGGGAAAGAGATCCTGATGTACTTGACACATGGTTCAGCTCAGCCCTCTGGCCATACTCCACTATGGGTTGGCCCGATACTGAAAGCAAAGACCTGAAAAAGTACTACCCTACTAGTGTCCTAACAACAGCTAAAGATATAATCTATTTCTGGGTAGCTAGAATGGTAATGACCGGAACTCATTTTATGTCACAGGTTCCATTTCGCGAAGTATATTTCCATCCTGTTATCTGCGATGCAAATGGCGAAACCATGTCAAAGTCAAAAGGTAATGGCATAGATCCGCTACATGTAATTGAAGGCGCCAGCACTGAGGAGCTTGAAGGCCCAGTAATGGATGCAAGGCCTTCAAACATGAATGATATCCTTATGGAGATCAGGAAAAACTACCCTGAAGGTTTTCAGGGAGTTGGCGCCGATGCACTCAGGATAACCCTGTTTTCTCTCAATTCTCAGGCACAACAGGCCCAGTTAAGCCTTGCAAAATTTGATGAAATTGGAAAACGTTTTGTTGACAAGTTATGGAATGCTTCCCGCTTTGTGCTTGGTAAACTAAACGAAGGACCAATAAGTAACCTCAAAATGATTGAATCTGAATACTCTATCGAAGATCGCTGGATTCTTGGTAGACTTGATCAGACCACAGAAAAGGTACGAAAATCAATCGACACCTATAAATTCCACGAAGCAGTTAATGCTCTAATGGTTTTTTTCTGGGACGATTTCTGTGACTGGTATCTGGAAATTTCGAAAGATTCACTTAAAAATCCTGAGCTCGAAAAAGCTGCAATTAAACGATCTATACTTACCGAAGTATTTGCTGGTACCTTGAAGCTCCTTCATCCATTTACACCTTTTATAACTGAAGAACTCTGGTCTCATCTTGGTAAATCATTAAATAGAGCTGAAAAACTAGACAATATTAAAGTTTTTGACAGCGAAATACTTGCCCTTTCAGCATTTCCCAAGGATCAGGGGCGCTTTCAAAGAACAAACGACGATTTATTTAATTCTGCAAGAACAGTTGTACGCAATCTGAGAAATATAAGATCAGAACTTGGAATCGCCTCTCATAGTCCTGTTCCGGTTTGCTGGAAAAGCTTATCTGCAATTGCTAAAAGCAAATTTTCCAGTATGCAGAATATAATTCAATCTGAAGCCCACCTTTCGTCAATAACTGAAGTAGAAGCGAAACCGTCTGGATTTCTTTCTGTAATTATGGAAGACCTTGAACTCTATGTTGATATTTCAAGACTTGTTGATGTTAAAGCTGAGATAATAAGAAACAAAAAACAGATTGAAAAAATAAACAAGGAAATAAATTCTCTCGATAATCGACTTAACAATCCAAACTTTCTGGCTAAAGCTCCAGCAGAAGTACGTGATCAAAATATTGCCGAGCGTAGCGCTCTTGACAGCAAAAGAGACAAAATCCTTCGAATCATTGGGGAATTGAGCTCTCAATAGACAAGAAATTATTTTGGTTTGGTTGATTTTCATCAAATTTACTACTTACACTCTAATGCAAGCAAGTCTGAATGAGCTTGAATCAGTACTGATCTGAAAATAAAAGATAATAAACCGTTATTTTTTATCGCAAATAATAAAAAACCAATAGACCAAATAGTCTCTATGAGATTAAACTGTCCTTTCAAACGAACGTCCCCAAAGTAGTACTAAAAGATCGGAAAATAAGAATGGAAACATCACTAATTAGCATTGGAAGTATTCTTTCAGGACCATTTGCACTCACATTTGGACTAATTGTCTTTATGCTTGTTTTCAGTGCTTTTCTCAAGGTCTCTGTAGTGTTTGGTTTTATTCGAATTGGGCTTGGTCTGGATTCCTTTGGTGGATCAGTTCTCGCTGGCTGTGTTTCACTTGTACTTGCCTTTTTCATTATGAAACCAAGTATTGAATTAACATTCTCTAACCTTCCTGCTCAATGTTCTAAAGAAATAATAAGCCCAGCCTGCATACCTGAACTGACAGAACGATGGAAAACATTTGCAATTAGAGAGACACCTCCTGAAATGATTAATAAATTTACCCTGCTTGCAGAAAAACAAAATTCCCAAAAAAACGGAACGACATCACATAGTGATAATATAACTGCAACTCTTAATCGAAATGCTGCAACAACTAGTTGGCAGGTACTTGCACCTTCCTTTGTTATATCAGAACTTGAAAAAGCATTCTCAATCGGCCTAAAAATATTGCTCCCGTTCCTTGTAATTGATCTTGTAATTGCCTATGTTTTTACTGCTCTGGGAATACAAGTCCTTAGTGCGACAGCTCTTTCCTTTCCCCTGAAGATTTTAGCTTTCAGCGCACTTAACGGGTGGACAATTATAACAGAAAACATTCTAAGTGCTTATTTGACTGTCTGATGGGGAGAAACCTGATAATGACTGACGTTTACTATTTCTGGAATGCGTTTAACCTGATTTCGATACTAACAGGAACAATACTAATTGGCCTGTTACTTGGTGGCATACTTTCAGGACTGATCTCATTAGTTACACAAATTGAAGATAGCTCAATTACATTTTTTGGAAGACTTATAGGCTGTTTGCTAGGAGTATATATTGCGGCACCTTTCATATTATCAAGCTTTAAAGATTTTTCCCTTCTGATTTGGGGTAGCACTGATATCTTCAAGTAACATATTTACTATGTCAATATTACATTTTCATGAAATAAATCTGCCAGAAGCTATAATAATAACAACATTACTGCTTCTAGTATGGGCCTCAGCTCCTGTTTCGAAAATTTCAAATTTTATTTTCCCCTGCTCTATTCTATTAATAATGATTGAAAACCTAACCACAAATCATGTTCTTATCAGGCCTTTAATAATCATTTCCCTTTTTCTGGTTTCACGTTTGTGCGCATTATGGATCTCCCGATTCGTAGTCCAAGGAATACAGAATATTCCATTAACTCATAACCACTTAAAATTTAGCTCAAATCAGACAGGCACCCCTCCCAGTTTTCGTATTTTTATAGATGGCATTATTTTTCTCTATATAATTCGCTCTTCATTCTTTTTCAGGATTCTGGAAATAAGAGAGGATACATTAGTTGCAGAATACCTGAACATTCTTGCTTCAGCATTTTTTTTAATCATAGCACCATTTCTTATCAGCACTATTCTAGTTAACGTTACTGTTGCATTAGCAACACTTGGCTTTCCAAAATTACGTTCCCACCCTCTGATCTCAACCGTTCATAACCTTGCACTTATTGCAGCTTTTTTTTATGCAATTCCTGTCATGAATAAATACCTTGAAGCAATAATCTAGTTAAAGCAGGATATGGTTGACAACAAACAATACCCGATAAGCAAGCATAAGGAAAAAGAGCTCAGAAAAAAAGGAATAGTTCCATTTTCCAGATTTTTCATTCCAGCTTCATTATTAACAATCCTTTTTACCTTGACAACAATTTCAATTGATAATCAAACTAATCTTGAGAATGCTTCAATTTTACTTTCCGAATACCTAAAATCAGAAAATGTTTTTAACCCTGACAATAACGCGATACCTGGTTTTTACCTAATTATTACCTGTACATTGATTTTTCTTTTCATATCAGTCCTTCTGGGACTACTTCAAACAGGTTTTTTGTTACTTACTCCGGGAAGATACCCAGAAGGAATTAAACGTAACAACAAAAGAATTACTCTTTACTTGTATGGAACTCGATTAATTACTATCACTGTACTGATATCCTGCATTGGATCTCTACTTTACTCTGGGTATAACAATTGGGTTTTATATAATTTAGAGCTTGCTCATATCAATTATAAGAATCTTGGATTCTATTATTCCGAAATCAGAACAATCCTCTATGATACAAGTTTTTCATTAATGCTTATATTTCTCATTGTATCAATTATCATTCTTATAATTAGTAAACTTGCATATCTAAATACCCATCGAATGAGCAGAGATGAAATTCTAAGTGAAAGAGAAACTCGAAGAATTTTTAATTCTCAGTAGATTGTCAATAACAGATTAATTATGAAATCAATTTTTTCCATTTTAAACTCTTCATATTCAGGAAGACAGAATAGAAATATAAAAATTATCGTAAAATTATTATTCTTCCTCGCTCTACTAGTAACAGTGTACAGTTTTATATTTCAGTACCTTATGCAGCTTGAAAACCAGCAGCATAGCTGGATATCTGCTGTTTACTGGTGCCTTGTTGTTATGTCAACACTTGGGTTTGGTGATATCACCTTTCATACAGATATAGGCAGAGCATTCTCAATATTAGTTCTGATTAGCGGTACTTTTTTCATGTTAATCCTTCTTCCATTCTTTTTTATTCAATTCTTTTTTGTTCCCTGGATGGAGTCTCAAGCCTCAAAAAGAGCGCCACGTAAGGTAGCTCCGGATCTTAAAGGTCACGTAATTCTTACCGGACTTGGTGAAATTGAAAGGGCATTAATTAAAAGATTGAATAAATGCAAGGTTCGATTTGTTGTAATCGTACCTGACATATCCGAGGCTCTTCTTTTAAACGATGAGGGTATACCTGTTATTGTTGGCGATCTGGATGACAGCGAAACTTACCACAACGCTAATGTAGCAGATGCTGCTCTTGTAGTTTCGACAAATACAGATACTATAAATTCAAATATTTCTTTTACTGTTCGTGAAATTTCACCAAATGTACCTATCGTTGCAACGGCATCAGTTCCAGCATCAGTTGATATTCTTGAGCTTGCCGGTTGTAACCGGGTACTTCAATTGGGTGAAATGCTTGGTAACTCCTTCAGTCGAAGGATAATAGGAAAAGATGGGAAATGTCATATAATCGGCGAATTTAGTGATCTTATTGTAGCAGAAGCTATAGCGATGCATCCAGAGCTTATAAATAAGCCACTAAAGGAAGTTAAACTTAGAGACATTGCAAATGTCACAATCACCGGCACATGGGAACGTGGAAAATTTGAGCTCGCAGGACCAGAAACCATACTTACTCCATCCTCAGCAATTATCCTTTCCGGATCAAGAGAACAACTCTCTAGTTACGATTCCTACTTTGGGATCAAGGATAAACCAACTCATTCATTTATCCTTATTCTAGGAGGCGGAAAAGTTGGAAGGGCCGTAGCCAGGGAACTTGAACTTAAAAACATAGACTACAGAATCATAGATAAGGATCTTGGAAGAATAAGAAAAGAAGAAAAGTATACTTTTGGAGACGCTGCGGAAATAGAAGTGTTAAAAGAAGCAGGAATTGATAAAGCTACTTCTATTCTTGTCACAACCCATGATGATGCCATGAATGTATATCTTACAATTTACTGCAGGAAACTGAGATCAGATGTGCAATTAATCAGTCGATCAAATACAGAGCGAAATATCACTACTCTTCACAAAGCAGGAGCGGATTTCGTTCTTTCATACGCTGCAATCGGCGCAAATGCACTTTTCAATCTTCTTCAGAGGATGGATACTGTTTTGATTGCTGAAGGTTTATCGGCATTTAGGGTAGCTGTACCTTCTTCGTTAGTTAATAAAACATTGAGAAAATCAGCTCTTCGTGAATCAACAGGATGTAGTGTTATAGCTATTATAAGAAACGGAGAACATGAAGTAAACCCCGACCCTGATAAGTCTCTAGAGAAGGACTCTGAGCTGATTATCATGGGTGATTCAGATGCAGAAGAGAGATTTATGAAAAAATTTACTTTTGATGAATTAAACATACTGGATCGAAGCTGAGAATTATAACTTTCTAAAACTTCAAGCAAGTCTACTGGAAAGCTTGTTCCTTCTCTTTATCAAAAGGATCCTTTCCATCAACGACATACGTAACAAACAAGTCTCTAACTGAGTTATAAAATGATTCACCAAGATTAAATAAATAGTTTCTTACCCTAGCTTCTACTGGAATAACATAATTTTCCATAAGCTCACGAAAGCTTTTCTCTTCAGGAGCTTGATTATCAATATCACTGTTGGCCGTACTTCGAGTAGACGATTCGGTGATCTTATCACCTCTTAACTCTGCAATTCTGCTTCTTAATTCATCAAAGGAATTTTGTCTTGAAACTTCTCTTACAGTTTCGGGAGTCACATTTTTAAGTCTTATGGAAGATTTACTTTCATTATCACGAGATTCTCTTGCAATATATTGTGTATATGCATTTTTATAAGGCGATTTAACTTGCTTTGATGCTGTGTCCATAATTCTAGTTACCAGTGTTAAATTAAAAAATATTACGAATTCTAGCCCTTAAAACCAATAGGATTGATCATATTATATTAATAATTATAAAAAGCAGGAGTCATAACTTATAAAGAATGATCATCTCCTTACGTTATCGCATAATTCATAAGTTTTTATCCATTTACTAAAATAATCATTGGGGTATGTGAGTCGAAGGCGAACCAGTCTGCGACGAGCTCAGGCCGAGTGGATACGCATATAGTGAACTATATACTTTTAATTATATTTAAGAATAATGCGGGCTTGGATAGAGAATTGAATGGTTTTGCTGGTCAATTGACCAGCAAATATAAGATTTCGATAAACCTGAAAAAATTCTATTTTTTTCTCCACCTGTTTTTTATGTTCCGAACATGAACTTCTGATGGCCAGATACCGGGAATATCCTTAACAAGACTTTTTGCATTTGAAGTATTTAGAAATGCGGGATTGACCTCTATGCCAAGTCTGAACAAATCCAGTCGATCAGCATCCCAACATACTTGAACAGTTAAGTTCTTACTAAAAGTTTGGCTGGTATGCCATATGCAGGCCTCTACCAGTGTATGCAATCGATAACTATCAATATAATCTGATAGTAATTGGATCGCTAGTTGACTACCACGATAACCATGTTCAGGATCACTATTTTCATTCTCCCTTCTTGAATCATGAAAAAGAGCAAACAATTCAACCACAATCAGGTCAACATGCTCCAAGTCTTTTGCGATTAGTGATCCAAAATGAAACACCCTAGCCCAATGATTCAATCCATGAATACCATCAAGATCAAGCTTGTATCCAAAAGCAATTTCACATAACAAATCACTAAAGTCTAAACGAAGCGGTGACCCCATATTCACTTCCCCAACATAGAAAAACGAATGTAAAACCTCTATTAAAATTGATTATACTATTATTTAAATAATAAACCACATTTGTTGTAATTTAATCCTAAAATAATAAATCAACAGAGGGCAAAGTATAAAAATTTCAGTACGTTGGGTGATAAACTTATAGATTAGAAGATCACCTATTAAGTTTTTTTTCGTATTGCCAAATTCAGCCTGCACGCTTACTCATCTACTGACTCCTAAATATTGGAAAAATCCTGATATTAAATGAGAATAAGTACCGTGGGCTTCGACAATCTCAATCAGGACAATATTGTTTGGGTTTGCTCAGATTATTCTATCATAATAATTTAGGTATTGTTTAGCTTTCTACGAAAGAGTCTACAAATAGCACGTATCTATTCTCAGAACTACGCCAGATTTCTTTATGTCTACTACGAACATAATCATAAAATTGCGGATACAATAAGGGTTCAACTATTAGATACCTCACTTTAAATGGAAGGGAAAAATTTCTCAAAAAAATCTCGATGGAATTTTCAAACTTATGCCTTATGATTCTTCTTTTCATAGCTTCAAATGACATTATGCCATATGCAAAATCAGGATAGTAAATTACCTCATTAACATAATTATCAAAATTTGGATTATCACCCCGAAAGAGATTGTAAATCATATAATTTATATATAATTGCTCCTCCTGGTTAATGTACTCATAATTAAATGGAAATATGGGCTTTTCTGATAAGTACTGAATATAATATGGAGTAGTTCTTAGTGAGGGATAAATTGACCACCAATGTCCGGAAGGATCCGAATACGGAAACATTGCAAACACCTCATTATCGGTTTCTAATGATTTGATATAATCAATAAGTTCAATTGTTTCCTGCTCTTTATAAAATCGTTCAATCGTATAAAAATGTTGATAAACTATTTTAAATGCAAATACACAAAACAGAAGAGTAATCGAAGCATGTTTTAGAAATGACTTTTTTTGAAATTTATCGATTATTGCCGCCAAAGAGTGCACACTGAGAAATGGCACAGCATAAAAGAGAAGAAAATGGTATGGAGTTAAAAGTTTGCCTGTTACAACCTGAATATTCATGATTATAGAGGTGCTAATTAAAAGAGAAAGAAAAAAATCAATTGATAAACTATTTTTTTTTAGTCCCTTCAAGCCAATAATAAATGCAACTATAATCAACAAGGGTGAAACAAAGATAAATTTGGGAACTTCAGATGGAATCTGATAAGTGCTAGAAAGAGATGATTCAAATATATTCACTAAGCCAGGAATACTTATTAGAACAAAACAACCTGTAAAGATAAGAAAATATTTATATTTAACTACTAAAGTATTTTTTACTGCCCTAGAGTTTATAATCAAAAAAATAGCTGCAGTTGACGAAAGAAATATCCATGAAAAAAAATAAACATATATAAGAGAGCCTGCCAACAAGCCACTAAGAACAATTCCATATAAAGATCTTTTTGAAAACAGGAAAAAAAGCGAAAGTGCAATCAATGGATAACTTGCCTGAGTATTTACTGATCTCATAACTGGAATACATGGATAAGATTGCGGGTATAGTCCAAAAAGCTGAATTTTTGAATAATTATCAACTGAAGGGAGTAGAAATGTATCAATTATAAATAATGGATTTATTAGCCATGGTTGAGCAAGAAACAATAAAGTTAAAAAATCAACACCGTTGAAGAAAAATATTTTTTGGTCAGAATATCCCAAAAAAATTTTGTTAAATGTCAGATTAAATAGCAGAAATGATAAAGCACAGAATATAAGATCCAAAAAAATGTTAAATGATAGTATGCTAAATCCAGCTGCATATCCAATTTTACCAAGTAAAATTTTAATTAATCTATGTGGTTGTTGATCAACACGTGGATCTTTAATACCAGATATCGAAGTCAACATTTTAATATTATTAAGTGAGAGTCCTCCATATTCTAGGGATTCGGGTAAATACAGATATTCATCATGTTCAGAATATAGAACCTCTGAGATAGAACTATGTATCGTGAAAATATAAAGTGAAGTGCCATTTAGAATAATACTAAAGACAAGAGATTTAAACAAAATCTGGAAGAAATACTTCATAAATGTATTCTAGGAATCAATTTTAACATAAACATTCATGAAATATCTCCAAAAAGGAGCCAACAAAGAGGGAATGTAAAATATCTCCGAACTAATACATTTGTAATTACTAATATTATCAAAATAATTTTTAGGGCGAATATACTTACCCTTATCCAATATTTGGAAAATATTTTGAATCTTGCTTAATTTTTCCTTAGATCCATCATGATCAAGAATAATAATGGCAGAACAGTTTGTAGTTTGAATTACACTGTTAAAACATTCTTCTTCGAGATGGTGAGATACACCGTTAAAAATTAGCACACTATCCTTAACATTAGAGCAAAATGAGACATCAGAGACATCATTTACCAGCTCAACTCTTGAATTAACTCTATTTTTAAGTCTTAACCGAGCTATATTCACACTTGAATAATCATTATCAAATCCGTTATACGAGAAAGAAGTTGTCTCTATATATTTTATTAGCTCTCCATATCCACAACCATAGTCAATAATAGTAGAAGGTGTAAACGGAAGTATAAAAAGTGAATTAATAATTCTTCTCATTCTGGGTTTTGAATGAATTGATGAATGCATCTCATAAAAGAAGAAATTAAGTAAACTTGTTATACTCATCTTTAGATGATCCAATTAAATATGCGTGATATGAATTTAGAAATGGGAGAATATAAGCAATTTTTTCAAGAAGATTGATTGTTTTAATCGAATTATTCAAAAGAAGCTTCTGGATAAGAAATGGTGCGACAGGAACAACTTTACAATAATCAAATAAAGAAAGATGAAATTTTTTTAATTCCTTTTTAAGAGATTTTTTATTGATTAACAAGTATCTATACTCTTCTTTAAATTGCATCTTTGGTGTAATCAAAATCTGAATCAGAATCAGAGGATTCAAATAATATGGATCTACAAGTAAGCATAAGCAACCATGATCACGAATAAAAGTATATAATGACTCCTTTTCTGACTTATCAAGATGATGAAGCAAATGAAAACCAAATATATAGACATTTTTTGCTTCTGTGGAATTCAATTTCTTGAAATTATCAAAGTATGATTTAAGAGATTCATTTCGAATAAGAATTTCTTTATCAGGGAATTTGTCTAGGCAAAATGATTGATGCAAAAGTTCGCAATAGTATCTAGAGGGCTCTATCAGTATAATTTTATTAAAATTCTCGAAAATTGGCCCAGTAAATCTGCCAGTTCCAGGACCAAATTCAACAGCAATATCTGTTTCATGGAAAGTTTTTTCTAATGAAAGTTTACTGAAAATGTATTCCGTAAGCTCATTATAATTTCTCTCCATATATTTATGGGAATTTGATTCAAAGTAGTCCGAGCTGGAGCTCTTTTTCATTAAAAATCCTTAATTCTTGAAATAAAATATATTGGCCTAGCCTTGCTTTCTATAAAAAGTTTACCAAGATATTCTCCGACAATACCCAAAAACATAAACTGTATACCAAACAAAGCGACAATAGCTATTAAAACAGATGTTACTCCAGGTATCGTAGTAATTGAGAAAACTCTAAGCCAGAATAGAACAACACCAAGGATGGAACATGTTACTGTAATTATTAAACCAGTAATAAATATCAACCGCAATGGAAAATTTGTAAAACTTAGAACTCCATTGAGAGCAAGATCGACAAGTCCTATTATTCCAACTCGAGATAGTTCAAATGAACGAACTCTTCTGGTAACAGGTATACCTTTTTGATTCAGACCCACATATGCTCTTATGCCAGGAAAATAAATTTCTTTTTCTGACATCCTCAAAAGCTGTTCTTTAAACCGGCTTGTGAATACAGAAAATGTACCTGCATTTTTTGGCACATGTAACCGTGAAATTTTATTCTGAAGATAATAAAATAAATCTGTAAATAAATTTATTAAAATATTTTGAGAATTAGCTTTTCTAACTGCGTACACACAATCATATCCCTTATCAATCTCCCTTACCATACAAGCGATATCCGCAGGATTATCCTGCAGATCAGAATCTATAACAGCAAAATAATCCGAAATTTTTGTAGATTCATGCAGACCGGCAATGATTGCAATCTGATGACCAAAATTTCTGCTAAGGGTAACCAGTTTGAAACTAATATTCTTATAATTATTATTTTTAAAAATTGAAATTAATGTTTCTTCAGACTTATCAGTTGAGCCGTCGTTAATAAGTATGAGATTCAATGAATAATCTCCTAGAGTATCGCAAATTTCCTGAATTAATATTGGTAGAGATTTTTCTTCATTAAAAAATGGAATAATAATTGAAATTGTATTTGAATTAGTATTTCCTGAACTCATAATTGTATTAATGAAAACTTTTAATTTTTAATTCTACGCTTAATATCAAAATTGCAAATTTAATTTTTGAACCAACAAAGTACATAAACTTGATATAAATTTCCATATAGTGGACGTTACTAGAATTTCCGATTTTCAGAATCTCATCATAAAGTTCATTATATACTGAACGCAGTATGGTTTTCCGTATTTGGAAAGACCCACATAGGAGTTCAGTATATGCGCCACCAAAATATACTGGGGAGGTCGCCTAATGGCTCACATACCCAATAAGCTTAATATCAATGTTGATAATGGCTCTGTCAATATTGAATATTAATTGAAAATTAAATCTGATCGACTCTCAAAGGTTTTGTATAAATTCATGTGATACTTTCTTAAATCATCAATCGAGTTTTCGTTAATATCAGTTTCAGGAGGATTTGTTACATTAAAATAATAAAGCCTCAATTTTAATGGCCCTTTAAGTCCGTAGTTCTTTTTACCTGAATGATCCCTAGCATCAATATATACACAAACAACAGGTCGTTTAAGCTTAAGTGCAAGATGAAATGCTCCTTTATTAAATGAACCAATCTGACCTGTTTGTACCATTTTTCCTTCAGGTGTAAGAAATACACTTTTCCCAGATCTGGAAAGAAATTCTGCTGCTCGCTTAAATGTCCTTGTTCTACTTTTTTTATTCGTTTGAGATGAAAGGTAAAACACTCCACTCAAAAATGCTAATGCAGAAAGAGGTAAATGAAACCATGTACGCTTGGAAAGAAAATAGTAGGTATCAGAAGGTGCAATAGCTGCTACTGCAAAAACATCAAATGGAGATGTATGATTTGAAATATAGATTACAGGTTCACTTGGCACATCAACCAAAGATATTATCTCCATTTCAATTTTAGCCAATCTTAAAAAAGTTTTTGATAATGGTGAAATAAGATTTTTCCTTGACCATTCTCTGGAATAACCAAAGGTAACCAAATGAAACACAAGAACAATAAATACCACTAAAAAACTGAGCACCCAGACAATAATACCACAAATTATGTAATACATTTTATCTATATATCTTTTCTGCAGATAATCGTTTGCATGGCCATATTACACCTATCAAATAAGTAGAATAAAGGCTTGGTAAGCACTTGGGACAGAAAATAATAAGGAATATGCCTTCTGAAGTTAACACCATTTCCTCTATTAAAAATAAAAACCACACCAGCATACCAGTAGAAAAATGGAGGAAATGCACCATATGGTAGATGCTTTACTACTTTAAGACCTGCCCTTGTAGCTACATTGAGAAGTGAACTTTTAGAATACAAAGCAGTATGCTGAGGTGCTTGCAATCCTGGCCAAACACTTCTAAATACCTTAAAAGAAAGTGAATCAAGAGCAGGAACCTCAATAATTACATACCCCCCCTTTTTTAAAAACTGCCTTGATCTTTTAAGTGTATCAAGAGGATCATAGTCATGCTCAAGAAAATGCCACATTGTAATTAAGTCAAAGCACTCTTTCATAAAAGGCATTTCAGAGACTGTTCCCTTGATAAATGAAACATTATTTGCTCTGCATTCCGTGGAAAAATCTTTAAAATCCAAGCCCCATGATTCACATGAAAATTTATTATTCAACAAAGCCGGGAATGAACCAGTTGCACAGCCAAGATCCAGACATTTACTGGACTGATCCAGTTTTATAAATTCTGAAATGAGTTTCAATTTATCAAGATCATGTTTATACATGGATGACTTGTGGAATCTACTTAATATTCCCCAATCAGATCTTTTCCTGTATGCAATATAGTTATCATCATAGTAATCAGGAATGTTATCTAAAGTAATTCTTGGATTTTGATATACAAGATTGCAGTCTAAGCATTTAACAAAAGTGAATAGTCCTGGCATACCAGATAAATCATCTTTTGCGTTGATAAAGAACATGGAGGAATCAGATCCGCACGACAAGCAATTTACACTCTCAAGTAGCTTTCTATCTATAGAATTTTCAGTAGCAAAACTGCCACTCCGCTGACATAAAATGGCCATATTACATTCCGATTTTCGTTTATTATAAATGGTATTGTTAGAAATGGATAAAAAATCAGGTTCTCATATAACACCAAGTCTGAATTAATATTTAGCAGCAGAAGAAGAAATGGATACTTTAATAAAGAAATATGTGTAAATAATTTGCTACCGCCAATGCCACTCTTGAGAAATGGAAATTTAAAATTAAATAAATATATTAATAGATAAAGTATGCATATTATCCATTTACCCTTCAGATAAATAATTAAATTTGGAATCAGTGACAGGGATATTGAGACAAACCAGTAAAATTTATGACCAGAAAGCCTCGTAAGAATTCGCTCCGGATGACGTAATTTATCTTCAGTTAGAGATGTTAAATCATCAAGCAGTCTAAAACTAAATAAAAAACAAAGCGAAATACAAAAATTCACTAGAAGAAGATAACTATTACTTAAGGGAGAGCCCGCAAATGTAAATAAAATTACAAGCCCCCCCCAATGACTTATCGGAAATCGGGTCTTTAAATAGTTATATAATGCGTATTTCACCCTTTTCCCCGTCTATTTCAAGGATCTGACCATTTTGAATCGTCTCCATAGCTCCAGGAACACCAACAATAGTTGGAACATTAAACTCCCTAGAAACTATGGCGGCATGAGAGAGTATCCCACCTCTTTCTACAATAAGGCCCTTAATTAATGGCAGATAAAGAACCCAGGCAGGATCAGTGTGGGCTGTAATAACAATTGAATCATTAATAATTTCATCCGGATTAGTTACAACTTGTGCCATCCCCTGAACAACTCCTGCCGATGCTCCTGTTCCTTTAATCACTTTTGATACAGAAAATGATTTTTTTGAGTTTGTTTTTTTAAAAATATTTGAAGTAAAATCTGTATTTCTGAAAAGCGGAAACAAGGGGCTTTTATCTAAATACCTTATAGCAGACTGCTTTCGCACTTCAATTATCTCTTTTAATTGAAGCCAGTCCCAAAATGTTCCCGACAAAATTCCTTCAATTTCATCGATAGTAAGATAAAATATATCATTTGTTTCAGATAAAATGCATTTATCTCCTAGAATATGTCCAAGTGAGAGAAGAATTTTTCTTAGCGCATTGTATAACTTAGCCTGAGATAGCCTTGCTACTTCCCTTTGATTAACTCCAAATAAGTATAGTCTACTTAAAAGATAACCACCGGAGAATGCAAACCTGATATCACTATCAGCATTTGAATTTTTAATCTCGTGATCATTATCTAATCTTTGCTTTATAAGATTTATTAAAGCTAGAGGTTCTTCCTCAAAGTCAGGAACGACAAGTAGCAACTCTCCAGGCCTTCTATAGCCCCATTTCCGAGAAAAATTTCTGATACTAATACAAGACTTAGAATCACTTGAAGTAATAACATCTAAAATTGACTGCTCAGATTCAGTTTTAAAAATTTTATAAAGAGCTTTATCTTGCCTTATCTCCAATAAAAGTAGTGAAAATTCAGAGGCTACAGGAGATGAATTTGGTTTTATTTTCCTTATCAATTCATTTGAAAGAATCCCACCAGTAATCATGCAAACTGCATCAGCAAATGCAGGTCCGTACCATCCAAAATATCGAATCTGTAAAAATTCTGAAAATAATTTGGAGATATCTTCCAGGCTATGAAGAGTTGAATTATTTAAAACATTCCTATGTAAATTATCAACTCTAAGAACAAACTTTTGAATATTATTCTTTAACTTACATAAATTGAAAAGAGTGCAACTAATTGAATAAACTGCCTGAAATGAATCTTTAATAAAATTGGCCCTGGCAAGCCGACTTATGGTCTTAATATCCCCCTCTTCACTTCCTATAAACTTATAAAACTGGCTCGATAAATATCTTCCAAAAAATGGCACTAACAAAAACAGATCTGAAATAGCTTTTAAATTATAACATAAATAGCCATTTTCCGCTGCAAGGATTGCCTTAAACTTATCATCATGATTATTAATCAGATCAGTTCCAAAACCAAAACTTTTTGCAAGCGATCTGAAGTAGTAATAATATGACTTGCTTGCAAGTGATACCAGGCATGGTACGGCAATTTCAGGATAATTCTCACCTATATTGTCTCTTAGAAGAATACTTTGCGGTCTTTTGTTATTAATCGATGTTATAGGTCTTGCTTGAAGAATTATTAATTCGCCATCAATATTTACCAACCATTCAATGTCAGCTTCAGACTTCAGGATTTTGCAAATTTCACCTGAATATTTGCACAGTAGATTTGCATAATCTTTTGGAAATTTTTCAGGATCAACTCCATCTACTATTATCTCACTATGTGGTGTTATTTCTCCTTGAACAAGATGCTCCAAATCTCCTTCCGTCCATTCAGTATACAATCCCTTTTTATAAGGATCTACTGGATGTCTGGTAAAAGCTACGCCGCTTATACATGCAGAGTGAAATTCCTGTATTAGCAAGGATATATTTTCAAAACTTTTACTAAAATGCTTTATATATGATACTGTATGAGAATTTGTCCCAGAGGACAAAACCAATTTTATGGCTTCAACTATACTTTTAAAATTTCTGTCACATCTTGCAGATTTAAATTGACCAGCAAATGAGTGGTAACTGCCATCTTCTACGTTTGCAGAACTCCTGACAATTAGTTTATTTGCTGACAAGAGTTTTGATGCAAGTATCTCATTAACACATCTTTCAACCTCGACATCATTAAATATATCCAGTTTTGGAATTACCAATGTTTCAGGAACAGGTATTTTGTTAATCTTAAGTTGAGATAAAACCCTGCCCTTAGCTCCAACCTCGACTGAGAGCTCATTAAGATGATCAAAATTTATAATACTTAAACTATTATTTTTCTGTTCTTTTGTATTCACAATTATTTAAACTTCAAATTTCCAAAATTCATTTTGCTTAAGACTTCCAAACCCTTATCATCAACAACCGAGTATGAATTATTAAAGTTAATAAAAATTGTGCCTGCTTTTAATTCAAAAATACTTGCACCTTTCGGCCAAACTTTCTCTGATCCACAAATTTGAGCTTCAATAATGCTGATTTTATTTCTGAATCCTAACCACCATGCTCCACGCTTAAACGGTAAAAGATCTCTTGTTAAAGACCTGGTACCCTCTGGATAAATTGCAATTATGTGACCAGAATTTAAAAAATTTTTTATGAATTTCAGGCTTGAAAGCTTTAATGGCGTACTAGAAGTATAGTCAATTGGAATATGCTGATATAAATTAAGCCATTGTCCAAGAACTGGAACAGAAAAGTATGATTTTTTTGCTACAAAGTGAGTTCTAAAGGGAAGAACTGAGGATAAGGCCAGTGAATCAAACCAGGATCTGTGATTTGAGACAATAATACAGCCAGTAGAGGAAAAATTCTTAACCAGATCAAGGCCAGTGCACTTAACATCAATTCCAAGAACCCTAAGGGCTTGACGAGCATTATTTTGAGAGAATTCCCAGCAGATATCTCTACCGAACATCTTACAATATAATGGATATAAAACTCCATATATTATCACTATCAGGCAGTATCTAAACCATGATATAATCAGCATTTTACCTTGCTTCAGATTTTAATCCGATTCTAAAAAGGAGAACATTAAAAAGCATATGAACCAGTGATCCAATAGTTACTATTAACAGAAAAAAGACCAGATTTATCCTGACTATCAGGGAAAACAAAATCAAGCTGAATAGTACGGAATCAATTTGATCAATTATAATCTGAAAAATTTTATATTTTTTATTGCTCGTAAGATCACCTGGCTTGATACCAAGCTGTCTTTTTATCAATGAATTTAAAAGCTCTCCTGCAATATATCCAGTGGATATTATAAAACTAATTATGAGATAATCAGAATTTGAAACTATTTGATAGCCTACTTCCGGATTATCCAAATAAATAATTGGCGCTACATCATTTTTTTTCACGAATAAAAAGCAAAAAAACATCATTAAAAATGTTAAAGGCCACATTAGGATAATTCCACCCACGGTTTTATTGTCACCAAATATTCTTTTACTTCGGAAACTTAAACCAAGATCCAGCGGCCAAATTAACATTTTATAAAACACTGACTTCAACCAGAAAACCTGAATTATTCCAGCAAAGGTAAAAATCAAAACTATACTTATTGCAAATATGGCACTTGTGTAGAAATCGGGATTTAAAGCCATATTCCTGTTTCTTCTCTGGTTAAGAAAACCAATTTATGGCCAGGTATAGTTTTTGCGAGCTTTAACCACCTAAGGGCGGCAATATCATTCTCTGTTTTTAATTCTATATAAGGCAATTGATAACCAGGGATGGAAGGCAGAACGTGATGCGCTTCATGTCTGTCAAATCCATATAAGATATATTTACTTACCCAATCAGGAAATCTTAGTGATCTTGTAAATACATCCTGTTCATAAAAAGAAAATGGTTTTACTGGATTTCCCTGGGAAAGTTCCTGAGGAATATGACTGTGCTGACTGAGCATTAGGGGATCTGATATAAACAGAACAAATAAAAATGCCAGTCCGTAAGTGTGAAGTATGAAGAAAAAACTTGTCAAATTGCACACAATAATCCAGAAGGAAAGAATTATTAGAATACTTAATACGAATTTTAAATGCATTGATTTGCTACTCGTAAGCTTAAAAAGTCTTGGCAAGTTCCAGAAATTATCTAATACATAAATAGGGCAGAATACCGGAATCCAGAACATCCATGCTTTATCAAGGATAAATTCCTGATAAAAAGGAAGCTCCCTCTTAAGGGCTTTTGAAGTGGTTGGATCTACATCCTTCCATCCTGTCCATCTATGATGTTTAGAGTGAATGAATTGCCAGGGATAAAATGGAATAAAACAGAATAATGAACAAATTAATCCTGTGATTTTGTTTATAGATTTATTTTTAAAAAGTGTCTGATGTCCAGCTTCATGGATTAATAGAAAAGATTGAAAAATACCAAGTGCAAGTATCAACTGAGCTGCGAACCAAAGTCCAAGGGTTGTGAAAGATTTAACTGGAAAGATAATAGCAGATAAATAAATACCAGAAGCCAATGACAGAAATGAAGATAATAGCAATAATACAGCGCGCTTTCCGCTATACTTCCTTTGTCTTCTTATACCAAGTAACAAATGATATTTTTCTTTATCCATTTACGCTTTAAGCGAATTATCCTCGAAATGCACGACAGTATCCTTTCAACCTGAAACTTTTCAGGAATTCTCAAGATTGTCACCTTAATCTATTGCCTTCTCCAGCTCTAAAATCAGATTTTCAACCTTGTCCTCTATGGAGCCAAGCTCATCACCTAGCGCTTAAATTGCACGCGCATTGAGGTTATGCTTTAGATAAGGCACTTGATCCATTAGTGGTACAAGAGCTAGTTCTAGTCTGGAAGTTGCGGCATTCATAGATTTAATCATTAGGGTATATATTTTTTTTTAGATTGATCAAGTTTTTTCGAATTAATTTAGTCATATATTCTGGTATGTTAGGATTGTCGGTTTAATCTTCTATTCTTTCAGAATTACTCCAATAATTTCTCATGAATACACTATTATCATAACCACTACCAAGTAAAAACTATAAATTTGATATTAAACCCTAAATACAATATAACTGCCCTTTATTTTTGATCTTTCATTTATTACCCGGGTAGCTAGTTTTTGATTATCACCTTTCAGATTTTACTTTACTGAATGGTGATGGTTGCAGTTTTTTACCTATATTTATGAAAGGTTAATAATGAGTATTAGCGCAATTGATTTTCTTGTTGGGCTTAACAGGGAAGCAAAAAGAATCAAGGCGAGTGGCTATCCGGCCACAAACCGGCCTAATACATGGCTTCGAGACTTTGATCCGCCCGAATACAGAGTGCATGTTCATAAAGCTGACGAGATTATTTTTCGTGGAGGAGCCCTGGTCTGCAATAAAAGTTCTCTGAAATACGTCTGGGAAGAATGTTTTCGATCTGCTTTAAAGAATGCTAAAACCAGAAATGGAAGTAATTCAATTCAGAACAACCAACAACGGCTGGAGCTCCTTTACATCTTCTCATCAGTGCTTTCCTCCATAGCCCTTACCGCCCAAATTGAGAAAGACGCTATTCGAGAATTTGTTAGTGGAATGTTTCAGGAAGAATCCCCTCATTCCCCCGACTCAGAATCGGTGTATGGTCTCGAGCATAACAAGGGCTCTTACCAGCAAATTTTCTACAGAAAAGCATTGAGAATTAGCGTTTCATCATTTGGTAGCATTGAAACTCTAACCCCATTAGTGACTCAAGTTTTACCAAGTCATTGTCACTCTGATTTTTTCAATCCTGTTGCAGAATTAGACGCTTTGCTTGATAAAATTGACGTTGCCACTGGTTTTTCCTCTGTCTCGGACTTTCTTGCATTTGGATCACTCTCCATATCATGGAGCTATTCTCAGGTGCTTAAGCTTCGGGAAGCTTCAGATGAGGACTTTACTGAAGTAACATTGCTCGAGACAGATCCAGATGAAGATATTGATGATTAAGAATATTTTATAGCAAACTTCATGTTCAGGTTGTGTAAAACTGCTTCCATAACCTGACCAAATTACCTGTCTATAATATTTATATGAAAATAATCATACCAATATAAAACTACTCTTCCAAACAATCCTTAATCACCCTGATTACAGAATCATAATCTGGCTCATGACTTATTTCATCGACATAATCTACATACCTAAGAACCTGTGATGAATCTGCAATAAAAATTGCCCGGGCCAATAAGCCAATATTTTCAATATCAGCACCATAAGACTTTCCAAACGAGCGATACTTGTAATCGCTTAAGCATTCAATTCTTTCAATTCCCTCAGCTCCACACCAACGTTTCTGGGCAAATGGAAGATCCCGACTTATAGTAAGTATGGCAACTTTATCAGACAGCTTTATAGCCTCTTCATTAAAACGCCTCGTCTGAACCTGACATACTGGTGTATCAATACTAGGGACTACAGATAAAACAAGAATCTTGCCCGAGTAATCAGAAAGTTTTGAGTCTTTTAAATCCTGGTTTGAAAGCAAAAAATCAGGGAGTTTATCACCCACTTTAAGCGACTTGCCACTTACTTCTATCGGATTTCCATGAAGTGTAATTTTCTGATTAGTTTCTGCCATAAATTTCCCTCACTATCGAATATTAATTGGCCTGAAAAAAAAGATAACAAATAAGGCCTAATCTACAGAAAATTCCCTTCAAAGCAAAATATATTTAACTTTTAATAACCTTATTATCACTAAAGAGATACTTTTCCCTCGTAAGGGTACAAAGAGCTAAGTTGCTATTATCAAATTCCAGTCTTGATCCAGCCTCGCTCATCCAGCCAATGTGCCTGGCGGGATTTCCAACCATAAGAGCATATGATGGCACTTCCCTTGTAACTACAGATCCAGCTCCGATAAAAGCATAAGCACCAATTGCATTACCACAAACTATAGTTGCATTTGCGCCGATTGTAGCTCCTTTTGCTACCCTTGTTTCTAGATACTTATCACGTCGGGGAAAAGCACTTCTGGGATTAATAACATTAGTAAAAACCATTGATGGACCAAGGAAAACATCATCTTCACATACAACACCAGTGTAGATTGATACATTATTCTGAACCTTGACGTTGTTACCCAGGACAACCCCACTGGAAATGACGACATTCTGGCCAATATTGCAATTATCTCCAATTACAGCACCCTCCATAATATGTGAAAAGTGCCATATCTTGGTACCCTCTCCAATCGTGCAAGGCTCATCAACGTATGAAGATTCGTGTTTAAAATAGGCCATGCCGGTGAAGTACCAGAATTAACGAGCAAAAACAAAAAATTGGTTAAATTTTTATTATAATACTGAGGATTTTAAACTAGAAAGACCTGTTGGCAGACTTGCAAGGCATTTTTAATCGAACGGATACTGCGGGTGGTAGATTCAGATATGATACCTTTCGTCCTACCTCACCGCCTTGTTCGGCCTGATCGCACCATTTTGAAATTACAGCATCTACGCCTTTTACCCTTTCTCTTATCTGCTTTTTAAGTGAGATACCTGAAAGTTTTTTTAGTCCGGCATAATGGAAAAAAGTAAGAGTACCGCCTTCTTTGAGTATTTGATTAAAATAAGAAAAAAAGACGTCTACCATTTCCGGGGTAAAATTATGAAACGGAAGACTGGAAACAATAAAATCAAATCCATCACCTACCAGATCTACTGGAAGATCAATAACTGAACCTTCAAAAAAATTTATCTGGTCTTTCTTTCTGTTAAAATCATCTCTGGAAGAAAGAGTGTTCTTTAAGCCCCGCATAAATCTGGAATTAATTTCGCAAACAACAAGCTCATCATTCTTTTTCAGCAAACTGACTATTGTTTTAGTTATTGGACCCGTACCGGGGCCAACTTCGAGAATGCGAGATGGTTTAGAAGTTGAGGAAAGAGGCTCAACCATCACCTTTGCCAGATGAGCAGAACTTGGAAGCATTGCTCCAATTTCAGAAAAGGAATCAGGTAGCTCACTTACAAAAGTAGCATAATCCTGAACAAATCTCCCACACCGCTTCACAAATTTAAATGCCAAACTTATAAGCTCCTGGAAATTTTATGCGTCCTGGGTCAGCAAAAAATCTTAATAATTAAAAACTTCTGAGATTAAGTAAACAAATAAACCCGAACGAATATACTAACATAACCCCTGCAAATACTTGCCTAATGGTTATGCCATGTATAATTACAACCGATTCATCTTCTACTCCCAAACCCCACAAAGCGAAAGTCGGCATTTTACTCCAAATACTTGTTAATTCAAGCATTTAAATATTTTGCCACTGTCTGGGCCAAACCCTCATGGATTAAAAAAAGTGGCTTATAATTCAATGTGTTAGATATCTTGGCAATATCAGCATGAGAATGGCGTATATCTCCCTGGCGAAATTGCTCAAATACTGGATCGGAAATTCTTGAGCGACCAGTTATTTTACACACTTCTTTAGCGATAATTTCATAAAGTTCTTTTAAAGTTGTTCTCTCACCGCATGCAACATTGAAAACACTATGAGATGAAGGCAATTTCTCAGTAAGAGCAGCCGTCAAATTTGCAAGAACGACATTCAAAACAAAACAAAAATCCCTGCTTGTCTCCCCGTCTCCATAAATAACACAAGGCACACCAACTCTTAAGGACTCGAGCCAGCGCGGAATCACTGCCGCATATGGCCCCTCAGGATCCTGCCTTGGGCCAAAAACATTAAAATATCTTAGTCCAACAGCCTGAATACCATAAGAGGCGCTATAAGCATCAGCATATACTTCATTACACATCTTGCTCGCCGCATATGGAGAAAGTACGTGTCCAACCCTTTCCTCAACTTTTGGCAATTCTTCAGAATCACCGTAAACAGAGCTGGATGAAGCATAAACTACCCTCTTGATTCCTGCTTTTCTGGCAGCATTAAGTACAGAAAGAAATCCGGTTACATTTGATGCATGCGTAAGCATAGGCTCCTGTATCGAACGAGGAACAGATCCTAGTGCCGCCTGGTGAATCAGGTAACTTGCACCCTTGAATATATCGACTAACTTAGGCTCATCGCAAATATCAACCTCATGAAACTCAAAAAGATTATTCTTGTCACATGAATCAAGATATTCAATATTTTCCTTTTTACCGGTAGAGAAATTATCAATGCCGGTAACTTTCTGATCAAGCTCAAGCAAGACTTCCGCAATATGCGAACCAATAAAACCAGCTGCACCAGTAACAATCCACCTCGCTTCTGGCTTCAGTTGTGATCCTAAAATTTCCTTTATTTTCATACCAGACATCAAATTATTCCAAAATCTATAACGCCCAATACGTTAACCAATCAGGCATTTCAGTATTATAAAACACGCCCTTGACATCAAGCAGAACTCCGGAAAAACTACCCTCAGTTGATCGGAACCTTGATGTAATATTTCTTATTCCACTATCAACAAAAGTCTGATGGGAAACAGCAAGTATTATTACGTCAAGATTACTGAAGGTTTCTTCACTAGAAAGGTTAATACCAAACTCATGAAGAGAGTCATCATTTGAGACAAAAGGATCATAAACCAAAACACTTGCTCCATATTCATCAAGCTCTCTTACGATATCAGGAACTCGAGAGTTACGAATATCATTTACATTTTCTTTAAATGTAAGCCCCATTATCCCGATCCGAGCACCTCTAACCATTTTATCGCGATGAATTAGAAGCTTTATGGCTTTTTGCCCGATAAATGAACCCATTGAATCATTAATCCTTCTACCAGATAATATTACCTGAGGACGATAACCCAACTGCTCTGCCTTTGTAGTAAGATAATATGGATCTACACCAATACAATGGCCTCCAACCAACCCCGGCTGAAATCGCAAAAAATTCCACTTTGTTCCAGCAGCCTCAAAGACCTCTTTTGAAGAAATTCCCATTCGATCAAACACCACGGCTAACTCATTCATAAGTGCAATATTTAAATCTCGCTGGGTGTTTTCTATAACTTTTGCAGCCTCCGCAACCCTGATCGAAGAAGCACGATGTACTCCAGCTTCAATGACTGAGGAATAAACACTCGATACAAGCTCAAGAGATTCATCGTCCTCAGCACTTACTACCTTTACTATATTCTCAAGCCTGTGGGCTTTATCACCAGGATTAATTCTTTCGGGCGAATATCCAAGCTTAAAATCTAAACCCCTTTTAAGTCCAGAATACTTTTCAATCACTGGACCGCAGTCATCCTCAGTTACTCCGGGATACACAGTGGACTCAAAAACAATAACTGCACCCTTACTTATAACTCCACCCAATATTTCAGAAGCCTTAATTAAGGGGCTTAAATCAGGCCTCTTTAATTCATCAATAGGAGTAGGAACAGCAACAACAAAGAAATTACACCTGCGAAGGTCTTCAGGATCTGTTGTATAATGAACATTACTTGAACTTAGCTCATCTTTACTAAAGTCTCCATTTTTATCTATTCCTTCCCTTAAGCCCTCAACGCGGGAACTTGAAAGATCGAACCCAACAACTCCTTTATATTTTCGTCCAAAGGCAACTGCAACGGGTAGCCCAACATATCCCAGACCGACAACTCCTATAACTACTCTCTTTACTTCTGATGTGCCCATATTAGCTTACCATACTCCTTCTTCCCTACCAGTCTCTACCATAAGCTCTACTACTTTTCTGAGATGACTGGTTGGTGCTTCAGGATAGATTGGAAGAGCAACCGTTTCCTTTGCAGCTTTCTCACTTTGAGGAAAATCACCTTCAACATAACCAAGGGAAGAAAAACAGGGCTGGGTATGTAGTGGATAAGGGTAATATACCATAACGCCAACACCAGATTTTCCTGCAGCTTCAACAAACCTGTCTCTAAATGGAATTCTTGTAACAAACTGATTAAAGGTGTGATAAGCAGGCGATTTTTCCTGTGGTAAGACTAAATCTCCCCTGCTGAAAACATCTTCTGGCAAATGCTCTTTGAAAAGCTCCCCGTATATATTGGCATTTTTACGTCTTCCCTGAAGCCATGAATCAAGATGTGGCAACTTGACTCTTAAAATAGCAGACTGCAACGTATCTATTCTGAAGTTTCCACCAAGACGTATATGCTTGTAGCGCTCAGCAGGAGTCTGCCCGTGGTTTCTTATGGATAAAAGTTTTTCATACAATTCAAACGAATCCGTACTTACAAGACCCCCATCACCAAAGCAACCAAGGTTCTTTGAAGGGAAAAAACTAAAACAACCAATAGTACCAATACTGCCAACCATCCTGCCGTTATATTTAGATCCGATTGCCTGTGCTGTATCTTCAATGACCGGCAAGTTATGACGACAAGCTATTTCATTTATAATGTCCATCTCCGCAGATTGTCCAAAAAGATGAACTGGCATTATTGCTCTTGTTCTGGAATTTATAACTTCTTCGATTTTGTTTGGATCAATATTAAATGTAAGTGGATCGATATCTACAAAGCGTGGAACGAGACCCAGGCGCGCTATGCTACCAGCAGTAGCAAAAAAGCTGTACGGTGTTGTTATAACCTCATCTCCGGGAACAACTTCGAGCGCCATCAGCGCCATTAGCAAGGCGTCCGTTCCAGAAGACACGCCAAGTGCATATTTCACGCCCAGATATGAAGCCACTTCTTCCTCAAAGGCCCTGACATCAGGACCAAGGATATACTGTTGTGATTCAGCAACTCGAAGCATTGCAGTATCAAGTTCCTCGCGAAGTAACTCATACTGTGGTTTTAAATCAAGAAGTGGAATCGATGAAAATGAAGCCATAAGAAAACGAAAGCCCTATTCGCTAATTTTAAACAAGAAGTGCGCAGCTTACTCTACAATAAGAGAAAATATTTGTACAGGCTACTTGTCATTTATCAATTGAAATCACCCGATAACTTGCGGGTGGAGTCGTATCAAATAACTGGTCGAAAGATCCCTCTATCTTGTCCGAGAAACGCCTGACAATAAACTCAAGTGAAGCCCGATCTTCGGGAAGAGTAATCATAATATTAGAAGGAATAAACCTGCCAGATAACAACTCAGATTCACTGGTATAAGAATATTCTATAAGAATACTCCTGGCTTCTTGCATGCTTTTGCTGTTTTCTGCATTTCCTGAATTACCACTGGTTTTATCTGGCAAAACAAGAAGTCGTACAGGATGCCATAAGGAACCATATCCTGAAATATTTTCATAAAGGCTTTCTATGGCAAGTCCCGGAAGACTCGCTTTAAGAATAACTTTTTTGGCTACTTGCTCAGAAGTTGTATCAGTTTTCTGGATTTTAAGGATTATTTTATCCAGATTATCCGGTAATCTTCCAAGTAAAACAGAAAGAAATAGTTTAGGATCGTGAAGTAATTCTGGCAAATCAGGTAGATAAAAAAGGCCATTACTTGAGAATACTGCTTCACCATTAATAGCATCACAAGTAAGTCCAATAGCATTATTCAAGACGGCATAATACAATAAACGTGAAAAATTGGAGGAATATACGGACGTCCTTATCATCGTATTTGAATCGTTATCTCTTGCAAACACCAGAGCCTGTTCAAACAAAGCCGAATGAACTGGAGATCGAAGCTTTATAGTATAAATTATGCTTCCACTCTCCCCTTTTATATGGCTACCTTTAATCCCTGCCACGAATTCTGAATATTCTTCATCAGCAAGAGGACTAAACTGATTTTCATCAGGTACAAGATAAAGTTTAGCCGGGGAACAGGCAGGTAATATGAACACTAAAAAAATAACAACGATTTTCAATAGATTAAGAGCTTTGATCAAGTTTCTTACAGCGTTACACATTATGGCCTACTATGAAAATGGTGGGCAAATGCAATACTTAAATAAAATACTAATCTTACTGTAACATTTAAGCTTATTTTAAAGAATCAAGTAACTCCCTTATCTCAATCATGAGTTTCTCCTGCTTCTCATCGGACCTAAGAAGTTCATAAGAACGCTCAAGGGTTCTTCTAGCCTCAGCAGCGCGATCCAGCTTTAAATATGCACGCCCCAAATGTTCAAGAATTACAGGATCAGAAGGAACAAGTTCGTTAGCACGTTCAAGACGTATAAGTGCTTTCTGATATTTTCCGGACTGATAGTAGATCCATCCAAGAGTATCAATAAAATAACCATTATCAGGTTCAAGGCTTATCGCCCTCAGTACAAGCTCTTCTGCCCTTTCAAGGTCCTTTCCAGTTTCGGCAAGAGAGTAAGCTATATAATTCAGAGCATTTGCATGGGAGGGGTTAAGTTCTATAACCTTTGACATTAATTTTAAAACTTCTTCCTTGTGGCGAGAATTACCATTTTTCGAATCACTATCTGCAATTTCATCAATGGCAACAGCAAGATTAAATAAATGCTGCTCGTTAGATTTCTCAATATTACTGATTTTTCGAAGAGTCTCAATTGAAGCGTGAAGATCTCCAGACTCTCTCTCTATCGAAGTTTTGTAAGATAAAAGTTCAATATCATCAGGATACTTGCCAAGGGCCTCATCAACAATTGACAATGCACGGGAAAATTCTCCTTCCTGCCTTAGCAAAAACGCAGCAAAGCCACGGCCTTTTTTGTAAAGTTCTGACTTTGGTGAAATTTGCATTAATGATTGTGTAGCATCTTCGATCTGACCTTGAGATGCATAAGCAGTTGCAAGATAATATCTTGCTTCATGATTTTCTGGGTTTTTCTGAACAAGTATATTAAGCTCTGATTCTGCTCCTTCATAATCTTTTTTGCCAAGTTTTATTAATGCCACTTTTAAAGCAATGTCATCGCCTCCAGTCCCTATACTTTTAGCATCCTCAAGTGCACTGAGAGCCTGCTCAATTTTTTTATCCCCCAACAACAGCTCAGCCAGAAGCTGTCTTGCGCGAGCGTTATTAGGGCTTCGATTCACTAATTGCTGACATCGCCGGGTCGCGGCCTCAATCTGTCTATTCATAGCCAGAACCTGAATAAGTTCAAGTTCAACCTGTTCAGCAGCTGGATTTAATTTCAGGGCCTTTCCATAAAAATCAATAGATGCCTGCTTGTCGCCCAGGGAGAGATAAAGTTTCGCAAGATAGTAATGAGCAATAAAGCTTTCAGGTAATTTAACCATAAGCTCCCTGAAAACAGATACAGCCTCATTTACTCTATTGTTCTGTACAAGCAGTCCCGCCAATAACAAATATGCTTCTTCCTGGGGTGGATTTTGTTTTTCTAGCAATTCCTGATAACTGATTATTGCTTCATCAATTCTTCCCAGAGCTCCTAATGTGCCAGCTTTTAACTGAAGTGCTTCAGTAGAATCTGGAGCAATAGCTACAAGGCGTTCGCTCACATTTAGAGCTTCCGCAAGTTTTCCGGCTCGCAGGTATAATTGAACAAGCCTCTTTAAAATTGTTGGGGATGGATTCTTTACAAGAGAATCAGCTTTTTCAAGCATTAAAAGTCCTTGATCAAATTTTTCCTGCCTTAAAAGCAACTCTGATGTAAGGAAATAATATCTTGCTTCGGACTCCTCCAGATCAATAGACACTATAGATAAGTTTTCAGAATCATGAGCTCCAGAATCAATTGAACCTGAGAAAACACTCTTTGACAAAGAACTGCAAGCTGAAATAAAAATTACAAAAATCAGGAGAGAATGGCGCATTTGAGGCAATAAAAATCTAATTATGTTTTTAAAAAATATAAAGAAAGCTCACCCAATTGATTCTTCAAATTGTTGAATTCCACCTGCCTCTTCTTCTTCAAGCATGTCTACAAGCTCCCTGACTCGCCCTCTAACCTCAGCAGGTACCGGTCGGATTCTGGAAGAAAGACCGCGTCTCAACTGGCCGATGTGCTTCCCTGACTGACTATTAGCTGAAGAATACTCATAATCAGTCTCAGTCGAAGAACTGGATTTGTTATTTGAATTCTGTCTGGGAAGCGAAATATTGTTCTGGCTTTCTGCTAAAAAATCACTAAGCAGATCCCTGATTTGAGATAGAGATAATCCGAGACCCTCTAAGGGTAAATTTCTTGAAGGGCCCTCAGGGTCAGAAGTGCCAGAGACAGCAGAAAATACTGTAAATTCAAGTAGTTCAACTAAACTCAGAGCTTCATTAATTTTTTTCACAGTTACAACAATAAATAAAAAATGATTTAATAAAATTTTTTGTGACCCAGGTTATACCCTACTTCTGATTTGATGTAAGCCCATTATAATTTAAAAATTTCGATTAAAATTTTGCATATTACTCCGCATTCTTGTAAAGAAGGTGCGCTGCAGGCTGAATAAATATTTCCCACTAAATAACTTATAAAAGTGGCTTTCTTCGGATCCTGTTGTTTTTATTATTTATAACATTAATTTTATATTTTCTAATAATTGGTTTCGGTATGATTGAGATTATCGTAGGCGGCAATAACCTTGAAAAAGCAATGCGTGTATTAAAGCGAAAACTCATCCGTGAGGGTGTATTCAAGGAGTTGAAAGCAAGACGCTTCTACGAAAAACCATCAGAAAAAAAGAAAAGAAAAGATAAAGAATCTGATAAAAAAAGGAGAAAAGATACTGAAAGAACAAGAAGGGTTGTTCCATAGCTAACCTTGTCTTTCATCCCTTGATGTATTTTTATCTTTTTAGTCGTGATGTTTTACTGACTATCTTTAATCTGGTTCTAGCTAATTGGTTTTTATATAATAAGATAAAAGATTCGCTCCAGCCTTTTGGGTTCTCTTAATTATTTTTTGCGTTATTTAACTTAATGGCTAATAAAAGCATCGGTCATCATAACGCTGATGTTCCAGGGAACAAACGTTACTCCCTGTTCAGCAATTTTTTACCACCGCTTTTATACCGCTACGTTATAAAAGAGCTGGTAATCCCGTTTGCTGTCATATTATTCATTTTTACAGGTCTCCTGTTTCTTGCAAGAAGCCTCAAACTTGTTGAACTTATTGTTAACAAGACGGCCTCACTTTCTGACATTCTTGTCTTGTTCAGCTATGTTATTCCTCAATTTCTTGAGCTCGCCATTCCAATGGCATTTTTGCTATCAATAATAATAGCCTTCGGAAGACTCTCTGCGGATAGTGAACTGGTGGTAATGCGTTCAGTAGGGCTAAGTCTTTCAAAACTTGTTCTTCCCGTTCTGATTTTCTCCATAATAGTAACAATTTTATCATCTATCGTTTCTCTCTCAATCAGACCATGGGCCAATTATCAACTAGGACTTGGATTGTTCAGACTAGCAAGTGCTCAAGCAAGCTCTGGAATTATAGCTGGATCATTCAACGAGATTGGACCGCTTACAATATATGCAAGAGAAGTCCTTAGGGAGGGAGATCCGCTCAAAGATGTAATTATTTCTGACCGAAGATCACCAGAATCCCAACGTATATTCTTCGCCGGACAGGCCCGTATACGCTCAAATGAAGAATTAAGAGCCATTCAAATACAACTTTATGATGGATCAATGCATGAGGGAACAGGAACTAACTTATCCCAAACTCAATATTCCAGTAATTCAATAACCATTTCAGAAACCGAGCTGAGTGAATCCAATGAAACCTTTCGAAGAAAAAAAACAGGCGAAATGGGAACATATGAATTAAAAAATGAAATCCATAACCGAAAGAAGCTTTCTGATAATGATATTATTGAAATAGTCGAAAAAGAATCGGATCAAGATACGAGTGAGACACTGGAACAGAGAGTAGAGCACTGGAAGCATCATACTGCACGACTCAGAGTTGAACTTCAGAAACGACTTGTCCTGCCCGCTTCTTGCCTATGTGTAAGTCTTCTGGCCCTGGCACTGGGAATTCAACCTAGCAGGGGCGGAAGTCGTTGGGGAATGACTCTCAGTTTTATTACCGGGATATTCTTTATTCTCGCCTACTACATTTCATTTGCCATAGTTTCAGCTATAAGCGAAACGAAGAAATCTGGCATCGAGATATTGATGTGGGGACCCAATATTACATTTTTTTTACTTGGCGTTATCCTCTTTAGACAAGTTGGCACAGAAAAATGGACCGCTGTAACTGATACCATAGTAACTTCAGTCCAGAGTATAAGTTTCCGTCTTGGTCAATTACGAAAAGTTAGAGACCAGGAATAATCATGATAAGTTATCGTTCAAGTAAATTACATAATAAAAACTATTCGAAATTCGCAATGGCAATCAGAAATACTGTCGGTATGGGGACTTTGGAAAGATACTTGCTAAGCGAGTTCATCTCTGTGCTTTTACTTTGTCTTTTGGCTTCAACTGGTCTATTTCTTGTGTTTGATACATTTGAACGTGTTAAAACATTTCTATCTCACAAGGCTTCGATAGGTTTAGTCTTAACCTATTTGGCATATAAAATTCCCCTTATCATACAACTTATGATTCCAATAGGCGCTCTTGTTGCTACGATAATAAGCGTGGGTAGACTCTCACAAAAGAGCGAAATCTCGGCAATGAGATCATGTGGTATGAGCATTCTCAGGATTGCCAGACCAATTCTTCTTGCTTCTGCAGTTTTATCGGGCATTATGTTTCTAAACGGTGAATATATTCTACCTACAGCAACTGAACAGGTAGAAAAAATATTTGAGTTCGACATTAAACAGAAACATCTTTCCGGCTCTTTCAGCCGAACTAATTTCTGGTTTAGAGAAAAAGATACTTTTATAAACATCGGATATTATGATGCCCCTTCAAAACGTATTGAAGCAATTACTTCCCTTACTTTTGATTCTGACTTTAAACTAAAGAGACGAATCGATGCACAAAAAGGTGCCTGGTATGATTCCGAATACATTGGATGGTCCCTTGATGATGCCGTAGAATCAGGAAACCTCGATAACGGCGCTCCACTCACTGTCTTTTCCCGAATTCCGCTTGTCACTTCAAAAACTCCGGATGAATTATATGATCTTCAAAGAAGTTCAGAAACTTTCAGTTATCGCGAGTTAAAAAGATATATCAGGAAACTGGAATCCGAGGGAGTTCCTGCAACCAGGTATCATGTTGATCTTGCATCCAAAATTGCATTTCCACTTGTATGTATTATCGCCACTCTTGTTGCCTTGCCATTTGCCTTTACCCCAGCTCGTTCAGGTTCACTTACTATAAGTTTTATTGGTGGCGTATCTATTGGCTTTGGATACTATGTATCTCATGCGATTTTTGGTTCTCTTGCTGCTGCAGGATTCATTCCGGTACTTATGGGAGCCTGGTCAGCCAACATCTTTCTTGGAACAATTGGCTTGTATCTGCTTGGTGGAGCAGAATTCAGGAATTAAGATAAATACCGTTTAATAATAAAAAAATGGTCTAAATTTTGACAATTTGCTACATTTTTCCTATCCTGAAACCGATTAAACCCCTTCAACAAGTGATCATATGAAAGCCAAAGATATCAGAAAAGGTAAAGTTATTGTTTATAAGGATGCCCCTCATTCTGTGATGGATTTTCAGCACAGAACTCCCGGTAACCTGAGAGCTTTTGTTCAAGTACGTTTAAGAAATTTACTTACTGGCAATCAGTGCGAAGAACGCTTCAGTTCTACGGAAGATATTCCAACAGCTGATGTTTTCAGCTTTAATGCAACCTTTCTTTATAGTGACGACTCTGGACATCACTTTATGAATGAAGAAAGCTATGAGCAAATTGCCATATCAAGTGATCTTTTAGGTGATAGTGCAAAATTTCTTCAGGACAATATGAGTGTTCAGGTTCTTACCTACAATGAAAACCCAATAGCAGTTCAACTCCCGAAGACTGTAATTCTTACAATTGCCGAGACTCAACCAGAAATGAAGGGAGCTACTGCAAGTAATTCCCCAAAACCTGCTACTACAGATACTGGACTAAGTATTACTGTACCAGCTTTTGTAAAAGTTGGTGACAAAGTAGTAATAGATACCGATGAAGGAGCTTATCTGAGTCGCGCTGACTCCTAAAGATATTTCACTCTATTCATTAATAATTCAGTAATATACTTTGAATGGCTAATCCATGACTGATATAAAAGATGATAGCACAACAGTAGAAACAGAATCATGCCCTTGCTCAAGTGGGCTTTGTTATGATTCCTGCTGCAAACCCTATCATAAGGGCATAAAACATGCCCCAAGTGCCGAGGCATTAATGCGGGCAAGGTACTCGGCCTATGCGCTTGGAGAAATGGATTATTTATTAAAATCTATTCCTCTTATTGAGCGAAAACGTTTTGATATAAGGGATGCCAGAGCCTGGTCTTCACAATCTGAATGGCTTGGACTTGAGGTTATATCGACTAAAGAATCTTCAAATGGGCAGAAAGCGACTGTTGAATTTAAAGCAAAGTTTAAAGCCGGGGAAAATGAGCATACCCACCATGAGCGTGCATATTTTGAAAAGACCGCTGGTCGATGGTTTTTTCTTGATGGAAAAATTCTTGAAGCCAAAGAGTAAAGCTTAAAATTCGCAAAAAACAGGTCCCTGAATCTTTATTTCAGAGACCTGTTTTTTGTTTAATCTAGCTTATCGATCTTACAACATATTCTATCTCACCACTTGCTATTTTCTTAAGATTCTCTGAGCTTATTCTTATTGCATCCTTTAATTCAGCTCCATCTCTTCTAACTGCTGAAACTGCACCAGTTCTATCGTCAAGTTGCGAAGCCCTGTGCGAAACGGAATAAATAGAAATCGCATCAGATTCGCTTAGCTTATTTGATGAAACCAGATTACTCAAAGAACGTTTAAGGATAGTTTGCATACCACTTGATTCTTGACGAGAACGTTTAATTTCAGCATCAAAAGCACGCGATACATCTTCTCCAAATCTTGATACCTTGAATTTAACAATCGCTTCCTGAACCTGACTTTCAGATACCAGTCCATCTGATCCTGGGACAAGAAAACTTTCCGCTTTAGAACCCCACTCAGCAGACATGTCTGGATACTCATTTCCTGGCTTTGGTACATCTGGAACAGAGTCAACTGGAGGGGGTACTTCTACTGAATCTTGAGGTGGTGTTACTGGAGATTCAACTGACCCGGGGTTTTTCACTATTTCTTTTAATAAATCTATTGCAAGGGTTAAAAGTGATCTAAATGCCTGCAGAAAATTGCTAGCCACAGTTAGTACTTGCTCAAAAATGCGATTAACTGATGGATCGTTTAAGCTTTTTGTATTTGTTCCGATATCCACTATTTTGTTATTTTTAGTATTTGCTGATTCACTAACCCCCAGACCTGACACCAAATCACCCAGTCGATTGCTCAATGTTTCTTTATTTTCTGGTTTAACGACATGATTTTTTTCTGAAACAATCCCGGAAAATTTCTCCCGTCTGCTTAATGAACAATGACCACTATCTGTATTTGCTTGTTGTATTTGCATAAAATATTCTCCATCTTAATTTTAGATACGCCTCAATTTCCTCATCCCAAGAAGTGTATCGCAAAATCAAATTATAATTTGCCAAAGCTCTTAAAAATGATGTCTAAATGTATAACAACAAGCTTGCATGGCTCCCAAGTTATGTTAGATTCTGCTTGTAATTTAAGAGGAGAAAATTGCTATGGCTGAAATTTTTAGAACCAAGACAAGCCGAGAATTTCTTAAAAGAGAATTTGCTATGAAATGGCTTCAAGTTCTTGGTGCCATCAGCATTATAGCTGCAAATCCCCTTATTGCTCTAGCTGAAAAGCTTCCAGACATTCGTCCAGGCCTTTGGGAAGTTAATATTGAAGTTGATGGAAAACCCGAAGGAAAAATGAAGCAGTGTATTGATGATAAGACTATTTCTGAAATCCTAAACACTGGTACTCAGGTCATGGGAAAAAGATGCTCATCACCAGATATAAAGAAATCGGGTAATGAATATAAATCCTCTGTTAGTTGTAATCTTGCTCTAAGTACGATGTCTTCAAGTTCAGTTCTAAAGGGAGACTTTGAAGAGAGTTATACAATTGATTCTGTTACTACGTTTACTCCTCCACTTATGGGTCAGTCTAAATCAGTTTCAAAATCCAAGGCTGCCTGGGAAGGCGAATGCCCGGAAGGAATGAATCCTGGTGACATAATTACTCCAGATGGCAGAAAAATTAACCCTAAGGAAATGTTGTCCCAGTTGCCTGATATGGGCAGCCTTCTGGATGCTGCTGGAAGCGGGAATATGGATGAGATAATGAAAAAACTACCTCAGCTTCAGGAAATGCAGCGAAAGATGAGACAGGATTAGATAGAAATACCGGGTTTTGGTAAGTATTTTTGATCTGATACCAGGTCACTTGTAAAAGATTACGCCACTTCCGTTTCTCACCTGAAGCAGAGCTGACGATTAGCTATAAAGATTTAAACTTCCTAAACATAGAGTATAGGCTTGCAAAGCTATCACGCTAAAATACCATAAGGAGGCCCAATACTTCTAGCAAAATTAGACGCTTGTTAGGTACTAGTACAAATGAGAGGGTCTTAGAAGAAATCATGGGTAGCAGTAGATAGGCTTAGAGTTTAATCGGATCTTTAATATATTTTTATACTAACCCGGTACCAGATATATAAATACCAGATATATAAACCAGATATATAATCTAACTGTTTTGCCTGCTTCAAGATACCAACTCAAGGATCATGGAAGGTGTTAAATGCTTTAAATGGAGTAGAGGACTGATAGAGTTAGGATTGGCAAACTAATGTCTGGTCAGTTACGACTATTTTGAAATCAAAACTCGCTGGATATTTTCTACTAATTCCTTGTTTCCTACATAGAGGGCACTCCTTTGATGCCTGTCATCAGGTAGAACATCAAGTACATCCCTGCCCTGCTCATCTACCGCAAAACCTCCCGCTTCATGAGCAATAAATGATACTACCGCCGCTTCATACATAAGCCTGAGCTTGCCATTAACTTTATTCTTTTCAGGATCAGGATGATTAACAATTGAAGGATATAAATACATGCCACCAGAATGTAATAATCTGTGAAAGTCTACAACCAGCGAACCGGCATACCTGAAACTATGACTGCTCTTCTTGTCATTAAGCCAGGAAGCTACATTTTTATTAAAATATTCCGTATTCGCTACATTCCAGGACAGCTCCCAGGATTTTGGACTGGATGGAAACTGAATCCGGGTTGGCCTCACATAAACACCTGTTTCATCCATCAAAAAACGCCATGTACCAGCATTTCTTAAGGCAAAAGTAAAAAGACCTGAGGGAATCAGAAACATTCCCGCAGCTATGAATTCTCTCCCACTACGAAGCCTGTAGGATTCCGGCCTGTCAAGATCTCTTTTTACAACACCAAACAAAAAACCAACTGGCAAACTGTGCCTTACATTACTTGACCCATCTATCGGATCAAAATAAATGAGGTATCTACCATCATCATTAAGACGGATACTATCTTTCACTTCCTCACTTGTAGCCTCTGTCACCTGCTTTGAAGCAGTCAGATAATGCATGACTACCTGATGTGCCATTAGATCCATTTTCATTACAGACTCACCCTGAATATTGACCTCTCCAGCTTCTCCAAGAGTTCTTTGCAAGGCACCAGAACGATAAAGATAATCTATCTTTCTTGCAGCAGTCATTATGGATTCCATCAGGATCAGAAAATTAAGTGTCCGGGTATTCTTAACCTGGTGATTTAAAAGGAAAGTAGTAAAGGTTTCATCTAACTGCATAGTAATACCTTTGCATTATATTTGTTCAAGACACAAAATTTAACTATTTTTCTGACTTCGCTTAAGCCTGTGAGGTATAGCACTAAGAACAACAAGCCTGTTAGTATTGGTTCCTTTTCGATTATTGGCAACCTGATAACAATTAGATAACTTGGTAAAATTTTGCTGATTAACCAGTACTTCTTCGACTCTGAAAAATTTTTCGGAATCAATTACTCTCTCCGATTCTTCAGCAAGAACCTCATCAAGAAAAACAGTACCAGTATCAGTCTCAACTTCACCTACTTCAAAAACCACAAATGAATTAGGTTTTATAACTCGCAGAGCTTCACGAAGAGTATCTCTAATAAATGATCGCCACTCATGAATATTTGAACAAATAACAAGCTCCTTCTGACAAGATTTTGGACTTATTCCAGTAAACCAGAACTCAAGCCAGTTATCAGTCAGATAATCTACTTTGTCCAGAAATGGAGGAGAAGTCACTATTAGATCAACAGAGTTCGAAGGTAACCAATGAAGATTACGAGCATCTGATTTGTGAACTTCTGATCTGGCAGAAAAACGCTGTAAATCTGTGTTAATTGAATCCCTTAGAACTTGTGATGCTTTTTTTATAATACGAGGAGCAATACTTCTGTATTCTGGCACCTCGCGCCTTTTAAGATTAATAAGATTTTGACGCTCCGGTGGAATAGAAATCTGCGGGAAAGAATACACTGAGAAAAAACCATTTGAATGTCCATGAAGACGAGACAATGCAAGCAGTTCAATGAAACGATTTATTCGATCAGGCTTATTCTTGATTGCAAGCCTCAGGTTCATTAATTCTCTATAAGTATCAGGATGATAAAATGGCGAGAGCATTTCCTGATATGCAGTAAGAGGAACAGGACGCAAAAGATCAATTTCATGCAAACGAAGAACTACTTCGTCAAGCCCGGCAGGATTCAATTTGGCACCTGTCATTAATGCTGCAAGGGGGTTTGCATCTGAAGCATATGGAATCCGACCCAGAAGAGCTGTCTGAAGAGCCGTAGTTCCCCGCCCAGAAAATTGATCCAGAACTATATCTCCAGGAGCTGAATAACGACGAATACAAAAGTCAGGTAATTCAGGTTTAAAACTACCCCTGTAACTTACAGCATAATGGAGAGAATGCATCTGTCTCTGGCTGGAAGTCCATAACTCTCCCTTGAATTCCTTCTTACGAACTACCTGAGCAGTACTATAACGAGGAGCAAGAATAGCAAGAGATGGAAGAACTCGACTTTCCGAGTCTTCTGATCCTAATATATTAGCCTGTGAGCTGATTCGTTTCATTTTTTTTGTAAGGTCTTGATATAAGTTATGTTAGTATTTATGTAAGCAAAAATGCTAGGATTTTCTTGCTTGATGATGAACCTAACATCTCAATTTACTTAACGCACTAATTTTATGTGCGAACTTCATGCGCTTTTAACTAAAGGAGCTAACTCTCTAAAAATACTCAGGTTAATTATACATTTAGCTATCTGTAACTAGAGCATGCAATCTGATATAGATTATGGCCAAGTGCATTTCCCAATAAACCTACAAGATTAATCAAATGAAAATACATCAAAGTTTATCAGCAAAAGACATATCAAAATTGATAAAATGCGAAATCATTGGAAATCCTGAAACCCTTATTACAGGAATTAATGAAATACATAAGGTCGAATCAGGGGATTTAACCTTTGTCGATATTCCCAAGTACTATCCAAAAGCACTTCGCTCCAAAGCTCAGGCAATACTAATTAATCAAGAGACAGATTGTCCAAAGGAAAAGGTTCTTCTTATATGCAGCAATCCATTTCAGGCCTACAACAGTCTTGTTCGTAATTTTTCACCTGAAAGAAGAATTCCTTCTGGGGCTTACCATAAAGGTGAAAATGTCGAGATAGAAGAAAATGTAAAAATTTATCCGGGCGTCTTTATCGGAGATTTTGTTAAAATTGGCTCTGGAACAATAATCCATCCTGGCGTTGTCATCTATGACGGAACAACAATTGGACAAAATGTAATCATAGGAGCAAAATCAGTTTTGGGAAGTGATGCATTTTATTTTAAAACTTACCCCGACCACTTTGAAAAAATGAATTCATGTGGAACCTTGATAATCCATGATAATGTAGATATTGGTGCAGGAGTTACTATTGATCGTGGAGTCTCAGGTGAAACAATAATTGGAGAACACACAAAAATTGACAACCTTGTTCACATTGGACATGGTTGCATTATTGGTAAACGATGCATAATCGCCGGCCAGGTTGGAATTGCAGGAAAGTCAATTATTGAAGATGACGTAAGACTCTGGGGTCAAGTAGGAGTAAAAAAAGGCGTACGGATAGGAAAAGGCGCTATAGTCGGAGCTCAATCAGGAGTAGGAAAATCACTTAAGGCTGGAACAAGTTACTTTGGCACACCTGCCGTAGAGCTTGATAAATCGCTTGAACAGTTTTCATCCCTTCGAAGACTTCCAAGGATTCTTAAATCACAAAAGAAGTTATAGCATTTATAAAATATGCACACTTCAAAAGTCCGCATGGCGTTTGAACCTGCTTGGCAACAGGCCCTTTAGCGAAAACCTAACGCTCAAGAATAAGAGCCCCTGCCATACCACCGGCAGCACATATGCTTACCAAGCCAAGTTTGGCATCACGCTTTTTCATTTCTGATGCAAGGTGCATTACTATACGACCACCAGTGGCAGCAAAGGGATGACCAATTGCAATTGAACCACCAAGTACATTTACTTTAGAGGAATCTATACTTCCAACAGCTTCTTCCTTAAGCCCTTCAGCCCAGGCTTTTTCATTTGCAAGTACCTGAGCTCCAAAAGCTTCGTGTATTTCAACGAGATCAAAATCACCAAGAGTAAGACCATGACGCATTAACAATCTGGGTACAGCAACAGCAGGTGCCATTAGAAGACCATCTTTAGGGTCAATTGCTGCATATTCATAGTCTTTCACAAAAGCAAGACACTCTTTGCCCTGCTTTCTTGCCTCCTCTTCACTCATTAAAAGAACAGCAGCAGCACCATCTGTTAAAGGACTGGAATTTCCGGCGGTAAGTGTACCCTTCCCAGATTTGTCAAAAACGGGTTTGAGGGAAGAAAGTTTTTCCATACTGGTATCAGAGCGAATCATAGAATCTGTCCTGATATCATCAATTGGAACAGTAAATTCATTCAAACTTCCATTTTGTTGTGCGCGACTAGCATTCTGATGACTTCTAAATGCAACTGCATCCTGGCCATTTCGATCTATAAGCAAATCCTTTGCTGTAATTTCCATATGTTCGCCCATTGTCAGTCCAGTAGATGGCTCCGTGACAGAAGGAGGGCTTGGGAAAAAATCTCCAGGCCTTAGACCGGAAAAAATTTTTAAACGATCCATCAGAGACCTTGCCTGAAAAGCTCCCAGAAAAATTCTTGTAGCCTTTTCATTAAATAAAAGTGAGGGATTAGACATTGATTCGGCGCCACCAGCAATGCTCATCCTGGCTCTGTTATGCGCAATTTTTTCTGCGGCAGAAGTCAAGGCGACAAGACCTGAAATGCAATTGTTAGATACAGAATATGCGTAAACACTTTTTGGCAAGCCTGCCTTAAACAAAATCTCCCTTGCCCAGTTTGGCGTACGGGGATCAAGTAGAACTGTCCCCCATATCACTTCATCAATATGAACAGCATCCAATTCATACCGATTTACCAGAGACGAAAGTACTTTTGAACTAAGTTCCTGAAAACTATATCGAGAGAACTTTGTACCTGCCTTTACAAATGGAGTTCTTGCCCCCCCTATAACTGCGACACGCGTATTTGTCATGTTCACCTGTTTTAAATCAATTATTTGCCCAGTATACTAGATGCCTGAAAGCTGTTTAATTATTAACAATTTTTAACTAATAATAGAGCCAGCAGGATTTCACCTGTATATTTATGTATATTTATGATTATATGATTCTATAACTATGTTTGAGCTAGGGAAAGAATATAAAATTCAGGGATCATCAATAATTGGAATACTAATAGAAAAAGACGAGCGCTCCATGATCGGAAAAATTGAGATAAAGGGCAAGCTTATCAAAGTAAAGCTGAACTCCCTTGTACCGCCAAAGAATTCCGATAATAGCTCCAAAAGAAAAGAACTCCAAAAAAACATTGATATTTCGCCCAGAAAAAATGCAATATCAAATTTAAGGGCAAGCCTTGATCTGCATGGCATGACAAGAGACGAAGCAAGAGAGGCTTTGGTTTGTTTCCTTGACCAATCCTTACTAAACAATCTAAATGAAATAGAGTTAATACATGGTCATGGAACTGGAAAAATTAAAGCCGTGGTTATCGACTTTTTATCAAGATCTTCTTATGTTTCCCATTTTAAAACCCAGGAAAACAATCCAGGAACCATAATAGCTTACTTAAAATAAACCCCATCAATGAAAATAGAAACTCAAGACCTTTTACATGCAAGCAAATTACTAACAGATGGACACCCCATAGCTATACCTACCGAAACAGTTTATGGACTTGCTGCTCCTATTAATAATCCTGAAGCAATAAAAAAGATTTTTTCCTTAAAGGAACGGCCATTTTTCGATCCACTAATTGTTCACATATCTGACATATCTGATTTATGGCCGTTAATTAAAGCCCCCACCCCAATTATGCGCATCGTTATTTCTTCGCTGAGTGACACCTTTTGGCCCGGCCCATTAACAATGGTTCTTCCAAAAAGTGATAAAATAAATCCAATGATAACATCCGGACTTGAAACAGTTGGTGTTCGTTGCCCAAATCATCCGCTAACACAAAGTTTACTTCAAATGATTAAAGTCCCCCTTGCTGCGCCAAGCGCAAATAAATTTGGCAAAACCAGCCCTACCTCCAAAGAACATGTGCAAAATACCTGGACCAGCAATGAAGTACATGTCTTAGATGGCGGCCCTTGCAAAATTGGGATCGAATCCACAGTCATTGGTTTTGAGCAAGACCCTGTATCAAAAATGCTAAGAGTAGAAATTATGAGAAAGGGCACCATTACTCAACCAGAGATAAGGCAGGTTCTTGAAAAATCAGTTACTGGCCATAAAATATTGATTAATGAAGTTGAAAGCTCATCATCTCCAGGGCATACAAAGGATCATTATATGCCTGAAAAACCTTTGATTATAGTACCATCTTCTTTTTCACATTTTTCAGAAAAAAGTTTGTCAGAACTTGCGGCAAATGTACCCGCCCTATATTCAGACATTCTTTCTGGAGCATTTACATTCATAGAACTTAAACTTGATCAATCACCAGAAATTTCCTCCCGAATTTTATATTCCGAACTAAGAAATCTGTCCGCTATCGAAAGTTCTTCAATAATAGTTAAAAGAATGAATGCTACAGCATATTTGAAAGGCGAAGAAAGAAACTCCGGGGACTGCATTTGGGATGCAATCTGGGATAGACTGAAAAGAGCAGCTTCGTTTGAGTTAAATGAAACTGATTTTTAGTATAAATAATATCATTCTAAAGTCTGAGATTTTCAACCTGTCTATAAAGCATCTGCTTAAGGGCATATAATCTCGTGAATCCTTTTAACACTCCAATATGGGAAGAAGAATATCATTGTCTTTTTTAATTTGAAATGGAGCCACAACCTTGAATGACCTGCCATTTTTAAGACCTTCTTCTATATATCTTTTAATTTCACCATCATATGCACTCATTAAAAATGAATATTCTTCAGTTGGACGCTCTTTCAAAGAATTTAAATTGTAGTCTACGTTCTGCTCATAAATAAATGTCATATGTGTTCTGGGATGGAGCCAGACTATAGCTTGTCTTATATAGAATTCTCTGGTTGTTTTACCATGAATTGAAACAGCAGGATTGTCATATTGAGTTATTCCTCTGAATTTTTTGGCGCGAAGTGCCTCAAGTGCCAATGCCCTGGTATAAGTTGCCACACCAAGACTTTTAAGTTCTGGAAAATGCTTTGACAAACTAAAAAGGGAACATCCTTGCCAGGTTTCCTTATCAGCAGTCAGACCCGCTGTCTGTCCTGAAATTGGAATATACTCAAGAGATTCCAAATCTACCAAAGGATCAGAATCAAACTGAGCAAGAAGATTATTCGGAACCAAGCTCTTCCTAACCATAAAACCAATACAAGCTGTCTGAAGTATTACATAATCTATATAAACCCAATTAGGCATTGATAGATCTGCCTCAAAAGCCAATGTGTTAGATCTAATGTAAGCTTGGTGAAAATTTGTTTTGTCTGGCCCATCACAATAAGGCTCTAATTTATATCCATATGGTTCCAAATTGAAAAATGGCAACAGGTATTCTGATGTTGCAATATAGGGCAAACATCCATAATCAAATAACGCCTTTATACTCACGATAGTTAGCCCTGCTTATTAAAAGTATTTCTATTAAATATTATAAAAACTGCATTAATACGCTTTTGCGAAATTCCTTATAATTTGAGAATATATCTCGACAAGCAACTTTAAATCTTGTATCTCAACGCTTTCATTTATTTCATGAAGCTTAATTGCAGGGGTACCCACTTCAATCGTTGGTATCCCTTCGGCCGCAAAAAACCTTCCATCGGATGTACCTCCATCAACGGAAATAGCAGGACTTCTGCCAACAACGCTTATTATAGCATTATCAATAACTTCACGGAACTTTTCATCAGTAGTGTAATAAGGTTTACTGCCCCTGGACCATTTAACAGAATAATTATTTTCCTCTGGTCTTAGAATTTCTTCAATTTGCTTAATAATTCCATCACGAGAAAGCCCCGGTCCAAAACGAATATTGAATTTTAGTGTTACATTATCAGGAACCACATTGAATGCACCTGAGCTACTAATAAACTCAACAATATGAAAACTAACAGCAGGCCAGGGATGTCCATCATTAGGCCAATTAATAGACATTATTTTGTTGGCTATATCAATAACACGATGAAGAATGTTGGCTTGAGTTGAAACATAAGCCGTATGACCAGCCTCCCCTTTAAAATTAAGAGTACATGATAAACCACCCCTTCGACCAATTCTGATCTTGTCCCCAGTATTTGATAAAGCACTGGGTTCACCAACGAGACAGACCTCAGGAAGTAATTTTTTGTCACGCAAGTCTTTCAGTATCTCTGAAGCACCAAAAGCACTGGTTTCTTCATCACTTGGAATTGCTACGATGACCTGAATATGATCCTTTACATCTTTCCAGCTTAAGTAAAGAGCAGAGATGAAAGCAGCAACTGATGCTCGCATATCAACTGCACCCCTACCAAATAAAGTAGTATCATTAGAAAATCCGGAGAATGGCGGATAACACCAAAGCGACTCATCTCCAACAGGCACAACATCACTATGGCCTAGGTAAGCAATTATTGGACCCGTAGATCCGAGATGAAAATATGTGTGCTCCTTTCCATCTAATATCAGGGAATGTCTTTTTTGAGAAAAATCGCAAGATGAAAGAGCCTCATTCAAAAGCTCACAAAACAGCTTGTCAGACTCTAAGTCCGAGCCTACTTGTATTAGTTGCTTACTTAATTCAACTACGTCTATCACTCGATACTCCATAAAAAGAATATCGAATAAATTAGCATAGGTATCTAAATAAATATAGACTTTGAAAACTAAAACTATGTAATAGATTTAAGTATCAATTTTATACTATACCAAAACATAATACTTTAATTAAGAATCGCCTTAAAGCTTCTTTCTATTAGTAAGGGATTTTGTCAGATCAAGTGCCCTGGACTGTTCCATAACACCAAGGATTTGAGCCATTCTCTTGCCTGGCATTCTCTCCAACAGGCCAAGACCTACTTCATCATCAAGCTTGGATATCAAATTTGCCGCCTCATTAGGTGCCATAGCGCTATAAACAGAGGCAAGCTGCTCCATACGAGCTTCATACTTGTGATCTTTATCTTTTCTTAAACTTCCAAGCTTGCTGACCAGAGCTTTTAATTCCGTAACTTTTTCTGACACGAGCTTTGCTTGGGTCTGCAATTCTCGTTCCTTTTCATCGAGAATCTGCTTTCTTTGCTCAAGCTCAACTCTTCTTTGATCAAGTTGCAAAAGCAAACCTCTCTCTACCTGGCTATTTGTATTAGTGTAATTTCCAGGCCTTTCTCCTGTTTTCTCAATCCCTTGACCATCAAGAGGCAAATCACCCATAACCTCGATATTTGTCTGGTTTACTGAACCAGATAGAGAAGCACGGGAGCTACTATTAGAAGAGGGAGTTTGGGAATTTGAAATCAATGAGCCAGGCATCCCCCCTTTGGTAAATTTTAATACTCCAAGAGTAACAAGTGTTGCCACAATAAGCAGAACAGGAACCCCCGTAACCATACGACTAAAACCACCAAACTGCAAAGAATCAAATGAGACTGATTTATTTGGAATTCGACTCCCAGCCTTACCAAGCCTGGTCACCTCTTTTTTTGCTTCATTTAAACGAGACTCAAGAGCACGAACACGCAACTCCTGAATTTTTTGATCAGAATCTTTGTAAATGCCTGCCAGGTCTTCACTATCAAGTCCCGAAGAAAGTTTTGAAGCAGGAACTTTACTTTTAGCATAGGCACCTCGCATAATCCCTGATGATCTGTAAGAAGCATTACTTTGTCCGCTATCTCTGCCTGTCATAGACTCCCTTCGCTTTAATTCATTCTGAATAATCTCTGCCATATCCTGCCTTTGCTTATCAGACATTTCGTCTCTAAGTTTAAGCAAAGCCCTTTCATCCTCATCTGGTGATAGATTTATGTTCATTATTCCTTTTTAGATAATTCCCGCAAAATATACTGTTTCATTGCGAGCGAACTGGATTCCTTTCTTTCCTGTCTTTTCTTTTCATCCTGATACTCCTCGAACCTCTTCTCCTTTAGCAAAGATAATGCCTTCTCTTCCCTTGCTTTTTCCAGAACATGCTCCCTAGCTTTTTCTACTGCAATTTCAGCTTCTTGCACGGACTGGCGTTGTTTAATAAGAAGATTCTGAAGAAAATGATCGTAGGTATTCAAAATACCAAGGTCAGCACCTGTCAATAAACCATCAGCTCCTAACTTTTGCCGATGACGCTCTTCAAGAAGCTGTGAAAGAATATCCTCTGCCGTGGAAAGTCTTGCATTCTGCCTGGCAAGTTCTCGCTTTGAGTCGCGACTTGCATCCTCTTTGAACTGCTTGACCTTCTCAAGTCTAAACCTGAACTTTTCCATTCATAAATTCCAAAATTAAAAAACCTTTATTGCAATTCTCATACTGATGAGGAAAATATTTTTACAATCCCTTCCTCGCACTTTTCCCATGAATACTTCTCTTCCGGGGTTTGCTTTAGATACTCTACAATTGCTCCAATTCTTTGAATAGCAAGATCAACCATGGGATTCTGACCAGTTTTGTAAGCGCCAATGAGAATCAAATCCTCAACTTCCTGATATGCAGCGATAGTTTCTTTAAAAAGTCTCGCAATCTGGCTATGTTCAGATGAAACCAGATCGCTCATCACACGAGACAAGCTGTTAAGAATATCAACGGCAGGATATTGTCCCTTTGATGCAAGCTTTCTTGAAAGGACAATATGACCATCAAGAATCCCTCTTACAGCATCAGCAACCGGATCATTTATATCATCCGCTTCAACAAGAACAGTGTAGAAGGCTGTTATTGAACCCTCACCACTAGAAGTACCAGCACGTTCAAGTAACCTCGGCAACTCTGCAAAAACAGAAGGAGTGTATCCACCTGCAGTTGGTGGTTCACCAACTGCAAGTCCTACTTCCCTTAAAGCCATACAATATCTGGTTATGGAATCCACCATTAAATTTACCCGACAACCCTGATCTCTGAAAAATTCTGCTATAGCAGTAGCGGCCATAGCAGCACGAACTCTCATTAATGCACTTGAATCACTTGTAGCTACAACAAGAATACTTCGCTTAAGACCTTCCGGCCCCAAATCTTTTTCAATAAATTCTCTAACCTCCCTCCCTCGTTCTCCGACAAGTGCTATAACATTAACCTGAGATTCAGCATGACGGGCGAGCATCCCAAGAAAAGTAGACTTACCAACCCCGGAACCTGCCATAATGGCGATTCTCTGGCCCTGACCAACACTTAACAATCCATTAATAACTTTAATTCCTGTATCAAGTTTTTGATTGACCCGCTTTCTTGATAATGGATCAGGTGGCGTTCTGAAAAGTGGGACTTCGATATCTTTAACAAATGGCCTTTTTCCATCTAATGGCCTGCCCATTGGATCAATTACTCTCCCAAGCATGTCCTTTGAAACTGAAATTGTGTCTCCCAGTCCACGGGAAATTATACTTGCACCAGGAGCAAGGCCAGTTGTATCAGCAAGTGGCATTAAAAGAACTTTTTCCTTGCGAAAACCTACTACCTGGGCAGGTACTACTCGCTCTCCATACCTTATTTCACAAGTAGTACCAATACCAACCGTAGGTCCACTTCCTTCAATTACAAGACCAATAATATCAGTCACAATACCCTCTGCAGTTATAGGCCTGGAATGCTCAAGAGCACTGCTAGCACGAGTCCATATGTCCATATCCTCTATTCCTGTACTGCTGAAAACAGATTCTGTTTAATTTCATTCCACATATGTTCAAGCTCTAAATTCAAGATTCCCTTACTTCCTTCAATTCGACATCCTGATGTGATTTTTTCATCTAAAATATAATTTATTTTTGTCAGGTCAATTTCACCAGAATCTGGAAGTCCAACTACGGAAAGAAATTCGAAGTCCTCTTTTCCAACGTATACGTTAATATCACTGAATGTACCCATCTGCGAAATTCCCTTCTTAACAATTTCAAAGATATAATCAGGTTTTACTTCAGCAGTGGTACTGATAATTTTTCTCGAAATATCCAGAGCTAGTCCAACTGCCTTTTGCTCAAGGTCGCTAATACGTCTTGAAACGTCTGAATTGATACTGGCATTGATATTTGAAATCCTTGCAGCAAGCTCCTCATATTTGCTTAACACTTCCTGCTCTGCGATCTTTTTTCCTTCAAGCTTTCCATCAATAAACCCAAGTTCGTAACCCTCCTGTTTCAATAATTCCTTGTCTTCGTCAGATAATTGCTGACAAACAATTTCTTCCTCTTTGATCTGTGGTATCTGCTGGAACCCGCCGGCAGGAAGCGGTTCATCAAAAACCTCAAACATCGGATCTCGTTGAAAATCTTCACTGATCAATACCTCAAGTGGCAGACATTCAAACCTTGCATCGACACTAAATGAATCGATACCTTCCCACCTGCTTTGCTGGTAGGGTGTTGGAACGTAATCCATCTGAGAAACACCTCTTAGTGTACTTTGTTTTGATTTATGGGTACTTAACGAAGAACGAGATCCAACATCATGCACGTTGTCGATATTACTAGAGGCCTTATCCTGATCAACATCTAAAGTCATGGAGCTCCATTTTCAATTTAAGAACAGAGAATATCAAATTACTTGAATAATCTGGAAATTATCTGTTCTATACAAGGACATCATCACCACCTGCAGAAATAGTAATTTTACCTTCCGCTTCTAGTCTTCTTACAACATCTACAATTGCTTGCTGTGCCTTCTCTACTTCTTTCAGGGGAGTTGGCCCAAGTGACTCAAGATCATCTTGCAACATTTCAGCCGCACGCTGAGATATATTTCTAAATAGTAAATCTCTAAGATCAGCACTTGCTGTTTTAAGTGCAAGTACAAGTTGATCACGAGGAACCTCTTTAAGTATTGTCTGAATACTCTTGTCATCGATTTTCCCGACATCCTCAAAAGTAAACATAAGATTTCTGATTTCATCAGCAAGTTCTGGAAAAGCTTCTTCAATTTCAGCGAGAATTCTTTCTTCATTATTTCTTTCAACAAAGTTAAGGATATCAGCAGTTGTCTTTGCACCACCAACTTCTTCTTCCTCACCCATGCTGACTCCTCGTAACTGTGAGCGAAGAACTTCCCGTACTTCATCGACAACGTCACTTTTTACATGTTCTAATTGAGCAACTCGAATTAAAACATCAGTCTGCAATTCCTTATTCATCTTGCCAAGAAGCTCTGCTGCCATATCCGGGGTCATGCGAGTCATAAGAAAGGCAATTGTCTGAGGGTGCTCAGACTGTATAAAGTTATCAACAATGTTACCCGGAATATCATTAATTAGAGTTGAAAGTGGTTCCTTCCTGCTACCTGTAATATATTCTAATAACGAGTCCCCTGTATCACTGCCAAATGCCGATCCAATTACATCCTTGGCAAACTCTCTTCCATCTACAACTACAGTATCAGAAGCTCTAAGCATTGCTGAGAATTCGTTCGCAATTGTCCTCTGACTTTCACGGTCAACCTCATGCACACTCATAAATGCGCGACTAAGCTTTTTAACTTCAGTTTCAGTCAAAAACTTCATGACCTCTGCCGCAAGGTCTTTTCCAAGCGACATCAGAATTACTGCTGCTTTTGTGAGATTATTGGTTTCTAAAGCCACATCAAATATCCTTGCTAGATTCTACCATCATTTAACCAATAACGAATGAGAAGCGCTGCTTGCTGTGGATTATCCTTAACCATTCTTGAATTTTCAGACAGAAGAGTCTCGAGCTCTTCTATATCAATTGCTGGCTGGCGCTTATCAGGTATTGATGAAAGTTTGGCCCTTTCAGCTTCAAGTTCTGCTTCAAGTTCTTCAATACCTGCAGGAAGTAGCCTGCTTAAATCAACTTCGGCATCAGTCGGAGTCAGAAGGAAGCTAACCATCGGCTTAATTACAATAAACAGGGTAAAAACGAATAATAGTACAGCGGGAATCCATTCGGTCAGACCCATCAAATTCTGACTCATCTCGGTCTTTTCAAGCACTTCAAGAAGACTGGAATCTGGCTCAATAAATTTAATGTTCTCAATAGTTACAGTATCCCCCCTTGCAGCATCAAAACCCACAGTCTGCTTCACCAGCCCATCTACTTTTTTTACCATATCAGGTGAAAGAGGCATGTAACGCTTTTCCATTACAGGAGCTCCATCCGGATTCTGAGCACCCGTCGGAACATCGGCATACTGCCCATCAACAAGAACTGCAACCGACAAACGCTCAATTTTTCCGGGGTTTTTTGTTATTTTACTAACCGCTCTAGAAACCTCGTAATTTTTAACACTTTCTCTTCTCAGATTTGATCCATTTGCACCTTGAGAAAGAACTCCCGGCTGATTTGTAAGATTAGAAAGCACCCCTGGCACACCTCCGTCAGAGGATGTTCCCTGATTTTCCTGAATTTCACGCTCACTTCTTGTAACAGTACCTGCTGGATCAAATGATTCCTCTTCCTTCTCAAGCCTGCTAAAATCTACCATCGCCGTTACTCTCGCTACAGCCCGACCAGCACCAAGAATTTCTGTTAACATTGTCTCAATTCTTTTTGAATAGGCATTTTCAATTTCACGCTGGAACTGCAAATGAGTAAGATCAGCACCATTAACTGAGCTGGAATCTACTTTTTCATTAAGAATTTTTCCCATTTGATCAAGTATAGTCACGTTTTCAGGAGTAAGTCGCTCTATGCTTCCAGCTACTAAATGCGCGATACCCTTGGTTTGAGCGATAGTAAGTTCATGACCGGCTTTTAACTTTAGTAATACTGATGCGGTTGGAGGTACGTCTCTTGAGGCAAACACTGATCTTTTAGGATTTGTAACATGAACCCTTACAGCACCAATTCCTTCAATTTTAAGAATTGTTCTCTCAAGTTCACCCTGCACTGTTCTACCGAAGTTTACCCATTCCCCAAATGCCGATTGACCAAGCTTTGTTTCATTCCAGAGTTCAAATCCAACCTGATCTCCCTTGGGAAGTCCGGCAGAAGCAAGCTCAAGTCTTACCTCATGGACGATAGACGGAGGTGTAATTTCAACAGTTTTTCCATCATTAGTTAGACGATATCCAATTTTCCTATCTTTTAGTCGCTCTACAACGCCTGAAGCATCAGCATCAGACAGATTTGAATATAAAACTGCATACTCTGATCTAGTAGCCCAGTTGGAAACAAACATTATTAATGCCATACATCCCGCAGCAAGAAGCGGAAGGGCGATTTTTTGCGCTAATGGAAGGCGTAAATAAAACCCAAGAACCTGCTCAAATATTGCACCAATATCAAACTTCATATGATTATCCTAAACCTGGAATTTAATATTAAAAACCTTCTCTACAATGGCGTCCTTATAATCTCCTGATAAGCTCGCTCAAGACGTTCCTTTACTCCCATCATCAAAGATAAAGAAACTGATGCTTTCTGGATAGCAATCACTGCTTCATGTGGATTCTGATCTTCTCCAAGTATTGATCTTTGTATAGTTCTCTCAGCTTCCACACCCAGAGTATTAGTCTCCTCATACTTTTTTATAAGCATATCTCCAAAAGACTGGATACCATTGTTTCCCCCAGAAACACCTCCAGCCACAGACGATGATTTATCACCTACCACTGGTTCAATTGCTTTAACACCTTTTAAAAGTTGCAAAGTATTTTCAAAGTTTCCAGCTTGTATTTTCATTAATTCATCCTCGATATCTCAAACTTGTGAAAAAAATAATTATCCTTAAAATCTAAAGTCTGGTAAAAAGACTACGTACAGCCTGACTCATCTCCTGTGTAACATCTACTATTTTTGCTGCTGCCTTATAGGCATTACTTGCGCTGAGCATATTTGTCATTTCGCTTACAACATTAATATTGGGCAGGCTGACCATCCCAGTTTCTTTGTCTGCATCAGGATGACCAGGATCATATACCATTTCAGGAGGACTCTCGTCCTGAATAACTTCAGCCACTCTTACTGTCTTTAAACCCGCCTGATCAAGAACTGAATCAAATTTTGTGCTCTTAACATCTTCAGCCTTGAAAACAACATCCCTCCTCTTGTAAGGACCACCTTCCTCTGTTCGGGTTGTCTTGTGATTAGCAATATTACTAGCCACTGTGTTAATTCTTAACCTGTTGGCACTCATTGCGCTCGCCGCAATATCAAAGACCTTGTTCATCATAATTTTAGTTCTCCAATATTATTAGAAGCCACCTCGACCACCAGTAGCAGCAGATTTAAGCATCTTGAGCTTTACTGTAAGAAGATTAAGTGCTCCGGAATACTGCCGTGAATTATCTGACAATTTCCCCATCTGAATATCCAGATCAACGTTATTGCCATCAGCTCCAACGGACATTGAATTGTCAATATATATGTGCGATCCACTAAGACTGCTTACATCCATATGGCGACTATTTGTGATAAGCATTTCCTTTTTTTCAGAGCCAAGTGCTTTTGCAACCTCACTGGCAAAGGAAACATCCCTCGCTTTGTAATTTGGAGTCTCATTATTTGCCACGTTGCCTGATAAAACAGTATGCCTTCTCAGAGTCAGATCCAGCTTTTTCTCAATCGCAGAAAATGTTGAGTCAAAAAGTTTCATAAAAAGATTCAATTAAAATGTTACACATAATCGGTTACTCAAACTACTGACACTCCCATAAACCTATTACTATAACCGTGCCAATAATAAGTAATCCTAAGCTTCCGTAATTTCTGTGTTTTTACTGCCTTCCAAAAATACCATCCAGAATCTGCGTCATACTTCAAATCCATACTGTCAAGACTTATGATACTGGAGAAAGTTCATCACTATTTTCACCGTACTCATTGAGCTTGTTTCTTAGAGTCCTTATACTGATACCCAATAATTCTGCGGCTTTTGTTTTATTGTTTTCAGTAGCTCTCAGGGTTTCATAAATCAGCATTCTCTCTGCATCTGCAACACTGAGACCAGCTTTAAGCTCGGATTGAAATGAATTATTTCTGGATTTCCCCTGTGCGCCTTCTGCCAGCATGAAATGTTGTAAAGAAAGTTTTCCGTCCTTGCACATAAGAGCAGCACGTTCACAGGCGTTTTGAAGTTCTCTTATATTTCCTGGCCAGCGATAATTCTGCAGCACATCAAGCAAACTATCAGGTATATCGCTGATTTTATCCCCGGAAAATTTTCTTAAAAAATATTCCACAAGAGGTTTAATATCTCCCGGTCGCTCACGAAGGGAAGGTATATAAACAGGGATCACGTTTAGCCGGTAATACAAATCTTCTCTAAAATCACCTTTTAAAACTATTTCTCTTGCATCTCGATTTGTTGTGGCAACTATTCGCACCTGAACAGAAATTGGTTTTGATCCTCCGATTCTGTCAACCTCCCTTTCCTGAAGCACTCTAAGTAATTTTGCCTGAAGTGAGAGAGGCATTTCTGTTACTTCATCAAGTAAAAGAGTTCCACCATTTGCCTGCTCAAACTTTCCTATTCTTGTTGCAAGAGCTCCGGTAAATGCTCCCTTTTCATGACCAAATAATTCACTTTCCAACAAATTTTCAGGTAGGGCCGCACAGTTTACAGCTACAAATGGTCCAGCTATGGTAGTGTTACTTGCATGGAGTAACCTTGCAATCAGTTCCTTGCCTGTTCCTGACTCGCCTTGTATCAATACACTTGCCGAACTTGAAGCAATATGAGTAACGGTCTGAATAAGCTCTTTCATGACCGAATCCTGGGTTATAATAGCTACCGAGTCCTTGTTTGGTTTTCTCGCTTCGGAACTTTGTGAAGTCACAATTGAATTATTACTTCGCCCCTTGATTCTGTCCAGTAAATGCTCCAAATCCTCCATCGAAAATGGTTTTGTGAGAAAATCAAAAGCACCTAGACGCATTACCTCTACGGCCTGATTAATAGTTCCGTATGCTGTTACCATGACCATGGGAATTTGATTATACTTCTTGCTAACTGCTTTTAAAAGCTCCTCACCATTACAAACAGGCATTCTCATGTCTGAAATTATAAGATCAAAAGGCTTTTTCTCCAGAAGTGAGAGTGCCTCATGTCCGTTTTCCGCGGTAAATACTGTTGCTCCAAGACGGGCAAGAGTGCTTTCCATTGCACTCCTCATCTGCATCTCGTCATCAACTACCAAAACTTCTATTCGGTCTTCTGTCATGAACAAACCTCATTTAAATTATTTATATTCAAAAACTTTATTGTTATCAGTGTGCCTTTGGTTGGAGCACTTTCAATTAAAAATGATCCATCATGGGAACAGACAAGAGAATGAACTATGGCAAGTCCAAGTCCTGTTCCTTTTTCCTTTGTTGTAAAGAAGGGATCATACATACGAGACTGAACATCACTATCCATCCCTATGCCAGTATCCCTGACACTAAGCTCCCAATAGTCCTCAGAATTATGATTTAAGGTAACATGAATAGACTGAGTTATATTTTCATCTTTTACCAGCATGCATGCGTCAATTGCATTAGTTAGAAGATTAATCAATATCTGCCCCAGTATATAAGGATCCATCATAAATGGAGCGAGACCTTTATCGTCCCATGAAAGATTTATCTTTTTTTCAACTAACGACTCCCCATTTATATCTATCTGAACTGATACATCTGATTTTGTTTCACCAAGATAGCGGCATGTTTCTCTCAAGAACTGGGCTGCTGAAACAAATTGTCTTTTTCTTACCGTGATATCCTTCGTAAAAAGAAGGCAGTTTGAGACAATATGATTTAAAGAACAAATACTTTGCATCAAATGCTCAACTATATTTAAAAGATTTGAATCACTCTTTACCTCTTTTTTAAGAAGCCCAAGATACAACTCCATACTGCCCAGTGGATTTCTGATTTCATGGGCAAGGGATGCTGCCATTTGGCCCATTGCAAGAAGTCTTTCTCGCTGTGAAGCGATGCTTGAACTCATCTGCATATTGGATGTGCAGTCTAAATTCGTCGAATATTCTTCAGTCCTTGCTATTGTATCCCCAAGCATATAAACCCTTCACTCACCTGATGGCAGAATATTTTTTGCATGATATTCTTCAATTAAAGCTCTTCCAAGCTGAAGCCAGGTATCGTTTTCACGTGCATCCTTGCTTAGTCTGGATATTTCTTCTTCTGCTTCTTCTATTAATCCATCCTGTAGCATAGCTCGCGCATTGCCATAACTAATCCTTGTTGTATGAAATTCACTTGGGAATGCTGTTCGACCCTCTTCAATCCAGGTTCTTACCCCAGCGCTGTTTCCACTATCTGAATCAATTGATATAAGACGCTTAAGAGCAACCGGAGTTAATGAGGAGCTTAGCTCGACTTTTACAAGGGTTTTTCTGGCATCACTTGCGCGTCCCAGTTTTTCCTGAACGGTGGCAAGTTTTATAAGCGCTTCCTGCCTTGTATCCTTTGTTGCTTCAATAGCTGATCTTTCATAGTAACCTTCGGACAGACTATAAAGTCCCTGTGCAAACAATGCTTCTCCAAGAACATAATTAAGCTGACCACGTAAATCAGAAGCCCCAATCAGAGATGATCCCTCCTCTCCAAATGCTCTGGCTTCTTCAAAATTAAATTCCTGTAGCTCCATTATAGCTCTAGAAAGAAGAGCCCGAGCACGCTCGACACCACTGCAATCAGGATGTCCAAGAGCCTCATCCCATCTGAGTCTTGCCTCCTTGATAAGGCCAAGAGCCCATGCGCTTCTTGCTGCAGATAATATATCACCCAGAGGTCTGCTCATTTCATCATTGTTAAGAGCTATTATTGCATCAAGATGCTTTCCCTGATCAGATAGCTCCTTAACACTCAAAAGAGATATCTGCTCCTCTGCATAAATATTATCTGAAAAGGAAAAAATTACTGCTACAAGTAAAAAAAATATTTCATTTAATTGAGATTTCATAACTAATCTCTTCCCACTAAATCATCTATTCGATCGCAATCTGATGAACCAGCAAGTCCTTTCTTTTTGATCTTTTCAACAAGAGTGGTTCGATTTAGGTTTAATAGTTCAGCTGCTGCTTTTTTATTTCCATTTGTGCGTTCAAGTGCCTGAAGAATAAGCTGATTCTCAAACTGTTCAACAATTACGTTAAAATCAAGACCATTTGGTGGTAGTTTATGATGGACTACAGTTACACCACAGATTTTGCTGTCTTCTCCTGATAAATAACTTTCAGGTAAATCTGATAATTCTACATAATCACCATCAACAAGAAGAGTTAGTCTTTGAACAAGATTTTCAAGCTCTCTGACATTTCCAGGCCATGAATATTTGTTGAGAAATGTGAGTACATCATCAGTGAATATGATTGGACGCCTTCCTATAATTTCAGCATATTTACTTGCAAAATGTCCAAGTAAAAGCTCTATATCAGAGCTTCGACTCTTAAGAGAAGGTAATTCTACTGGCACAACCTGTAAACGGTAGAATAAATCCTCCCTGAATTTGCCTTCTCTGACTTTCGTTCGAAGATCAACATTAGTTGCTGCTATTACCCTTACATTAACACTTCTTGGCTTTAATCCCCCTACAGATTCAACCATTCGATCCTGCAAAACCCGAAGTAGCTTTACCTGAAGGTGAGGACTCATATCTCCAATCTCATCAAGAAATATTGTTCCTCCATCTGCTAGTGAAAATCTTCCTGGCTTGGAAGATACCGCTCCGGTAAACGCACCTTTTTCATATCCAAAAAGTTCACTTTCCAGAAGATTATCAGGAATTGCACCGCAATTAACTGGAACAAAATGTCCCTTTAGTCTGCTTAGTGTATGAATAGCCCTGGCTATTAATTCTTTTCCAGTCCCACTTTCCCCAAGAATCAGCACTGTACTGTTTGTTTCTGCAACACGCTCAATTACATTGAATATTTTATTCATTCCCGGATCTGAAGTAATAATTTCCGAGAATGCCGCTGGTGTCTGATCAAACACATGCCGAGACTCAAATCGTTCAGACTGCACTACCTCATCAAACATGCGAGGTCCTCCTTATAATCCTTGATATTTTCAAGTTCGATAACTCAATCAACTTTAACTTATTAATACTCTTACAATCCCAACCACTTCCTGCTACTCCAGTCTTCATTAGTAGATATCAGATGCCAGACTTCTGACACTTGACTCTTAAAACTTTAAGTGCCGCTGTCATAAACACGGCAATTAACGTACCAATTTTGTAAAAGTAGTCAGAATGCTGTCAGCACTACTCCTTTAAAGCTTCTATAATTTTCAATATAAGTGTCTATAATTTAATGATTATTAGCGCTGAATGAATTACTCTTTGCTTGAATTATGAAGTTAGATATGTCAATATATTGGACTGATAGTATCTGCTAGAATGATTAATATTGTTCAGAAGCGAACCGCTGATAATGAATATTTTGCGAGGATATCCCACTTGTCTTTAGATTGAACCATTTTGAATAAATATTCATCTTATCTTATGCTTGATTAATCTACGTACCTACTTGTCTTTCAGGCCGAAAGTTTTAAATTGAAACATGTAGCTAAAGGTGTTTTTTATGAAATTAACAATTTCAAAATCAATATTTTCCATGACCTTATTCCTTGTCTTTGGACTCATCGCATTTTCTTCGTCCGTTTTTTCCGCTGCGCCACCAGACGATAGTTCCAGACCTCCAAAAACAATGACCCCTGAAAATTTTAGTGTACCTTATTGCCCTAGTCCCTGTGGGTGTGATGCAAATGGATTACCAAAACCAAGCCTTCGAGACGGAACTTGTGGTACTGATATCAGGCAATGTGTTGTTAGAGATTGCACTGGTCGTCCATTTGATAATATCGATGATGCCTTATGCCGAATGGATAACGACAGAGATGAATATATCACTCCTCAAGATGCGAGTAATGTAATTGAAAAGTTAAATGACAGCAGTTTTAATCGAGTAGTTACTCCTGAGACTACACACCTCGATACTAATAACGACGGTAGAATTAGTGCACTTGATGCACTGTTAATAATCAACTGGTTAAATGGAAGTCAACAAGGCCGTGCAAGACTTGATGAATGTGGTATATGTGGCGGAACAGGCAAGGATTCATGTGGTTCCTGCCCTGGTGATTTAAACAAGATTGTAGATCTTGGTTGTGGCTGTGGAAATCCTGGCCCATCAGGTTGCGACAATATATGTGGTTCAAACAAAGTTTCAGATTCTTGCGGAGTATGTGGTGGAAGTGGTCCTGGAGTTTGCGGATGTGATCTAACATTAGTACCTTCAGGTTGTGATAACGTTTGTGGATCAACTAAAACCCTGGATCAATGTGGCGTTTGTGGCGGAGATGGAAGTAGTTGTGCCAATTCAGTCTGTGAAGCTTATTCAATCAATATTAATGCTGTTGACATACCAACAGCTAGAATCAAAGACATACCTCATATTGGCAGGAGAGATGTCAATATGGTTCTTGATGGTATCTTAATTAGCAGAGGAGGTGTAACCAGAGGTATTTTTGTTAGTGGAGAAAGCCATCTTCAGTGTCTTACGAACATAGTAAATACTTGCAACAGTAGATCTGGAAGAGTAGCCCAACTTGAGTGTTTTTGGGATCAGATGATAGCACTGGGTGGATTTAGTAGTGTGGCGGAAGTAAGAGGAAGGAGAGTTACAGGATTTTTTGATAGCGATTGTAACAACATCAGCCCTCCTCCATCTGAGGTATGTGGCAATCTTGACTTTGCCACACCAGTTGGCTCCCCGATATCTCTGGTCTGGGATGAAAGCAATGCCTTTGCACAGTCCAAAATAGCTAAATTTGCCTTAGCACCGAATACTTCAAATGATATCGTTATCTGGAAGGGTTCAAAAAGTACGCCATTACTTGTGTATCTTGATACTAAAGACTCGGCCTCGAAGCCTGTTACTTACCAGAACATTTTTGGTCACTGGACATGGGGTGGCAAAAAAACTGCCAAGGTTGACAAGAAGGGAGAAGTTCAGTTCGCCCCATGGAGTGATGGATTTGAAGCTTTAGCTCAATTAGACCTGAATTATGATAACGAAATTTCCGGATCTGAACTGGATAATTTGTATTTATGGTTTGATAACAATCAGGATGCTATGAATCAGCCCGGAGAAATCACATCACTTAAAGATCTTGGCGTTCACAGACTTTGGTACAAGAACCCTGAAAAAATATTCTTTGATGGCGTTAACCATCTTGAACTGGCTAAGGGTTTTGAAAGAAAACTTGATGATGGAAAAGTTCTAACTGGAAGATCTGTCGACTGGTTTTCACCGAATTTTACCTCAGAAATTGAAGCAATTGCATGGTTTTCAAGCATTTCAAGTCTTGGCAATTTAAACATAGATAAAGATCAAAACATAGTTGGCATTAATGAGGATATACTTGCAAGCGACATTCAAGAACTTGAGGGAATCTGGGAGTGGAAAGTTAAAGCTGCCAAAGGCAATCAAAGTGATGCCGTAGGTTTTCTCGTTTTCAAGAAAGTTGCAAATAAACTCCTTGGATTTAGCGTGAATGAAATTAAACTAAAGAAACCTGAGGATCGAACGCTATTCAATATTTACACAATTACTGATATTGAAAAAGCACCACATAACGGTAAAGATTATTTCTACTTTAAATTATCGGGCGACAATGACGAAACCAATACGCGCTTTACCAAAGATGGAGATGTACTGAAAGGTGAAAGCTTTATGTTTAACAAGCAGAGCATTTCGGATAAAGTTGAAGATACCCAGCTACAATATGACTGGACTGCCACAAGAAAGAAATAAAATCAAAGATAGCAGACTAAAAAGCGAACTGACCAATTAATCTATGGTCAGTTCGGTTTCCAGACTGAAGTTATTTATGTACAGCCTTACCCCAACGATTTGTAAATCGATCCTCTGAGATTCTCATAATCTCATTATTAAGCATATTTTTTATGAAAATCTGGTAATTGGCTCTTTCATGTGAATGCTCTCCCGGAGGACTTGCAGAGTAAATAAACCAGGCTCCATCTTTTGAGAATGAAGGAAAATACTCATGGCCCCAGGGAGCATCGCGGTCATGAAAAACACCCTTTGTTTTTGATTCAATATTATAATAGTAAAAACCAGAACGCTCCAAAGTATCTTCTTCAGAAACCCATATGATCTTACTTTCTTTTGGGTGAAATACCGGCTCACAACCTTTTCCAATAATTGCCTGCTCTCTTGTAACTAAATTTACCATCCAGGCATGCCACCTCCCCGCCTTATCAGAAGTAAAAACAAGAGATGATTCATCCGGGGACATTCTGGGTTTTACAATCTGAAATGATCCAAAATTATCACCCTCTTTAGGAAAAATAAGTGCTCTTGAGTTATCTGCTAAACTATATCTAAAAACACTGGAACGGTTCTTTTCATAATAAACTTTAAATCCATCCGCGCTGAATGTAGGAAAAGCACCAGAATCAATCGTTTTCTCAGTACCATCTTTAAGAGATAATAGTATTATATCAGATAGTGTTCCCCTCTGAAGAGATATATGTCTGGAAAAAACAATATGCGTCTTGTCGCTATTAACATCTGGAAACATTTCATGGTGTTTAGTTGAATTAATTTTAATTATATTTTTTGAATCAAGCTCATAACCATAAATTCCAAATGTTCCATCTCTATTGCTGTCAAAAATTAAATCGGGAAATTTAGCGTTATCATCATTAAACGAAAAGGATTTGATACTATCCATATTAAATTCAACAGGTGATTTATTTTCTTCAAGTGCAAGAATTGGAGAAACAGCAAGAATTACTCCTCCTGTAATTGCTATCAGAAAAACGAGATAAAATTTACTGCTAGATCCAATTTCATGTTTCTTAACGGGAATTTCAGAGTAATAAAAATATGGAACAAGAAGAATCAGCATAGAAATTATACCAAGACTATAAGCATAAAATTGAGTAAATAAATGGTGCGAAACAGCTGTAATTTCAGCAATTCGAAGGTCAATACCAAGGAGTTTGAAGGTAAAAGCCCAGGCCCCTTCATAGGCACCAAATCCAGCTATACCAGAAACTGGAAGGCTTGCAGCAAATTCGCCACTTAAAAGCCCAAGCAGACTTATACCTGGGTCAAGCATTGTCTTGTCTAACCCAAGGGATTCACCAAGACCGAGAAGAAATACATAGAGTGCAGCATATTTACTGACTCTAATAGCAACAGAAAGCAGTAAAATCCTGTCATAAATTTTTGCTTTCTCAACATCTCTTAGAGATTTTTCTGTATCTTCAAGAATCTGGCTAATTTCTTTTGCAAACTTGAAATTGCAACTGCCCAGATATTCACCCAAAATTTTTACCATAAGAGGAAGTATTTTAATTACCAAAAATGTTATAATAAGAAGCAGCAAAACTCCTATAAAAAGAATATTAACGGGAATTTCTTTTGGTATATGAAGGCTAATAAGACAAAATATAATCACCGGACAATTTCCAATCAGATCAAAAAGAAAACTGTATGCATAACTTGAAGTACCAGCACCAAGCGAAATACCGAGGCGGGTCCTGACAAGATAAATATACATCAATGTTCCAAGCCGGGCAGGTAGTAAATCTGCAAATAAGTTTCTCACAATAGTTATAAGTAAAAGACTTAATACAGGCACTTTATATCCATTTATTAGAAGTAAAAGATAATAACGCCAAGTCCTGAAGAATGACATCATCATCGAAAAACAGAAAAATGAGAAAACATATACTGTGGGAACATTATTTATTGCGGATAAGACATCACTAAGAGCATGATTTGAGAAAAAATACAGGGCAAGTGAAAGAGTCAGAATAAGACTTATAATTGAATACTGGATTTTTTTCATTTATATCAGTAATTGTAATTAAAACTAAAAAGCATACTGCCAACTTGCAATTAAACAATATGATGAGACTCCACATCGGTAAAGACTTCACTATAAGTTCTTTCAACAAGAGAATGGCTCATTCTCCATAAATGATAGCCAACTGTATCCATTCATCGAATTACATCAAGAACTCTGATAATATCCTGAGGATTATTGCTTCCCAAAGCCCCCTTATGAAAGATTTTAGGCCTTTTTGAGATAAATTATCAATTGCTATATCTATCTAACACCTGAAATAGAGAGAGCCAATACTAGATATAATTAAATAAATTAAAATTTAAGAATCATATTGGTATTTTCAAGGGGAAAATAGGACCATGCATCAGATTAATTAAGAAACTGCATAACAGGAGATAAATCACTTATTAATTTAGTATAAGAGCACATATTATGTACATTTCCTATCGTTCAATTGAAGAAGCAAAAAATGAAGCCCTCTGTGATGCTATAACCCTTGGACCACTTCTTAAACAAGCAGCATCAGATGGCAGCGAAGGCATTATTTTAAATTCAGATGCAGGCATATTCTTTCTCGAAAACAAAGAACATTCGTATCGAGTTTATCTTGACACTTTAATCTCAAGACTTCCAAATACTTACTGGGAAATAAGTCACAAGAATGACAAAGTCATGGTTATTTTAAAGTTTAGACATTTATATGACAAACTTGAAGACTATAAAAAAGCGGCATAAAACGTTTTTAAAATACACAAGTCACATAATTTGTATAATAAATCATAACCCAACTAAGGAAAGGAGGAGCACATGGTTAAAACGCTCCGCTGTTTGAGTTACTCCGAGGGTTGATTGGTCTCTCACTTTGAGAGGCCATTTCTTACCTAATGGGCCATGCCCAAGGAGTAACGAATGGTCGGCTTTTTTATTTCTTGTCTCGATTTCTTTTTCAAGACCGAGCGCGAATTTGCTGATTTTTCGGCATTTTTTGCATCTTGTGAGCTTTCCGGGTACTTGTACCTGGACAAGTTCGAGTGCGAGAACGGCGAAATCGGTGTCACTATTGACACTCTTTCTTCGTATATTTCATCCAAAAACGATGGATGGAACGAAGACGATTACCCGCCTGCGACGGATGACGAGGTTGCTGCAATGATTTTGTTCCGTGAGGAACTCCATCAGAAGCATCCCGAAATCCGCTACTCGTAGCATTTCAGTCTTTTGAGGATTCGAGACTAAAGGTTTAAAATAATAAGGAGGATCAAATCCTCCTTTCCTTTTTCAAATATTGTAATCAATCATAAACCAGTTAAATAACTTTTTTCAGTCTATTTAGCACCACCAAGCACAACAACTGACAAACTTGGCAGGAACATACTTACCGACCTGCTGCATCCATGAAAGGGAGTATCATCAACAAGGAGGACACCCATGTTCCCGTCATTTGTTCCACCATACCATGATGAATTTGAGTTGAAAATCTCTTTTAACTTATCAATAACAAGCGGACAACCTACTCTGTAATTTTCCCTTGGAACCGGAGTGCCGTTACACACAATTAAAAGATTATCATCTGGATTTTCAGCTTTTCGTACAAAGGAAAAAATACTTTGCTGATGATCACTGCAGTCAACCCACTGAAAACCATCTCCCCTTGTGTCTCGCTGATGAAGAGCCGGGTAGTTTCGCAACAAGCCGTTTAAATCCTGGACGATATGAAAAATCCCCTCATGGGCAGGATATTGTCTTAAATGCCAGTCAAGACTACTTCCATGATCCCACTCTCTTCTTCCAGCTAGCTCAGTGCCCATAAAAAGTAATTTTTTCCCGGAATGCATAAACATATAAGAAAGCAACAAACGAAGATTGGCAAATTTTTGCCAGTCATCCCCGGGCATCTTTTCAAGTAGAGATTTTTTTCCATGAACAACTTCATCATGAGAAAATGAAAGGATAAAATTTTCAGAAAACGCATAAAGTAAACTAAAGGTAAGCTGATTATGATGATGGGGTCGATAGATTGGATCTTTCTGAAAAAAACTTAAGGTATCATGCATCCATCCCATATTCCATTTATACCCAAAACCCAATCCTCCATGAGACGTAAAACCTGTAACCTTGGGCCAGGCGGTTGATTCCTCTGCTATCATCATTGCAGAGGGGAATCTCTCATATAATACTGTGTTTAAATGACGAAGAAATTCTATTGCCTCGGGATTCTCTCTTCCTCCATATTTATTTGGAATCCATTCACCTTCTTTTCTTGAATAATCAAGGTACAACATACTTGCTACTGCATCAACCCTTAACCCATCAACATGAAATTCTTTTAACCAGAAAAGAGCATTTGCAATCAGAAAATTGCTAACTTCATTTCTTCCATAGTTAAAAATAAGGGTATTCCAGTCAGGATGAAAACCCATTTTTGGATCGGCATGCTCATAAAGATGAGTTCCATCAAAATATGACAGAGCAAATTCATCAGTTGGAAAATGAGCTGGAACCCAATCGATAATAACGCCAATACCGGCCTGATGAAATGCATCAATAAGAATTTTAAAATCCTCAGGACTACCCAAGCGACTATTAGGGGCATAGTAGCCAGTAACCTGATAGCCCCATGATCCCTCAAATGGATGTTCCATTGGAGGAAGAAATTCAACATGAGTAAACCCAAGATCGCTGACATACGCAGGTAGAACCTCAGCGAGCTCTATGTAATTAAGACTTCTGCAATTTTCTTCTGGTACCCTTTTCCAGGATGGCAAATGAACCTCATATATACTGACAGGGGCAGATATATTATTATGCCCCTCTCGAGACTGCATCCAGCTATCATCGCCCCAATTATACTTTGCAGGCCTATATAAAACAGAAGCAGTCCGGGGTGCTGATTCAGCAACCCTTGCATAGGGATCTGCCTTTTCCGCTTTAAAACCAGATTTATCATTATGAATTAGAAATTTGTATTTCTGGTTCTCTCTTGCTTCTGGCACACAAACATACCAGATTCCAGAAGTTCCCTGAGGTAACATTGGGTTTGAATCCCAACTCCAATAGTTAAAATCCCCTATTACACTGACTCTGGTAGCATTTGGGGCCCAAACAGCAAAATGAAAACCATCATTTTCATCATATGAGACAGGATGAGCACCGAGCCTTTCGTAAATACTGTAATGAACCCCCCTTGAAAACAGATGGAGATCAAGATCACCCAGAAATGGAGAACAATTTACTAAAGAACTCATGGACATATTAACTAATAAGCCTTAAAATGAAGTAGTTTAAATAATCTTCTACTACTAGAAAACTGATACGATGACACTTAATTTCTCAAAGATGCACGGACTTGGAAATGATTATATCTATTTTGACTGTACTGAGAAGGGCTTTCCAGAACCAGAGAAAGCCGCTGTTTTTATCTCAGATCGTCATTTTGGTGTTGGCGGGGATGGTATTGTCCTGATTGAGAGACCCAATAATTCAGATAATGCAGACTTTCGTATGCGAATGTTTAACGCAGACGGATCTGAAGCTGAAATGTGCGGTAATGCAGTTCGTTGTGTTGCCAAATTTTTATTTGAAAAAGGACTTACCAGTAGAACTCAAATTCCTCTTGAAACTAAGGCAGGATTAATTCAACTTAATCTTGTCATTGAAGAAAATGAATCGGGTAAAAACGTGGTTAAAAGGGTCAAAGTTAATATGGGAGTGCCCATATTAGATCCACAACTAATCCCTACCACATTTTCTAGTAATCCACCCCTGAGTCAAAAACTCATTGTTGATGAAAAGGAGTTTACAGTAAACCTCGTTTCAATGGGAAACCCGCATTGTGTTATATTTGTTGATAAAATTACAGACGAACTTGTTCTTAAATGGGGGCCTCGAATTGAAGTTGCTCCTCAGTTTCCCAAAAAGATAAATGTAGAGTTTGTTGAAGTCCTTTCCAAAGATAGAGCGAAAATGAGAGTCTGGGAAAGAGGAAGTGGTGAGACCCTTGCCTGTGGCACTGGAGCCTCAGCTGTAGTTGTTGCAGGAAATTTGACAGGGCGGCTTGATAAACAAGTTGAAATTGAACTTCTTGGTGGAAAACTTGAAATAGAAATTGATGAAAATAACTTTGTATGGAAAACCGGTCCAGCCTGTTTTGTATTTGAAGGTTCCATTCAGAAATGCTGGTAGTACTAAGACTTTAGATAAATACCAGCATGGCATTAATTCAAAGATTATCCAGTGTAATAAGTCAAATATTCTGGTCAACAGATAAAAAGTTTCGATTCCAGGATCAGGGAGCTGGAATAAAGGTTCGCTCGAGGCAGTTTAAAGATGACTGGAAGCTACATCTTGATAATTCAAAATCTGCCATAAGAACTTTTCTGGATAAAAACAAAAGTAAAAAATCCAGCATTTCAGTTCTTGGTGCCGGAACTTTGCTTGATTTTCCAATTGAAATACTTAAAACTAAAAATATGATTTATCTTCAGGATGCGAATCCTGCAGTTTTAAATGATTGGTATAATTTAGAAAATAAAAACAGCCCTCAAATTTATGTCCTACTTGATGTAACCGGACTTCTGGAATTATACAGGAAAGAATTTCTTGAAATTCTTGATTGCAAATCTCTTAATGATTGTCTTCGCAAATTAAAAAAAATTCCTTCTCCTCTACTTCTTTCAAAATTCCCAAAAAGTGCTCCGTTTATAAAAACATCACATGTCATATCTCTTAATATTCTTTCTCAACTACCAATATACTGGCAGGATTATGTTTTTGCTAATTTAAGAAGGAGGTATGGATCAAGTTCAATAAAACAAAATGAACTTGAAATTATTCAATCCCTTCAACCATCTTCAAGACTTCTTGTGGAGAATCACCTTTCTCATCTCATGCCAGTATCAAAAAACGAAAGGGCAATTCTTATAACAGATATAAATTACTTCTATACAAACGGTGATATATCACTTTCATTAAATGTTTCCCAAGATAAACCAAATGAAAGTGTTTCAATGTACGAAATTTCAATAGATGAAAAGATAAATAATACTTATGATAATTTAAAAAGAAATGAAATAGTAATTGAGAAGCAGGAAGCTTTGTCCGGCATTTCAATTGATACTTTCCTTAAATCCCTTCCCACTAATATTTCATACACTATTCTTGGATGCTGGCTTTGGCCAATTTCCCGAAACCAGCTTAAACGCACCTGGCATCAGGTTGTAGCAATAGAGTTTTTTAGGAATGATCGCTTTCAAATTTAACCGGAAAATAACACCGAGAATACCATGGCTCCCTAATTAGGTCATATAGTTAAGTTCTTGAAGGCGTCATACACAAAACTAAACTTGACCTTGGAATCCATCATGAAAATCTATTTTAGCCTCAATATACCTTTAGGGGTTGTATACAGTACTTCCTGATTTTTTGTTTTTAAAAGATCAATTATTGGCTCAGTTCCATTTGATATTAATTCAATCTCTTCCGTTACACCTGAGTAAGCTCCGGTAAATTTAAGAGCAAGAAGTCGGTTGGTGTTAAAGTGTGGAACAAGAATTAAACCTTTAAAGAGAAGTATATCAGTCAGCCCCTCTGATTTAGCCCATAAAAATTCTGGCTGAATATGACCTTCAATATTAACTCCACATTGATAATCCATTCTCCAACCATAATTTCCACCTGATACCAGGCGAGCGATTTTGTCATCACATTCCGGTCCATTATCTGCTACAAAAATCACCCCGTCTCCATCGCCATCAATGCCAAATGGATTTCTGAATCCAAGTGCATAAATTCCTCCGGGAAGTCCATTACTAGAATCAATAAGATCACCATTTCTGTTAATTAGGAGAATCTTTCCCTCAACTCTGTTTACATCCTGAGCCAGAGCGGGATTATTTCCGTCCCCAATACCAAGAAGAATATTTCCATTTGAAAACTGATACATTCCACCACCATTATGTACACTGGGACTTGAAAATGATCTTAACTGAAGTCTTCCAGCAAGTTTTCCATTTTTAATTTCAAGTCTTGTAAGAACATTTTTTCCAAGCTCTGCCGTACCGTGATATAAAAACACAAAACCATTTCTTTCAAATTCACGATCAACCATAAGACCAGAAATACTAAGCCCTGATCCAAGAAAACCAGGAAATCTAATTAACTCAGTAACATCTCCAGACTTTTTGTTAAAAGTAGAAACCTTACCTGTAGATAGCTCTGAAAAAATAAGAACTTCCGAATCAAGCTCTCCAATTCTAACAGGAAATGAAAGATCACTAACCAGAACCTCCCTAGAACCTTGAATAGAAATTCCGCCTCCACCACCTCCTCCCCCACCGCAGGAAGTGACTAACATAATGGAAAGAAAACTAGCTATGATTATAAGGTTTTTTAGTACCATTAATGTGATGTTAAGATATGATTTACGGTATTTGATAGTTTTTTTGAATCTTCAGAATGAAATACAATTATAAAACTGGCAAGTGTAAATTTTTTTCCTTTACTTATTTAAGTTTTTCATAATATTTTAATATGAGAGCAATTAAGGATACCTTCCATGAAGCTACTTAAAACCAAAACAATTATTAAGCATATGTTACTATTTTTTCATATATGCTTATTAATTATCACTATTAACTCTTCAAGAGCACAATCTCATCCATACCAGCCAATTGTTGAAGATCAGGTAGTTGTATCAAAGTATATTTTTCTGGTTGATACGACAAAGAAAGAATACAAGCAGGCCGACACCCAGGGAAAAATTATTTCAAAAGCATCCGGCTGGGAAGAAATAAATGGGAAAAAATTCATGAAATACGTTGCAAGTTATGAAGATATTCCATTTATGAAAGAAGAAGCGGTCTTATGGCGAAGAGAAGACGAAACGGGCCTTTATCTCCTTCAAAAGCGGGATAAAAAGTACGTTGAATCTCTTGAGTTACCTGATGATGTTTCACTAGGAAAGAGATGGAGTTATAACGATGGAGTTGAATCCGAAAGATCTGTTACTGCGATTTTAGATATAGCCCTTCCATCTGGTGACACATATAAAGATTGCATCGAGGTTACCCGCCAAATTTTAAAAGTGGATTCACTTAAAAACTTCAGTGATAAAAGCTATTATTGCAAAGATATTGGCTCTGTAAGGACAATTTACCTTCAACCAACACCTGTTGGAACGTATATAACAGAAACATTTCGCATAAAGAGCGAAGCTGCCGGAGATGATTTAAAGCAGTAAATGAGTTAAATCTGGCTTTGAAGTCAGAACCTAAAAGACATTTAGCCCGAATTATTCCGAATTATTCATCAGACTTCCTTACTAGAGAGAAACAAGCTCAATACCTAGGACTGGAGCAATATGGGAAAATATCTTGTCGAGACTCCAGAGACTTACATGGTATTGCTGTGCAAGAGTTGCAATAAGACAATCAATTGTTGAAATAGTTAATCCTGCTTTCCTACACTTAAAAAAATTCAGGGCACATATTTGCCAATGATTATCGTTTATTTCCAGAAAATCTAAACCAAGAAATCCATCCCAGATAACAGAAAACTGCTCTCTTGTACGAGCACCCTGAGATACTTCGAGTTGAATTATTTTTGAAGTATATATTACTTGCTCAGGGTTAATAAGCAGATTTTTAAGTATGTTACCGGATTTACTTTTAGGTTTAGAAGATTCTATCCATACTGAACTATCTACCAACATTCTTTCCTTTTCGTTTCCGTATTTGTGACAAATCCCCATCAAAAAAATCTGTTCCAAGAAGTGAAGCAAGATTCTTTCTTCTTCCCCTCGCAATTAGACAATCCAGGGCTTCGTCCAACAATTCTTTTAACGTATTTGCACTAGACAAAGATCTCGCCTTTAAAAGTTTTTCTTCATTTAATTCAACAGATGTTTTCATATGACCCAGATATTATAAATATATCCAGTATTGTAATATTAGATATATCACAAAGCAAGGGAATTCTTCCTTAATTCATAAGCCACTGAATTTATATTAATTTAAAAACATTTCAGAAAGAACTCTAAAACAAAATTGGAGTAATAAATTTACTCGAATTGGAAAAATGAAAGTGTCTTATTTATCTCACTTTCAAGTTTATCACTTGTCCAGGACAACTCATGAGCCATTAATAATCCCGCTCTTCTTATATATGACAAACCGGGAAAACCAAGAGATGAATCTGGAAGTCTTCTTAAAATTAGGTCATTTAATGTATGAACATACTCGTTACTTAATCCATATCGAATACGGGCAAGTAAAAGTGCATCATCAGGCTCCATGGACTGAGCTTTATAAAGCCGGAAAGCTTCACTAACAACATTTTGAGATTCAGTTCCATAATCATCAATCAGACTTTCAATTTCGTCTATTTCTAGCTCATCAGCGATATCTGAAAATGATGATTTCATATCAGTGTAAAATTCATTTAATCTGTAAATATCCGGGGACCCAAATAAAGAAGTATTTTTGGTTAATGACTTTGATTTTAAACCTTCTTTTTTAGATATAATATTAAGTACTTCCTCCCCCACTTTTCTAAAAGTTGTATATTTTACTCCGACAACCGAAACAAGGTTTTGCACTTTAGCGGTGATCCCCCCCCAGTCTTTAACAACGGAATGATCAATAATTTTTTCATCTCGTGTTGTATTAACCAGCCCATCACGATTTTGACCTCTCTTGAAGGATGAAAGCGCCTCCTTGGAAACAGCACGAAGACCACCAAAAGCAAACCTGACCTGAACAGGCTCCAGTATTCCAGATGGATAGGCAGATTTCAGTTCCCGAAGAAAATCTCTAATTTCTTCAATTTTGATAGAAAAATGAGGCTCGCTACCTGAAACAATGGTATCGCTTGTTCCAAGCAGTGTCATATTTTTCCAGGGTTGAAGAAAAAAAGACCTGCCACCACGTTTTAATACCGCATCGCTATCTATTCCATGGCTTTGTAATGATAGTGCATATTTAGAAATAATCTGGGGAACTACAAGCTGAATACCTTTTGAAAAATATAGTGTGGATTTTTCACCTTTAGCTATTGAAGGATCAGTAAATAATCTGCCAATACACTCAGCCCATGGTCCACTTGCATTTATAACATAGCGAGGTGAATATTCATTTTTTTCACCTGTAATAGAATTTTTTGTGATAACATTTACTATTTTATTACAAAGACCCTTTCCATTTTCACTTACTTGATCTTTAACCGTCTCTATACCAACAACCTCGGTATAATTCATTACTGTGGCACCGGCCTTTTCAGCACTTCTTACCACTGCAAGCGTAAGACGATCAGGGTTTTTCATCTGACAGTCATAAAATATGACCCCACCTCTTAAGCGAGCACTATCCTGCATTCTTGGAATAAGGGGAGCGATAGCAGTAATCTCTTCAACTGAAAGAACACGATGATCTGGCAAGTGTAATTCTTGAGGAATGTCTTTATTGCGACTACGAGTTAAAAATTCATAAATTGAGCAAGCTGTTCTTAATGCTGCACGACCCTTCATTAAGTATCCGTAACAGGGAACGATAAATGGAAGTGGTTTTACAAGATGTGGTGCATTTTTTCTTAAAAGCCGCTGTTCCTCAGCCGATTCCAATAGTCGCCCGGCATCAAGATGCTGAAGATATCTAAGACCTCCATGAATTATCTTGAATGAACCAGCACTTGTAGCAGATCCAAAATCAGATTTTTCAAGAAGAACGGTCTTTAAACCTCTGGAAGCTGCCTCATGAGCAACTGCCGATCCAATAATACCCCCACCAATTACTAACAGGTCACATTCCAAGCTTAAGATACCCCTATAAATTGTCTTTAATAAAGACTATATAGTAAACTGAAGGAGAATTAGCCAATTTTTAAGACATTCAGTAGCTTTAAATTAGCCCCCTTTTAAATTGGTATGAGCACTATATGTACTCGCATCAAACACCAGTAACCTACGGGGTTTCAAGAATGGAAAATAAAAGATTTTTGTGTTTAGATTTACCGTTCGGGTTAGTACCGTTCGGGTTAGCAGTTATATTTAGGGCCTGTTGCCAAATAAGCGCATCTAAACCTGGTAGTGTCCAATCAAAGAAGCAACTTTTTCTAAAGTTGCTTCTTCCTAAATCTTGCCCCAACCAAACCAGCAAGAACCAGGGCAACGGAAGCTGGTTCCGGAATCGGATCTGTTGGTGGCAAAGATGGTGGAGGGACATTAGTTACAGCATTAAGAAGAATATTACTAATCTTAATACGGTCATCAGTGTGGCCTCTCAAAGCAGAGATTATTAAATAATTTCCGGTAATCGAGCTATCAAATAAAGCATTTCGATTTTTATTGTCTCCATAATTAGCTCCTAAATATTCGAAACCAGCTGAAGAAAGTAAATTGAATGAACTTCCTGAAAGATTTAACCCTGGAGCAGCATTGCCCATCCAAACCTCAATATCAGTATCGCCATAAGCATTTAGACGGATACTTGAAAGAGAGACCTCTGAGCTAAACTCCAAAAGAATAAAATCTACTCCCCTTTTATTATCAACAGTATGGCTTTCATCTCCACTGCTGATAATTCCGAATGAAGAACCATATCTTTCAAGTTTAGATGTAGTGAATGTTCCGGTAGAATTTGAACTTAAATCAGTATATGCGGTAACCAGGGCCGTAAAAGTACCAACATTAATTCTTTGAGTACTGTTATTAACTCTATTAGCTTTAGAAATATCTAAAGTAATTGTATTAGCTTGCGAATCAGTAGTGGCTGATAAGAATAAGCAAAATACGAATAAAATTTGAAAAAACCTGGTTTTTAAAAAATTTTGTTTTTTCATGATTACCACTAATATAAAATATACTTATGTTAAATAAACTCGCTTCCTGAATTCTTTTTCTATTATGCAAAACATATGTTAACTTGTGCATTAAAGATCAACAAAAAGACAAAATACTTAAAAACATTCTATCTTCTGCTTTTTAAGCATTACTACTCCACTTATTGGTCAAGTTGTTGAAAAAACAAGTCATTTGGGCAAGTTAGTGATATTTCACAACTCTTCACTGAAAAAATCTAAACCATAAAAATAGTCGAATTGATCTTACAAGCGATTGTACGCTATTTCTAAAAAATTGTTGTTAATCTGGCTATTACAGAAATGATGTTTTCTCATGGTGCTTCATGCGGGCTAGAAATTTGTTTTCACTTTAAGACTATTTTGATAGTTCTAAACTAAAAATCCAACCGCCTGAATTATCATTGATATGAAATTATTATGCCAGACAATTACAAAATAGCAGAATATTTATGACATGCAATAAATCTAAATATCTCGAGAATCCCGACTGCGATAACCTACTTGAAATTGCAAAATTCTCCAGACAATTTGGGGAAACAGGAAAACTGATTGAATCCTATTCACTATTGCTGGCTGAACAGAATCTCCTAGAGAACAACCTGGATAAAAATTTAACTGATAATTCTAAGGACACTGAGCATGTTCCTTACATTTCTGAACTAGATGAATTAGCTAAAAAACAAAGTCAGTTAATAAAAGATCCCTTGTTTACTCAAAAGCTTGATGACCTTCATGATCATGTTCATAAACTCCTGCGACAAAGGAAAAGTAACCGCCTTTTTACTTTTGTAATAAAATATCGCAGTCTGCTGATTTCCATCCTTTGTATAATTTTTATACTCTTTGCAAGCTACCCTTTTATTTATCCAACTCCATGGAGAGCAGCTTACTTTCAGAATGCTGATCTGTCCGGATTACCGTTTGGCACTTATCACGAGTCAATACCCAATCATGATTGGGGTCAAAATTCACCAAAGCCAGGAATGCCTGTAGATTATTTTTCAGTACGTTGGGAGTCACTAATGATTTTAAGTGAAGACACTGATGTAAACTTCAGTACTCTTTCAGACGACGGGGTAAGGCTCTTTCTGGATTCTGAGTTACTGATCAATCAATGGAAACCGACAAACTCACTGTCATTTTCTGTGACCAAGGGTCTTAAGGCTGGTACTTACCGCATAAAACTCGAGTATTTTGATCAAGAGCGTGATGCCAAGGTCTTTCTAAAAATCTCAAGTACTGGCTCCAAACAACCGAAATTTGTAAGACCGGAATAAGAACTGTATCGATTAAAATTCTTTGGGGATAATATGTACCTGGGACTCATTTATCAAAATTCAACTGGAGAAATCGGATCATCCGGAATGTATATATTCCCTGAAAAAGTCAGTCCGTTATTTTCTCCTATTCCCGTGTCAAAATTAATTACTAGCTCTGGCGCCCTATTTTTTATAAGTCCGGAAGAGGCCTTCAAAGTAGAGATTGATAATGATGGAGCCGTAATGATCATACCGTTTCTCCCAAGCAAATTGTACCTGACTCCAAACAGAAATGAAAAACCTGGCTTTTCAGTTAGCAGGGCAAAAGTTTTCTGCCTTCCAGATGGAAATTATAGAATGTTTTTTGACCGCGATAAGGGATGGGAAGAGTATACTCCTTTAGTCAGGGAATATTAATCTGACCATCTCCTGTTTTTTGTTAGTGCCCGCCAAAACCCAAGAAGAATGGATATATTCATAACCGAAACAATAAGGGCAAAGACAAGAATCGCTTCCCTAGAATAACTTGCGCCAAGCTCAAGCGATAACTGATCAACTCTAAAAGCCACACTTAAGGGAATACCCAAAACAACAAGAATTACACTAAGCAACATAAGAAGCGCATCACTTCTGATAAAACCAGTATATGACAGAATCAGCAAAAGCAAGATCGGCAGAGTAAAGAAAAGAGAATACTTAAAGACTTTTAAACCCTCATTTAAAAATCTTCCAATAAAGCCTTCATCCGAAGGAGAAGGAAGTTTTAAATTGTCTGTCATAATCCCCTGAATTCCAGAAAAAAAGAGTACTTATAAATATTTGAAACGGTATCAGCTATTAATACATCAATACTATATGGACTTAGAAGACCCTAGCCCTGAAAATGATGAATTTGAACTTGATGATGCCGAATCCAGGGATATTTCTTCCCTTCGTGATACGTTTCGCTCTCTATGCTATCAATTTCCTGATCTGATACTAAGCCTTACATACAGTGACGGATCCGCAGAACTGCAAATTTGCGACGAAACAAATCACAAATATACTCTTCCTATTTCACTTATGAAAGAAAGCTGTGAGCAGGTTTATGATGCGATATTCGCTGTCAAAGCCTGTTTAAAAAGATTTGATGCTTGATTCATCAGATCGTTTTATTACCTCAGAGTTTTTAACTTCAAAATTATACGCACTTGCAAATCACAATAAAAAACTTGTAACATAGTCTACTGAAAAAAATAAACAGGGCAAAAGTTACATGAATCAAATTACCGTTCGTAATTCAATCACACTTGGATTCTCAGCTTTTATAAAATCGACTTGGTTAATTTCAAGTCTAGGCTTTTTAGTTGCTGCGTTTATCTGTATTAATTCAAATAACCTGGTAGCAGAAATGAAAACACTGAATTCTGGATTAAAGTTCGAAGAAACTGCAGAAGGTACTGGCGAGGCCATCACTTCGGGTAAAAAAGCAGTAGTTCATTATACAGGTTGGCTAGATAACAAAGGCCAAAAAGGGCAGAAATTTGATTCCTCACTTGACCGGGGAACTCCATTTTCGTTTCAACTTGGCAGTGGTATGGTTATAAAAGGCTGGGACGAAGGAGTTAGCGGTATGAAACGAGGCGAAAAGAGAACTCTCTTTATTCCTTCAGAGCTTGGCTATGGTGAGCGTGGGGCCGGAGGAGTAATACCACCAGGTGCTGATCTTATTTTTGACGTTGAGTTGGTAGACTTTAACTAAGTAGCATTTGAATAAGCCGGCTGACAAATCCCAGAAAGGGCCTCCTGCTGATTACAGTACCGAGGCCCAGATAGGTCTTATTCTTTCATCTAGCAGGCGTTTTGTCGAATTACTTGACAATTCTGGCCGAATTATCTTGGGAACACTTGGTAGCAGGAAACTTGAGGCAGTACCAGGCGACGTAGCTTCATTCACATTAAGAGTGACAAGTGAAACTGAAACACAGGCTGAAGTAATTTCTGTTGAAAACCGGAAGAACCTTCTCCAGAGAAGTTTTGAAAAAAAAATAAAACTACTTGCTGCCAATCTTGACGCACTGTGCATTGTAACCGCTCCCCCTCCCCTGTTTAACACTATTGCAATCGACAGAGTAATTGCTTCAGCGTTAAATGAAGAAATTCCTGTATACCTTATCGCCAATAAATACGACCTGCCAAATTTCGACTTACTAAGTAATTCTCTTGATTATTATGAAAAAATTGGCATAAAAATTTTTAAAACAAGCGCTCTTGATTTTATAGCCAGCGAAAGCTCTGTCAGACACCAGGAACTGAAAAAATGCAGAGATAAAATAAGATGTGCCCTTGGTAAGAAACCTCAGGGACGTTATGCATTTGCCGGCGTTTCAGGAGTAGGAAAAAGCACTCTCCTCAAAGCGCTTTTCCCCGATTATTTAACCGAGCAATCTTTAATTAAAACAGGAGAAGTAAGTTATAAAACTGGCCAAGGCAAACAGACTACCTCTGCTGGTCGAGGTTATCCAATCAACAAGCCCAAATTATCAGAATTTCCATCAATCATTATTGATCTTCCAGGAATTCAAAGTTTTGGAATAAGTCATTTAAAAATTGCAGGACTGCACAAAGGAATGAATGATATTCTGGAGTTATCATATCATTGCAAATTCTCAGACTGCATTCACGAACAGGAACCAGGTTGTAATGTACTTAAAGCACTTGAGTCAGGAATACTACCACAGTCACGCTATGACTCATTCAGGGATATGGCTAAAGAGATAAATAAAGCCAAGGACAGTTGGTAGTCTTTATGATTTAATAGGAATAAGTGTATGCTATTTTCTTTTGCTTTTTTTTCTGGAGATAAGCATCGCCTGATTTTGTTTAATAACTTTAGTTCCCTGATTTACGATAAAAAGCCACGAAGCAAAAAACGCATAGTACGGTACATGCTCAAGAGGAAAATCCAGATAGCGGGCCTGAACCATAAAACAAAAAAGAACAAGACCCCAGAATAGAAAAAAGTATAATCGCCCCATTCTGATATAATCGGCAGGATCAAAAAATATCTAAAGATGTCTGGCTACCTGCTTTTCCTTGACTTTTTAACAGGTTTTTTACTCCCACCACCAACCAGCTTGATAGGAACCATGGTCTGTTTTGTTTCTCCAGTAAAATCAGTTACAGTTTCAAGAACATGAACCTCTTTAGGATCAATATTCACAACTTTCCCCCCTTTGTTCCCGACGATATCCCCCACTCTTACCGGATAACCACGACCTGTAGCATCTTCAACCATTGCAAACATTTCGCCCTTTGAATCGGAGAGAACTGCGGAAACCCTTAACTGACCCAGATCGTACCTTTGCAAAGGAGGAAGCGATTCATCAATTTCGATTTTTGGAGAAAGATCAAAGGGCTGGAAGGGATTCCTTTTACCCGAAGGATCATAAGTAAACTCTTCAATCTCTACCGTATTAGGATTTACAAAATCTATAGCCGCACTGCTTGGTTCACCTTTTCCTGATCCCTTCCCCTTAACCTCACTTACAGCACCAGGGATATCAAGGGTGAAGTCCACACCGTTTGTGGTATAAAGGAACGGCTTTCCGCTAAAAGTGTCCTGGGGAACAGAATCAAAATAACGTGGGACAAGAACTTCAAGCGATTCAGGTGGCTTTTGTTTTGTAGCTAAGTAATCAGCGATTGCAAGTCTTACCCGAAGCAAATTTTCCTGCTCTGGTTGTATCTCACCAGAACTCTTCAGCTGTTTGATACCTTGCTCCATAATATCTCTTGGGCTGGTAACCGATCGATCCTCTCGAACCAGAAGGAGGCCTCCCAGAATAGCTGAACACAAAACGAGAACGATTATATATTTCTTCATTAAGCCCGCTTAATCCCAATAAATTTCCTGCAAACAATACTTAAACAATCCAGAATAAACAGATTCAAACAAATACATTAAACCATCAGGTACTTGTCGGTTTAAATATCCCTGAGGGTAAATGTTTCACCGCTACTTTATTCAAAAAGAATCCCTGAATCCACTAACAGAACGGGTATTCCATCCCTTATCGGATAAGCTACTTTACCATCCTCTCTAATTAGAAAGCCTTCTATTCCATCAACTTGCACTTTATGGCCATCAACAGAGAGCAGACCTGGATCAGAAGAAGCCTTTGCCAAAATAGATTGAAATAATTCCTCTTTAGCTAATGTTAATGGCTGCCTGGTTGCCGGACATACAAGCACCGCTATTAATTCCTCTGAAATCATAACCAATTCTATCCTAAATAAACTACAAGGAAACACCAATTGACAACAAAACTATGCGAGATTACCTTTTTGCACAATTAGATATCTATTTGTTCTTGCCTTTAACATCAAGGCTACACTAATATGCCCATAATTTTTTAGAACAGCTCCCAATTAATACAATTTAGATGTGCATATATTTTATGAGACTATCAAAATTCATAATCCCTTCACTTCTTTTTCTTGCAAGTGCTTGTAATGAATATTGGTGGACAAGAGGCCAGCCCCCGGCAACTTCCGATATTTTGTCCCGTGCATCTTCACGAGTAATTGAAATGGAAGATTCGAGCAAATGGAACCGGTCTGATATTTCCTCCCATGCTAAAACAATCTCAAGCGGTCTAGCCGAATCATTAGTTTCTGGTGATAAAAATAAAGCACGAGAAGAGTTTCTTGCTCTTGAGCAAACACTCCTTTCCCTCGAAGGCAAATTATCCTACGGCAATAGGGCTCCCTTTAATGAACTATCTGGTCAGTTTCGTTCTTTCAAAAAGAGAATAAGTTCTGAAGGCTTTGAAAATATACCAGATGAGTCGGTTAAGCTTTTTACTGCAAGAGTTCTGTTTCTGCTGGCAAGTGAAATGAATGTGCCAGCACCAGATAAGGTAAATGGTATTTCCTGAAAGCACTGCAAGGCCGTGTCTTAACGAGAGAAGATGTTCAAGCCTTAAATCTTAACTGGAGAAGTAAAGACTGGAAGAAAAGAGTCAAGACACCACATTTGTTTACTGCTGGCTACTTGGAAGTAAAAGAGATCACTTTCTGGACTGCCTTATATCAACCATCAAACAAATAGACTTTGACAGCAAAAGCCACCTTACTTTTTTGATTGACAAATCAACAAACACCCTGCCAAACCAAGGCCATTTAACATGTCAAAACTCCGACCTTCCTGATCAATTAACAGACATTGAATTGAACAATGAGGTTAAAGGTAAAGTCTCCTACCTTGAAACAGATTGCACATACCAGATACCTACTGAATCAAGGCCCCTTATACTGTTTGAATCATCTTCCCTTGTCGAAGATATCAATGTTTTTCTAAATAACTTAAAGAATCAAAATTCACCTTGCTCAGGTTCTATAATCAAAATATCTGGAATTAATGATATTTTACTCACAAACCAGATTACCGCAGTTACTAATAAAATAAAGTATCTTGAGAAAAGACTAGAGAAAGCAATCGGGCTCTCCAATGAACGAGGAATTAATCTGCACGGCCACCTTGAAAAAGCCCGAAATTTTATGAACCTGATTAATCAATATCCAAAGCTTTTACCAGGGGAAAAACTGGATTCACTAAGGAGAATTCTATACAAGGAATGCTGGACAAACCTTCTTCATGCGCATGTTGAAATTGCCTTTTTCCTTTATGAACAACTTGATCCCCTGATTGGATGGATAGAATACGATGATTCATCAGAGGCATATCCGGTTCATAATTTACTCACCAATCCTTTCATCAATCTCTCATTTGACAAATCAAGAAATGGAGAAATTTCAACTATCGAGTATTTTCCCAGAAAGATTCTACTTTCCGATAGTGACCGCTCATTATTTTTCACACTATCTGAATCCCTGCCAGATGATAATAAATGCAGCCTTGATCCTGATGACTCAGTAAATCAGTATCCTGAAATTCAAGAACCAAAGCTCATGCGTAAACAACTTGATCTTATGGCCATACGCTTTGATGAATCCCTTAAAACAGGAACAGATAGTGCTCTGTTAAGAAAAGTAATCTATCTTAAATCAAATCTCGGATCATTCATGCCAAACTCCACTACAGGATTCTCTTGTGAATTCTGGATAGAATCGGAAGCACATATTGAAATTCCTCAATTTCTTAATATGCACTTAACTATTCGACTGCCAAACAATTCTGATCTTGTAAAAACTCGCCCACTTCTACCCATGGGAGGAGAAGGGTCAATGAAAGATATAAACAAATCTGATGGCATTATTTTTAATCAAGTGAACAATCCAACAGGCTTGTCAGGAATAAGATTAATAGAAAGCAGCAGTCATTTTGTTGCAGATATTCGTTTTGCAAAAACTATTAACCAGATATTTTTAAAGTGCGATTCATCAAATCTAATTGAAACTAAACTAAGTCTTGTTTTCTCAGTGCGGGCAAAAGACTCCCTGACATTCGATAAAATTCAGACTATGCACTTTAGCATCTACTGATTCTTTTAAAATAGCAGATCAAATAACTAATATTAAGCCGTAAATCTGTATCGTGAGATTTCAGAACTACTTGAAGTTATGGCTGGCTTTTCGTTTGGGCTTTGCGAGAATGCAGAATATCCTCTTGCCGCTGAAGATATTTCGACCCTGACAGCATCCCCCCCCCTTGAGCGACCAGCCAGGGCGCCAGTATTATCAGTTGAACTAGTCTTAGATGAAGCAGAAACATTCTGAGCTGAAGACCCAACTGGATAACGACCGCCTAGACTAGCGGAAGTACCATTTAGTGCACCATTCTTCATGTATGACTGTACCTGGCTCAAATTATTTCCACCCAAATATTCAAATAAAAAACGCTTGTCGAACACATATCTGACTATAGAAGTCGGCTTTTTTTATAAATTTCTTTACAGATGAATCAGGAATCAGAATCACAAGCTAAGATGCTGTAATTACAGCTTTTACTAAAATAACTTAATATAAAACCATCTTTATGGAATTAGTCTATTGAAAGGAATTGGGCAAACAAACGTCAAATTGCCTGTTAATGTTTAACAATCTTAAGTTTGGAGTTTAAAAATGTTCAGCACCGCGGAGTTTCTTTCTATCCAAAAAATTACACCGGAAAGAGAGCTTTTAATTGCCATTCTTGATAGAGCTGTACTTGATTTTTGTGGACGCGAGGGGGATCTCCATGAGAGAGCCAAGGAGTGGATATTTGGCGAATCTGACCCTGACAATGCCTTTTCATTTGAAGCAATCTGTGAACATCTAGGGCTAGTACCATCGGCTCTTAGAAAGCGTGTCCTGGAAATCAATATTCCAAAGCATGTATCCCAAGCCCATCGTTGGCTAAGATCCAAGGTTCAGGGAGAAAGAGCTGATTCTTTCGCTTAACCTGGATTATGAATAATCCAGGTTAACCTGTGTTATTTTTCAAGATTTTTACTGTGCTTAAAACACTCCTATGTTAGAGTTGGCATCAATTCATAAGCACATATCAATAAGGTATATTAGTGGAAATCGTTATTTATGCATTACTGGGTTTACCTCTATTTTTAGGGGCATGTTGGGGGTTAGCAAAGCTTGCCTCCAGGGAAGAGGTAAGTGACGCCAGCGAGCGCCTAAAAGAAATTGATAGTAAACTTGCAAGCCTTGATCCAATTGTCGAGAAGGCAGTGGAATATGCTGAAAATCTTGATCCTCTTTCGTTGGCCATTGAAAGAAGAAACCGCGAAAGTGAACTCAAGGATGGTCTTTCCAAGGAACTGGCTAAACTTGCTGATCTTGAAAAAAAACTTGCCAATTTACAAAAGCAGGTAGAAGTTGCAGAAGAATCTCATAATGAACTTAAACGAGGCAAAGAAGAATCAGAAAGTCTTGCAAAACTGATTAAAGAAAGGAAAAAAGAACTTGAAAATGAAAATGAAAATATAAAAACTGAAATTGAAAAATACCTCGCTCAAATAACATCTCTTGCTACAACTAAAAAACTTAGCTCAGACCAGAATGCAGGTACTAAAATTATTTTCAATAGCCTTACAAATGCAAGTAAACAACTGGAAACACTATCCAGCTCATATAATCAGGCATCTACAAGATTCCTTAACCTGCAGACGCAATTCAGTGATCTTGAAAAAGAGTTCACAAAATTAGTAGAAAAGGAGCTAACGGAATAGATAGATATACTAAAAGTTACACTCCAAAAAAACAACCATACTTGACAAATACCGTCTTTTTTTGTATTAAGTATGGCCGATTTATTTTGACTTTATAGAGTGATATTATTTCATTGAGGATCCTAAAATGTCTTTCGAAATGTTCAAATCTGGAAAACTTCACTTTTCCAAACTAGAGGTTGATGTACTAAAGTGTCTTGTAGAAAAGAAAAGGCGACCTAATTCAACAGACCTTACTGAGCTTGGCGAAATTATATCTTCAACAAACCTTAGGGATCAGGATGAAATATTAAGAGCCCTTTATACCCTTGAAGGTAAAGGTCTGGTCATACCAGATCCAGTTGGTGACTTTACAAGTAGCAAGTGGAAAGCAACAGATAATGGCGCCGGTACAATGCTTGTGATTGAGCAGAGCCTTAATCTATCAAAAAAAGCTGCCTAAAAAGCCCTAGCCCGCATTATTCACGATCCAAGGCACTGAGAGGCCGTAAAATGTTCATGAATATGCTGGCTAGCCCAGAATATATTATATAGGCCAAAGGTAAATATAATTGAAAATAGTACGTTCCCTGATCAGAATTTTACTACTTCTGGTTGTGTCATTTCTTTTCCTGGTCTTTGTAGCCCCATCAATTTTTCCTGATATAAGTCCGGATGATAGACTGGGCAATTTTTCTCCTGAAAAAATTACAGACATGCATGTTCATATAGCCGGGCTTGGATATGGTGACAGTGGCTGCTTTGTTGGAAACAGTCTTGCCTCAAGCTTTAAAAAACCGGTTTACCTAAAGGCCTTCAACGTTTCTGAAGAAGAACTTAAAGCATTTGGAGACCAGATTCTGGTAAAAAAAGTTAGTAACATGGTTTCCGAGTCAAGGTTCGTCGAATCTGCCGTCATTCTCGCAATGGATGGATATTTTGAAAAAACTGGCGCAATGAATCAGGATAAAACCCAGATATTTGTTCCAAACAAATATGTTCTTGAAGAGACAAAAAAATATTCCAACCTCTTATACGGCGCAAGCATAAATCCATACCGCAAGGACGCGATAGAACTCCTCCACGAAGCCAAAAAAGATGGGGCAGTTTTAGTCAAATGGATTCCTTCAATTATGAATATTGACCCCTCCGACCCTATACTAATCCCATTCTATAAAACTCTTACAAGTCTTGATTTGCCACTTCTTACCCATGCTGGTCAGGAGAGATCTTTTGCTCACGCAGATGACACTCTTGGAGATCCTAAAAGACTTGAATTACCACTTTCATTAGGAGTACGTATAATTGCAGCCCACATAGCTACAACCGGACAAATTGAAGAACAGGAAATGATTGACCGGCTCCTGCCACTATTTAGTAAATATCCAAATCTTTTTGCCGACTTCTCAAGCCTGACCCAAATTAATAAACTTAGTTATCTAGATCAAGGTCTTCTGAATATCAACCTTCATGACAGAATATTGTACGGGTCTGACTGGCCACTGCAGTTCTTCCCTCTTGTAAGTCCATGGTATTTTCCAACCCGTCTTTCAATCAGGAACATGCACTATATTAATTCCCAAAATAATTCTCTTGACAGAGATGTCCTATTAAAGTTCGCCCTCGGAGTTCCTGAAAGAAGTTTTGGAAATACAAAACGAATCTTAAATATTAATATGTGACTAAAGCCTGGTTTTAATGATAGGAGCAAGCAGTCTTGAAATCTCAGGATCTACCTGCCTTGAAAGTCCAACAATCTCACCTAACAAAACTTTCAACTGCTTATCAATACTTTCGTATAAATCTTCCTGAATTGACTTATGATCATTTACAGTCTCAGCCTTACCAAGTAAATGATTAATCCTGTGAAGTCTTTCTATAGTTTCTACGAGACGCTTGGATAAACCTTGAGCAAGTTTTAGAAATAAATCAGGACACTTTTGCCTGGAGAAATCTGAAAGATCGGAATATGGAACAACATAAACGTGAGAATCCCTGTCTGCAACAAGGCTCGCTGTTCGCTTTTTATTCAAAAAAAGTGACATTTCCCCAAAAGCTTCTCCCGGAGTTGCTATTTTAGCAACTAACTGGTTCTTAAAAGTAACATTAATTGAACCATCAAGAAGTATAAACAACTCGCGCCCCACTGAACCTTCATGACATAATAATGAATTTTGCTTATAGAGTTTAATAAAATCTGATCTATCTTTTGCAGGTGATGGGATTGCCTCGATTGGGGTATAGTGAATATTAAGAGTTCCATCTTTATAAAATTCAGATTTTTTCTTGGTCTCGACAAAATCAAGAACAAGTTTGTTACCCGTTCTTAAGCCAATATCAAATAACAAATCTACAGTTTGTGCGTATGCACCTGCCCTTCTTTGATATTTTCTTAAAAACCCAAGAGGAACTTTACTTTTTTCAATTAACTTTGCAGTACAGTATTCTATCAATCTGGATATAAATATATTGGAGTTTGCACCAAATTTAAAATCCTTCATCATCTCATCTACTGTATCAAACGATAAGACCTTGCATTTTGCTGAATCCGAAACGCTTAAACCAAATTGCCTTAAATATCGCTCTCCAGTTAATTGCTCAATAAAATGCTCTACAGTACCTACGATTATATTATCACCGGGAAAATAAAACTCATCCCCAGTCCCAAAGTATGCCAAAACCTGTCCACCAGTAACTATAAACGCGGACTCTGGTGGGCTATTTTTCTTGTATAGTGCTCGCATTAACTTTGGACAAATATGCTGTAAATGAGCAATTAAACTCTCGCAAGTGCTTGCTCAACATCCTCGATAATATCATCAAAATCCTCTATACCAATTGAAAAGCGGACTAGTTTATCTCCAAGACCATGCGCTTCTCGTATTTCTACAGGTATCTTTTTATTACTCATACTTGCAGGTATTTGCACAAGCGACTCTACTGCACCTAGACTTTCAGCTAAAGTTATAACTTTAAAACTGGAAACAAACTTGTTCAGTCTCTCAGTATCAAGCGAGAACTCGATACTTACCATCCCGCTAAAACCTTTCATCTGCTTTTTTGCAATATAATGCTGAGGATGGCTTTCAAGACCAGGATAAAAAACTCTCACAACCTTTTTATGTCCTTCAAAATATTTGGCAAATTTAATTGCATTACTTTCGTGTCTCTCCATTCTAAGAGGTAATGTTTTAATACCACGTCTTAAAAGAAACATACTTAGAGGATCAAGATGCACCCCCATAGCCTTTCGGGCAAAATCTGTTCTTTCACGAATATTCAGCGAATTTGTCATGATAGCACCACCAACAATATCAGAATGACCACCAAGATACTTTGAAGCACTATGAAGCACCGCATCAAAACCTAATGAAAGAGGATTTTGAAATACAGGAGTAGCAAAAGTATTATCCATAACACTTACCGCTCCATACCTTTTTGAAAGCGATGCAAGCTCCTGAAGATCATATATCTGCAACATTGGATTTGTAGGAGATTCCGCATATAACATTTGAGCCCCATGCCTGAGGGAATCTTCAACCAGGTTAATGTCGCGCATATCAACCTGTTTGAAGTTTACACCATAGGTTCCAAAGAGCTGAACGAACAATCTGTATGTACCCCCATAAAGATCAGTAGGAAGAATAACAGTATCACCAGCCTTAACCAGTGTTATTATTGCTGTCATAGCTCCAACACCAGATGATGTAACGGTTGCATACTTAGCCCCTTCAAGTGCAGCGAGTGCTTCTTCAAGGGGATAATAGTTGGGGTTCATTGAACGACCATAGTCGTATTTAAAATCACCAGGAGACTGCTGAGCATAAACTGAGCATTGAGCTATTGGTTCCACAACAGCTCCAGTTAGAGAATTTGGAATACTCCCCGCATGAACAGCTGAAGTATAAATGCTCTTATATTCTGACTTCATATCAGATAATTTATTACATTAATAAAAAAAGCTATGAATTAACCAAAGCTTTATGAAAACTATTTATATAGTCCTGAATAGTACATACTTCAAGAACTTCTTCCATTTGTTCACTTTTGATAGCATTAACAGCAGCTTCGGCTGCAGCAATAGTAGTAAAAAGAGGGACCTTCATCTGTATAGCAGTGCTTCTAATTGAAAGAGAATCTAATAATGGGCCGCTTCCTTCAGGTGTATTAATAACCATGGCAATTTTTCCGTCCTGAAGAGAATCAACAATATGTGGCGAACCTTCCATTACCTTGTTAATTTCATTTACCTTAATTCCGTTTTTTGAAAGAAACCTTGCAGTTCCTCTGGTTGCAAGGATGGAGAAACCGGATTCTGAAAGCATGCTTGCTATGGGTAGTATTTCATCCTTATCCTGATCCTTGACACTAATAAAAACCTTACCAAAAAGTGGAAGTGATGCAGATGAGGCTTTTTGAGCTCTGCTAAATCCACCTGAAGCCGTAATATCAATACCCATAACCTCCCCTGTAGATTTCATCTCAGGACCAAGAACAGCATCTGTACCCGGGAATTTTATAAATGGGAAAACTGATTGCTTCACAGCAACATAAGGGAGAAGACTATCAGCCTTACAGTAATTTCTAAAACAATTTACAGGACCATATAAACCATTTTCGGCAAGCGACTGAATATTTTCTCCAGCCATAACCCTTGCTGCCACCTTGGCCCATGGGACACCAGTTATCTTGGAAATGAAAGGGACACTTCTTGATGCACGGGGATTTACCTCGAGAACAAACACTTCACCTTTCCTTACTGCATACTGAACATTCATTAACCCCCTGACACCACAAGCAACAAGTAACTTTTTGGTATCATTTTCAATCTGAGCAAGAATTTCATCTGAAAGGGTTTGAGATGGCAACATAAAAGAACTGTCGCCAGAATGAATTCCTGCCCTTTCAATATGTTCTACAATTCCACAAACAATATGATCCTTTCCGTCAGAAATAGCATCAACATCAAGCTCAATTGCATCATCTATAAAACGATCAAGCAGAACTGGACGATCCTCAGACACAAAAACACTTTCACTGACATATTTTTCAAGCTCTTCATCATTGTGAATTATCGCCATTGCCCTTCCGCCAAGAACAAAGGATGGTCTTATAACCAATGGATAGCCAATTATACCAGCAACTCCAAAAGCTTCATCCCTACTTTTTGCTGTTCCACTTGGCGCCTGCTTGAGAGAAAGAGAATCAATAAGTGCGCTGAATAATCTTCTATCTTCAGACTGCTCAATAGATTCAGGACTCGTCCCAATTACCTTTACACCTGCCCTCTCAAGGGCCATTGATAATTTTAGTGGTGTCTGACCTCCATATTGAACGATAACACCGGAAGGACACTCTCGATCAATAATCTCAAGAACATCTTCCAGGGTTAAAGGTTCAAAATATAATCTGTCACTGGTATCGTAATCAGTAGAAACTGTTTCAGGATTGCAGTTAATCATTATTGATTCAATTCCTGCATCCTTCAGTGCCATTGAAGCATGGACACAACAATAATCAAACTCAAGACCCTGACCAATACGATTTGGCCCACCACCAAGTATAACAATCTTTCTTTTACTGGAGGGAGGAACATCAGAAGAATCTTCGTAAGTTGAATAAAGATAAGGTGTACTAGATGCAAATTCAGCGGCACAAGTATCCACTGTTTTAAAACATGGGCGTATACCCAATGAAGTTCTTAGTGCCCTGACTTCAGACTGATCACAACCAAGTAAAACTGACAATCGATTATCACTTGCACCAATGCGCTTAAGTGCCAACAGCTCATCCTTTGAGAGATTCTTAAGTGTCCTACCTTTAATAGCCGACTCTGCATCAACAATTTTTTTGATTTCTCTTAGAAACCAGGGATCAAAAGCGGTTTTATTAAATACTTCTTCGATAGAAGCACCAAGCTCAAGAGCCCTTGCAGCAAGGAACAATCTTCCTTCCACTGGTATTGAAAGAGAATTTAATAATTGAGAAAGATTTTCCTGATTCCTTTCCTTTCCTCCAAGAAGACCATCTCGACCTGTTTCAAGAGATCTGCAGGCTTTTTGCAAAGCCTCTGGGAATGTACGACCAATTGCCATAGCTTCACCGACTGATTTCATCTGGGTACCAAGTATCGGATCGGCTGATGAAAATTTCTCGAATGTAAAGCGAGGTATTTTTACCACAACATAATCAATACTTGGCTCAAAAGAAGCTGGTGTCATCTTTGTAATATCATTCGGGAGCTCATCAAGCCTGTATCCAACGGCAAGTTTTGCTGCAATTTTAGCAATTGGAAAACCAGTAGCCTTGCTTGCCAGCGCAGAACTTCTGGACACTCTGGGATTCATCTCAATAACTATTTGCCTTCCAGTATTTGGATCAATAGCAAATTGAACATTTGACCCGCCGGTATCAACTCCAATCTCTCCCACAAGTCGTATTGCCTTATCCCGAAGCAACTGATACTCCTTATCGGTAAGCGTCTGGATAGGTGCCACAGTGATGGAATCTCCAGTATGCACACCCATAGGATCGATATTCTCTATTCCACAAATAATTACTGCGTTATTTGCAGTATCCCTCATTACTTCGAGCTCAATTTCTTTCCATCCCACAAGAGATTCTTCAAGTAACAGTTCGCTATTCGGAGTCGCATCAAAACCACGTCTTATCTTTACATCAAACTCACTTGGGTCATTTACTATTCCTCCACCACTACCTCCCAGTGTTCTTGAAGGACGTATAATAAATGGATATGAAAGTTTCTGAACTGCCTCTTTTGCTTCAGAAACACTACGAACAAGAAAACTTTTTGCACTTTCAAGCCCAACACGAGAAGCAATTTCCTTAAAAGCATCCCGATCTTCAGCTGCTTTTATTGCTTCAACTTTTGCACCAATCAGTTCTACTCCATATTTTTCAAATACCCCAGCTTCATCAAGCTCAAGGGTTACATTAAGAGCAGTTTGACCTCCAATCGTTGGAAGCAAAGCATCCGGGCGCTCTTTTGCAATTATTCTCTCAACAAACTCGGCAGTTATTGGCTCTATATAAGTCTGATCAGCAAAATTCTGATCGGTCATGATAGTGGCAGGATTTGAGTTAACAAGGATAACCCGATAGCCTTCTTCCTTAAGGGCCTTTACGGCCTGCGTTCCTGAATAATCAAACTCACAAGCTTGCCCAATAACAATTGGACCAGAACCAATCAGTAATATAGATTTTAAATCAGTTCTTTTTGGCATTTATACTCTCTAGTCTATTAATTAGTAACTAAATTAAAAAAATCTTTAAACAAATATGATGAATCATGAGGACCAGGAGAGCATTCTGGATGATATTGCACAGAAAATGCCTTCAAATCTGGAACTTCAAGTCCCTCAACAGTATTATCATTTAGATTTACATGAGTAAGGCAAACTCCTTTGGGAATACGGGAAGCATCTGTTGCAAATCCATGATTTTGAACGGAAATCTCCACAACTCCTGTTTTTTCATTTCGGACAGGATGATTCCCGCCCCGATGACCAAATTTAAGCTTGAAAGTAGGAGCACCAAGTGAAAGACCAAGAATCTGATGACCAAGACAAATACCAAAAATTGGCATTTTACCAAGAAGATTTTTTGTGGTCTCAATACCATAGGTGACAGCGGCAGGGTCCCCAGGGCCGTTTGAAAGAAAGAGCGCATCTGGCTTTAGGGATAATATCTGCTCCGAGGAAGTACTGGCAGGAACCACAGTAACCCTGAAACCAGACTCGGTTAAAAGTCTAAGTATATTATATTTAACACCGAAATCAATTGCGACAACATGGGGGCAATTTGATAACTCATTTCTGGAATATATTTTAAAGCTTCCCTTGGAGTTTCTATTATTTTCCGAAGAATTCTCACTGAAATTCCACTGCCAGACACCTTCGTTCCATTCATATGGAGCCTTGCAACTTACCAGAGGAACAAGATCCATCCCTTCCATTGATGGAAGTGATTTTGCTTCATCAACTAAATCTGACTCGGAAACTTCCCCTGTTCTTATAATCCCCATTTGGGATCCATTATCCCTTAAATGAAGAACCAGCGCCCTGGTATCAATACCAGAGATACCTACGATACCAGCTTCTTTAAGGTAATCAGGTAAAGTTCCTTTTGATCTGTAATTGGAGGGCACTTCACAGATATCACGAACGATTAAACCAGTTGCATGAATTCGATCTGACTCAATATCTTCATCATTTACCCCAACATTACCAATGTGAGGATATGTAAACGTAATCATCTGTCCTGAGTATGAAGGGTCAGTAAGAATTTCCTGATACCCACTCATTGAAGTATTAAAAACAACTTCTCCCCTGGAACTTCCCTCACTACCACATGATATACCCCTGAATATAGTTCCATCAGCAAGAGCAAGAGTTGCTTTTTCTTTCATCAGGCAAAGCCTCCAATCAATTTTGAAATTTTTACTAATGGCCCCTTATTAGATACACAACCAGACAAGCTACAAGGCATAGCGCACCTTTCCATTTACAATTGTATAAACAGCCGCACCTTGAAATGAATGTCCCCAAAATGGCGAGTTAAAACTTTTGGATTTATTAAACTCTTGCGATAAAACAAATTCGTGAATTGGATCAATTATGGTAATATTAGCAACTTCACCTGTGGCCAGAGTTCTTGGCTCAAGATCAAAAGATTTCCATGCACTCTCACCTAGGCACTGAAGCATTCGCTCTAAACTGATTTTGCCCTTATTAACAAGTTGAAAAAGTATTGGAACTGTTGTCTGAAGACCCAGAATTCCAAATGAAGCGCGATCAAATTCAATATTTTTAGAATCAGCCTCATGTGGAGCATGATCACTTGCTATACAATCAATCACTCCCTCATTCAGCCCGGCAATCAGGGCTTCAATATCCTCTTCACTCCTTAATGGCATGCTCATTTTTGCCTGGGTATTATATCCCTCTACCGCGTTTTCATTAAGAAACAGATGATGAGGACTTACTTCAGCAGTAACAGGTATTCCATCCTCTTTGGCACGACGAATTAGCTGAACTCCTCTTGCAGTGCTTACATGACAAAAATGTACTCTTCCACCAGTGAGTCGGGAAAGTTCTATATCTCGTGCAATCATCACATTCTCTGCAGCATCAGGCATTCCCTTAAGTCCCATCCTTACACTTAACGGTGACTCATTCATTGAAAAACCGTCTGAAAGGGACAAATCTTCCTCATGTACAGAAAGGACTCGTCCAAGCATTGAGCAATACTCCAACGCCCTTCGCATTAACTGAGAATTCCATACTGGACGTCCATCATCAGAAAAGGCTACACAACCTGCATCCGAAAGCTCTCCATAAGGTGCCATGGCTTCACCTTTTGAACCAATTGAAATTGCACCAATTGGATGGACATTACAAACAGAATCTTTTGCCCGATCAAGTATATATTCTGTAACTGCAGCAGAATCATTGACTGGTCGTGTATTAGGCATACACATTATATCAGTAAATCCTCCCGCAACAGCAGCCTCTGAACCTGTTATAATTGTTTCCTTCCACTCCTCTCCCGGATCCCTGAGATGAACATGAATATCTACCAATCCTGGAACGACAATTTTTCCGGTAACATCAATCTCAGTCGCACCTTCAACCTTACCAAGAGTTCCAGGAAGATCACATGAAAGGACTTTGTCACCTTCAATCAAAAGGTCACAAACTTTATCAAGGTTTCTTGCCGAATCAATGATTCGCCCACCCTTAAGGAGTATTCGATTGAAACTATTACTATCTTCCCTATTGACCATCTTCACTCAGGGCTCCATCTTCTAAATCATGAATGGGGTTTTTATTACCGGTTGCAAGTAGGAACAACACAGCCATTCTGACAGCTACTCCATTAGAAACCTGCTTAAGAATTAATGACCTTGGACCATCTGCCACTTCACTGGTAATTTCAGTGCCCCTGATAATCGGTCCAGGTGCCATTACTACAGCATGCTCACAATATTTTTTTATAATACTCTCTGAAACAATATACCTCTTTGCATACTCGTCCAGATTGGGAACGTAAAAATCTTTTTGATATTCATGCTTCATTCTAAGCGACATAACCACATCAGAGCCTGGAAGGGCCTGATCCATGTGATGATAAATTTTCACGCCCATTTGCCTGAAATATGACTGTGCAATAGTTGGCGGAGCAACTATCCGTACCTCATTACCAAAAAGAAGGTGAAGAAAAATATTGGATCTTGCCACCCGGCTTCTAAGAACGTCACCTACTATAGTAAGTTTCAATCCCTCAAGTGATCCAAAATGCTGCCTCAATGTTAAAGCATCAAGAAGAGCCTGAGTCGGATGCTCATGAAGTCCATCACCAGCATTTATTATTGATGTTCCCGGAACCATTTTTCGTACAAGCTCACAGCTTCCACTGAAAGCATGACGGATGACAACAACATCAGGTTGCATGGAACGAATATTAAGCAGAGTATCAACAAGAGTTTCTCCCTTGGTAGTACTACTTGAGCTACCAGATATATTAATCACATCTGCGCTAAGTCTCTTACCTGCAATCTCGAAACTGCTTCTTGTCCTTGTCGATGGTTCAAGGAAAAGATTAATTATAGTTTTGCCACGAAGTGCAGGAACTTTTTTTACGCTTCTTGTGTTTACTTCAACAAAGCTCTGAGAAGTATCAATAAAGAAGTTAACATCTTCCCTGGTAAGACCTCTTATTCCCAGAAGATGCTTATGAAAGCCTGATTCGCCAGAACCCATAGAATATCCCGATAAAATCTAACTTTTATTCTTTTTCACCTTTTCTCTAAGATAAACGGCATCTTCACCATCTTTCTCACAGAGACAAACTTCAACTACTTCCTGCCTACTTGAAGGTATATTCTTTCCAATATAGTCTGCCCTGATAGGAAGCTCCCGATGACCCCTGTCTACAAGAACTGCAAGCTGAACGCTAATTGGTCTTCCGAAGTCTACTATAGCATCAAGCGCAGCTCTGATTGTTCTCCCTGTAAAAAGCACATCATCCACAAGAACAATATTAAATGCATCAACATTAAATGGAAGATCAGTACCTCTTACTAGTGGCTGCTCTGCGTTATGGGACAAATCATCTCTGTAAAGTGTAATATCAACAACTCCTAAAGGCACTTCAACACCCTCAAGCGTGTTGATCTGATTTCTTATACGCTCAGCAACAAACTCCCCACGAGTTCTGATACCAACAACAGCTACTTTCTTCGGCCCCCTATTTCTTTCAAGAATTTCATGGGCTATTCGAGTTATAGCTCGACGAATCTGCTCATCATCAAGGGCCTTTTTCCAGGCGGACTTATCAACATCTGATTTTGATGATCCACAAGCCATTTTGGGCAAATCACCTGAATTTTTAGTCATAAGTTTCTCCAATCTAAAAACGATTTAAAAATGATATTTTGTTGATCTTCTGATTTAGCAATAAAATTAAAAGCCAATACTAATATGGTAAATATGTTAAAAAACATGAAAACAGCAGAAAAAGTATCTGACAAATTACGTAAAACAACAGTATAAAGTGAGGATAAAAGGAGGAAAGAAAAAAGAATCGAAGAAATACCAGAGATAAAGAGAGCTGAAAATTCTATGGGTTTGCTGAGTGTAAACATCAATATTCCTTGTGAGTCTCTCGGGACTCAGTTTAAAGGCTGGTGGATGGTAACACAGAATGTTATTTATTTCAAGTTTTAAAATGCAGAAACATTTAAACCTTATCGGCTTTAAAACAAAAATAGCGGCAAGTGTTTCCTGCCGCTATTAGTTCTTTAAAAACCTTTACTTTCACCCCTATTAAAGATAGCGGGGGAAGCTTTCGGCGAAGTAGATAAGATCCTCGTCGCTGAACTTCTTTCGGATAATTGGCTTCCAGACAAGATCCTTTGCTCTGGAATCATACGGACAAAATGACCGCATCCAAAAGTAGCTTTGCCGGACATCGTCTTCATCCTCCGGGTTAATACGGGAATATTGTAAAATCTGACAGTTTCTCACTTTATCAGATTTCGCTTTTGAGCGAACAATTTCCCCAAACTTCTTATCATCCATTCGCTCCAGCATATAGCGAATAGTTAGAATGCGCTCACCATGACAGGTCGCAATTACACTGTGCTCTGAATGCTCGCGGTGGAGCATGGAAAAGAACAGGTAGTTTTGCGTGAGAAGACCCGCAAGCGACTGTCCATTTGGCATAGTCGAGTACAACGGACTTCTCTTCTTACCCGCTTTGTATCGAATCTGCTCTTCCTGACTAAGCCTTTCAAAATGGCCCCAATCCCTTTCAACTAGAAATGGACTGGTCCTCCAATCAATTCCAAGTCGGAGATAACCTGCAGTTTCTTTTGCCCTGACGAAAGTAGAGACAAAGCCCACTTTAGGCCATTTATCTCTACAAATTCCGTCGCTACTGAAGACCTCTTTTAAACATGCACCAGCATAAATTGCCTGCTGCACACCCTCCCTGGTAAGACGAAGTTCATTGTTAGGTACATCTGCAAGCTTTGCAGCTGCTTCCGGACAATTCTCCATGATATTTCCCTCAGACTGACCATGTCTCAAAACCGTGAACAAAGGAGGCATCATTTGCCACCGCCTTTCTAAAAAAAGGTCAAAAACCAAAAGCAATTAACACCATTTTTATGGCAATTTTAAATTTACGTCAAATTTAGTTGTTTTTAATGTAATAAACATGGATAAGCTTTTATTATCTATCTACAATTAGGCTTAAACTACCCTTGCCAGTAAGCCTTATTCTCCCTTGGGGTATTGGCTCTGAGCATAAGCTCAATGGGCATAAGCTCAATGGGTATTGGCTCTGAGCATAAGCTCAATGGCATAAGCTCAATGGCGCTTTCATTAAAAAAGAAACTACCCAGAGCAGATAATAAATTAATAATAACAGATACTTAAAATATCTTCCCATGCCACTGAAAAAAAGTCATGACTTTTTTTCAGTGGCATGGGAAGATACCATAATGAAAAGGTACTTATCGAAATACATTGATACATTCTCTGAAAAGAAGATTGTCCTTCTTTCTGGTCCTAGGCAGGTTGGGAAAACTACCACTGGCAAAATGTGGCTTGAAAATAATCATGGTCAATACCTGAACTGGGACATTGCAGATGACAGGACGCTAATTATCAGGAAAAATTTTCTTGATCAGGAAAAGAATACGGCAGTTCTCCTTGATGAAATTCATAAATACACTCGCTGGAAATCTCTTCTTAAGGGCATATATGACAAGCATGTTCCTCCCTTGAGAGTCCTCGTAACAGGGAGTGCGAAACTGGATATCTTTCAAAAAAGTGGCGACAGCCTTCTTGGAAGATATGAGCTTTTACGCCTGCATCCTTTTTCTATTGGGGAATTAATGCATGGAACTCCAATTCCCCCTCCCGATAACTGGCTTTTCCCCGGATCGAATAACGATAAAACTACCCAGGCGACCTGGAACAGACTTGAGCGCTTCAGTGGCTTTCCTGAACCATATCTCGAAGAAGACCCTTTGCAACATACCAGATGGTCAAGCAGAAGAAGAGAGCTTTTAATCAGGGAAGATCTTAGGGAAATATCCGAGATAAAGCTTGTAGACCTCGTTGAACATCTTTACCTTTTACTGCCGGATCGTGTTGGCTCACCTCTTTCGCTTAATTCACTTAAAGAAGAAATTCAGGTTGCCTACAATTCCATAAGCACATGGCTTAGCGTACTTGAAAGTCTGTATATCTGTTTTCGAATTTCACCTTATTTCCAAAAACTCTCAAGAAGTTTAAAAAAAGAACAGAAACTTTATTTATGGGACTGGTCTCAGGTGCCTGATACAGCAGCACGATTTGAAAATATGGTTGCCTGTCATTTATTAAAGTCCGTTCATTTGTGGAATGATATTGGATATGGAACATTTGACCTTCAATATTTTCGGAACAAGAAAAAGGAAGAAGTAGATTTTATAATCACTAAAGATAGGATTCCCCAGGTACTTATTGAATGTAAACTTTCTGACACCAGACCCGCAAAACCTCTGATTAACTTATCACGTGAACTGGGCAACGTACCCATGATACAGTTAGTTAACAATCCGGATATTTTTATAAAAACTGAAAACTATCTTGTAGTGACAGCCTCAAGGTATCTCTCTGAACTGGTATGAACATTATACATAACTTGGTCTGCTAAATATCTCAGGCACGTAGTTAATATGAAGCTAATGCATGCTGTAAGTTAGTAGCTTTTTTCAATACGGTTTCTAATTGCAAAATGTTCAACATTCTACTTTTCCAAAGCCGTATAGACCCCATCCCATGAATCATCAGGGGGATTAAGGGAGTACATTCGACATCTTTCGGCAAGCACCTTAGATGCTTTATCTGAAGAGTCATACATTAAGACCTCAAGAAACTTTTTCTCCGCATCCAAAAACGATCTTGCAAGGTAAAGTTCGAAAGCATCTTCATAGGTTTTAATTTTATTTTTATCGGATTCAGATAAATTTTCAGCCCTTCCAACAACTTCAAAAATTGATACTGGCTTATTCTGTCCGACAACCCTTACCCGATCAATTAATCTAAGTGAAACGTCCCCTCCAAGACCCTTGGCGGTCTCTTCACTGATCATAATTTGAGTTCCATACTGCTTGTTCAAACTTTCTAGCCTTGCTGCAAGATTAACATCATTACCAAGTGCCGTATAATTAAATCGCCTTCCACCACCAACATTTCCAGCAATCACAACACCCGTACTTATCCCTAAACGAAATGATATCTTGGCACCTGTAAGATGCTCTTCTGCCTTAAGAACATCTGGAAGAGCTTCTTTAATTTCAATAGCAGAAAGAACAGCTTTTGCTTCATGCCCCTCCTGAGCCAAGGGAATCCCCCATGCAGCCATGATGCAATCACCAATGAACTTGTCAATCATACCTTCATTCTTCAGTATAATTTCGGAAAAAGCACCTAAAGTTCTATTTATTACGGCAAGAAGATCAGTTGGAGTAAGCCTCTCAGACAGAGCGGTAAATCCAACTATATCAAGAAAAAAGATACTTGCTACCTGCTCCTCTCCACCAAGAGAAAGCTTATCAGGATCAGTCAAAATTTGTTTAACTACCTGTGGCGCAAGATACGTCGAAAACGCATCTTTAAGAAATTTTCTCTCTCTTAAGGAGTTTACATATTGTAAAAAGGGATTAGTTAAATAAACAAGAATTAAGGGGAAAAGAAAATAAAATGGAGATAAATAATAATTATGATTTGAAAAAAGAAAATATGAAATATAACTGGAAGAAATTATAGCAATTATAAAAATCAGATTTCCGATCAATAGGCGACTAAAAATAATTAAAACCCCAATTACAAATCCAAAAATTACTCCCCTTACCAAATCAACTTCTGGTAAAGGTCTCTCTATAGAAGTTCCGCTTAAATACCCTGCTGCTGCCTGAGCGTGTATCTCAACTCCAGGATAGTAACCGGCACCCCACCTTGAATAAGGAGCCGGATAATGATCCTTGGCGCTTGAACCATCAAGAATAGCAGAGCTTGTCGCGTATCCAACAAAAATCAGTGCATCTTTAAGATAGTCTTTTGGTAAAGCAATATCGGCTTCAAGTGCCTGCCAGAAAGAAATAGTCTTTATGGTAGATGGTGGACCAATAAAATTAATCCAGGAATCTGTTTCAGATTGCTCCCTTGCAGGTATATGAACAGGAATAGACATTTGAGAAGCATAGTTTTCAACAGCTACTACTGATAAGGGAGCGCCCCATTCAAGAATTTTTGGGGCCTGCCTTATAAAACCATCTTTTTCAGGAGGCAAAAAAGAGGTTCCAGTCAGAGCGCTTCCTTCTGAATTATCAATCACTGATTGAGGTCTGACTGCTAGTGGATATGTTTGTCCATTTGGAGACTTGACCATTTTAACATCTGAAACAAGAACAACATTTCCAAACTCTTTTATGGCGGCACCAAATTCAGCATCCTCAGATGTTGGATCCTGAAAAAGAACATCAAATGCAATTGACTTTGCTCCTGCTTCAAAAGCAACTTTAATAAATTTTGCATATATAGACCTTGGCCACGGGAAATCTAGCTCCAGTTCATCAAATGAATCTTCATCTATTGCAACAATTATTATATTTGAAGGTGGCTCAATTTCTCCTCTGGCTAAAAAAAGGAAATCATATAGATAGTCGTCCACAATCTCTCCCCATGGATAAGGGAAAAGACAAAGAAACGACACAAGAAGAGTAAGAATCAACCCAAAAAGTCGAGTAACAACTCTCTTCATTTTAACCTAAAATGTATAAGTAGCGCTTAGCACCGCATTAAACTCAGGAAGAATAAATTGCTCATCCCTCGGAGATGAATAGCGAAATGATCGATCAAAAATATTATTAAAGAGAACAGAGACAGAGCCTTTACGATTATCAAATTCGTAACCTACCCCTAAATCAAATAACCAGAAATCATTCTTTTGTTTTTCATCAAAGGCTCCTGCTCTTGCCTGATTTCGCCATGTTGTCCTGCACAATGCAAAAAGACCACTTGAATGAAAATAATTTAACTGGTTTCTGACAAGTGCCGTTTCAATTTCCGGCAATGGAGCACCCTGCTCAAAGAACTCCCAGAGGTAATCAAGAGAATAAGTAAACTCGCTTCCAAGTAATTGATAAAAGTATGCTCCCACCCTGTCTTCTATTGCCTTACCTGAAGTATTCTGAACAAACCTTGATTCAGAAAGGTTTCCGGTTGGTTGATCAAAGACAAGTCCACCCGTAGTAAAGGGAACATTCAGATTAATATGACGCCTCTGATAATTTACTCCAACAAAACTCTCTGTAGGTAGAGACTGGTCAACACCTATTGCATAAAGTTCCTGCCTGCTTCCCTTGATTCCATCAAAAACCTGATTAAACCCACCAACAAAAGTTGGCTCCAGGGGACCAACATTATTCCTGTCTGTTCGATCCAATGTCTGTCCATAAGAACCACGAAGAGTAGTTGAAGAGGTCAGATTATACATAAAACCAAGCTTTGGACTAAAAGCATCCTTGTCATATGTATCGTCGACAAAAGGAGCATTTTCAGAATTATCACTATAGCGTAACCATGCATATGTAACTCCAAGATTTACATCCAGTTCATCAGTTAAATGCCAGGTGCTATATAGATACGTTCGATGAGTTAGCTGATCAATGCTTGCAACACTTGAAATGGGAAAGCCGTTTACAAAAGAGATTGCTTCAGAAGAACCAGGAGAATCAATTGAGCCTGATTCCTGCCCCTTTACCCGATCATAACGAAAACTTGATCCTGCAACCAGAGACACAAGCTCCCGATCAAGAATAAACTGTGCATCGGTCTGTGCAAGATGTTGACGCCTTTCAAGCATTTGCTGAACTGTACCATTAAAAGGAAATGGATCACGAGTTACAGAAACACCATCCTCTTCTACCCTGAACTGGTTAATTCGACCCGCAACATTTTGATCATTCGCACCATTATCACCATAGTTATAAAAGACCTGACCAACAAAATGAAACCCGGGGCCAAAACGATGGTGTATTCCAGTTCTTATCAAAAATGACTCAAGATCTGTCTCAATTTCCTTGTTTTCTGTATATGGATCAGTATTGACCAGAAGATCCCCTGCCCTGTTTGCAGTTAAGGCTCCATCCCAGACAAAAGTGGAATCTGAAGATAGCTTGGCTTGCCCAAGTGAGAAAAACTGGTGATTTTTCTCATAATCATTATCACGAAATCCTTTTCTGTAATCTGTAGTATAGCCCAAATTATAACCCAGATCCTGATCTACACTGATATATTCCACAGTTCCACCAAGGGTTCGCAAGGCACTACCAGCTCTTCCCTCAAGGTTAATTCTGTCTACAGGAGCATCATACAAGGTAGTATACTCATTGATTGAAGCTTCACCGCCTACATTAATATTATTTGCATTAAAAGTAACAGGAGAAAGAAGTCTTCCAAGGAGATTTTCAGTTGTCTGCGCCCGGCTATTCTGATGCTCCTTGCTAAACACATCAGCTAAAAGGTAATGAGCAGAAAAGTTCGAATAATCCTTGTTCAGTGATTTGATAGCTTCTAACCTTGCAAGCTGGGTAAAGCCTACACGATTGAATATCTGACCCAGACTATTGGTTCGAGTAGCCGCATCCTGATCAAGAAGTAGCTTGGATCGATAAACTGCTCGATTGTTATTTTTTTCTATTGAACTTTGCACATCCCTTAGTGCTTCAACTGGTCTATGTTCTGTTAAATGAAGGAATGATCGATACAGGTAAGGAGTTGGATCCTCTGGATCAAGCTCAATCGCTCTTGCAAACTCCTTTGAGGCTTTTTCTGGATTATATTCTTCATAGTAAGCCTTACCAAGGTAACTCCTGTAGATTGAAACATTAGGCTCTAGTTGAGCTGCATATTCAATTTCAGTTCGTCCTTTTTCAAGCTCTCCTTCGTTGATTGCAGCAAGCCCAAGTCCAAGGCGAGGAAGAGCAAGCGACTGATCCATTTTTACAGATTGCTGAAAAGCACTTACAGCATTTTTAGTATCCTTCTTTGCAAGATAAAGGAACCCAAGAACCATTGCTCCATAAGCACCTTTACCTTCAGTATCAGAACCAAGAAGGGACAATGCCTTCTTTTCTTCTCCAAGGGAGAGATATAATTCAGCAAGCCTGGCTCTTGCAAGATCATGGTTAGGATTTTTAGCATAAAGCCTTTCAAGGAACTGTCTTGCTGCTTCAAGATCAAACTCAGCTTGCGCTATGTAAGATGCCGCAAGAAGAGCCTCTTCCGGAGAATCCTTTTCACTGGTTACAAAAGGCTGTATCAGCTTCTTTGCTTCCATTTTTTTGTTGCCGACAAGAAGAAGAAGCGCTTTTTGAGACGTATAAAGAGATTCAAGTTCTGTGGTCAATGGCAAATGGCGAGAAGTATTCCCTGAGGATAAAGCCTCATGAATTAGGTTTACTTCCTGAATCTTTCCAAGTCCAAGATTAAGAGCAGCTTCAAATAAAAGTAACTTGGCTGTCTTTTCACCCTCAGAAATATTTGATATATACGAAAGTGCCTTGCCGTAGTCTCCAGTTTCATAATAAGAAAGCGATTGACCAAGGATACCTAGCTTTGATGAACCTTTATTGATCGAAAATCTTTTATTGATCTCCTCAAGACCTACTTCACCTGATCTAAGTTTAAAAAGAGCTTCATATTCGTCTACATAAACAGAACGAGCATAATCATCCTGAAAAAAAGATAAATCTATTAAGGGAGGATAATATAGGGCCCATTGAACGGCATCTTCAGGTTTAAGCATTATTGCTTTTACGGGTGCTTTTCCTGCCAAAGTTAATGCCTCTTCCCCCTTGGATAACGAAACGGAACCATGATCATTTTCTGCTATTACAACGCCATCAAGAACTGAAATTGTTGTTTTTCCCTCCTCAACCTTTACAACAAACTCAGTACCTCTTACCGACGCACTAACATGGGGAGTTTCAATATTAGGAAATGACCTGGATTTTCTGCTAAAAAAATGACTGGCTCCGGCTTCAACAGAGACAGGAGCGTTACTTTTTGCTCCCTTTTCCTGAGGCTTAAAGGTCATCGCACTTTCGCGACTAAGCCTGATAAGAAATCCATCGCTGAATTTTATTCCAGCCCGGCTGTTTGGGCCAGTCCGAACCTGATCCCCAACAGAAAACTCACGACCAGCCTCTACTGGAGTCCATTCAGTGCCATTAATAAAAAATGCTTCTGTAGTACCCTGGGAAGAATAAAGGTTGGCTATAGGCTGTTCCGCTGCTTTGGCGAGAGATCCCTGATAAATATTTAAAAATATAATACCAAAGAAACAGATGCAGGATGTCCAAATTAAGTGAAACTTGCCTGGATGCGAACCGGAAATTTTATTATGTTTGCCCAAAAAGGAATCTCCTAAGAAAATAAACCAGAGACATGATTCTAATAATACAAGCAAGCTGAAAGCACTATTGAAAACTTACCCCACTATCTCCAGTGAATTACTAGGGTAATATTTTTCTTTTGTTACTTTCTTTTCAAATGTAAAAGATGCAAACGAGTGGTATTTAGTATCTACTGTTTAGCATTTTTAAAACCTGGATAATCCATGAGATTAGTCAAAAACCCTTCTACGCTATTAATTTCCGCCTTTTTAATTCTTCTCTTTAGTTTTATAGCTTCGTGTAGGGGGGTTGGCGGTTCAGGTGTAGCTGATACCACAAGATTTGAATCCGCATTTCGCAGTCTTCGGCTTGGACAAATTCAAACTGCAAATAACCGGGTTGCAATCACAACGGCAATTGATACACGAGAAGTTCTTACAGTATTTAGCCCCGATCCTTCTAATCCATCATTATCAGACATTATATATAAATCTAAAAGTGAAGACGTTTCACAAATCAGAGTCGATTCTTCCGGCCTTCCTGCAAGGGCAATATTTAATTCTTCTCTTTCTGAAGAAGACCTCCTCGATAACATTGAAAATTCCAGATCCAAAAACAGTCCAACCAAGAGAATCGTTATTTCATTTTCAAATTATACAAACACTTCTGTTGATGTAACTATAACAATTGGTGATCAGTCTTTCCCTGCCCAAAGAACCATACTTAGAAAAGACTTAATCGACCTGATTGCACAGATAAGATCCATAAGTCCCTCAGCCGATCCATTTACTGAAGACGGAATTAGAAGACAGTTTCTGCTTGGTATAATAGGAACTAGGATCTTTGGATGTAATGGGCAAGAAAGCCTTCAGTCACTTGGCGAATCTGCAAGTATCGCTGGAGAAGCCTGTGGGTCAGTTCTACTTACTACAATGAATAATGTTCTAAAGGTAGATGATCTTGGCAACAGACTGGTAGTTAATTATCAGGGAGATCCATTAAATTGTTCAATTTCTGGAGACAACCTTGAACAGTCAACTCGTTGCATTATCAACTCTGCAAGTGAAATAATAAGAGAGGCGCTAATTTCTGCTCCGAACATTGAAATCGTGATTGAGGGAACTTTTGATCCTGAAACCGGAGACATAAGACCTCTACCACCGACACCTACACCTATTCCAACTCCATCTCCCAGACCAAATAATCCACCCAGCGAACCAGAAGTTCCTCAGATAAGCCCTACACCAATCGAACCGGATATTTCTCCTGAGCCCTCTGCTTCACCTTCTCCATTGCCTTCCGTTAGTCCAACACCAACCCCCACCGTAACCACGACTCCAACTCCGACTCCAACTCCGACACCAACACCAACACCAACTCCCACACCTACACCCGCAAACTTTCTGGGTTTTTTCGAAGGATCACTTACCACAACTAGCGATATATCCGGGTGTCCACGAAATGGTGGCTTTGCCGAAATAGAAATATTTTCTCCAAACGAAGCAATGAATTGCATATCGCCAATATGCAACATAATAGGAACTGTCATATTTGATGGAGATTTTTCTGGAGATGAATATATAGGAATGCTTACAGGATCCATAAATTCATCAGGGTCCGGCACGGCAAGCGTAAATCTTTTACATCAATTTTTCCCCTTGACTGCTGAATTTACCTTTCAGGCCAATGCCAATGGAAATTCAGTAAACACAACCTATGTGATTACAAATAATCCTAATTGCACAGGAGGAATGGGCACTCTAAATCGCTCAACCGGTCCTCCCAACTAATTTATCATAAAATTACAATCCAGATTATAGTTTAACAATAAGGGCATGTTGCAAACGGGCCCATGATTCGGGTTACACTCTGATCCTACGAATGATCAGTGTACATGGTACGAATGACCATTGGAATTAAGAAACATTTTTCTCATTTCCTCCAGATTAAAAGGTCTGGAACCAATTCTTCCAAAAATACTGACCTGATGACCTGTTTCATCAACAGCACGATCACGATCTAGGGGCTTTGAAATATACCTGGCAGAACCTGAGGTCTTTTTCCAGGCAATAAGTTTTGGCTTAACCTCAGGAGAAAAGCCATAGAACTCAGGCACTCGCTCAGGATCAGTTAACTGAAGAACTTTTAAACCATTAACCCCATCAGCAAGATATGCAAAAAGACTTGCATTGGTAGTAGCAATTTTTACATCGTATAAATCATTTATCAAACCATTCGCAGTATAAGTTGTAAAAATTCGAGGCTCTTCAGGCTTTTCTATATCAATAATTACCAGACCATCTCTTCCAGCAGCTAAATAAGCATAAGTCCTTGCCAAATATACAGAGCGAGCATCCTGAAACGGTATGAATGATTTACTTATATAACGAGGCGCTTCAGGATTTGTAACATCAACAACATGAAAACCCTTGTCATCAACAACAAATGCATAACGAAACTGAACCTCAACGCTCCTCAAATTAGAAAAGGAAAGTTTTGAAATGAGTTTTGGTTTAAGAGGATCATCAAGATCAAGAACAACCAAAGATTCTCTTGTACCAATATAAGCCATTGCTCCAGCAAGTGTTATAGTTTTAGCACCATCCAGCACCCCATTTTCATTCCAGGTAAGCGACCTTTCAAGAAAATTATTTGTTGGATCGGAATCAGCCAGAGTATCAACATTAACAACTATAAGACCCTCTTCAGAATCCGTAATAAATGCATAATGATAAATCGGATGAAGAGGTGTTTCCAGATTCTCTGGCAATTGCTCTCTAAAAGGAGCTATTGGCATATTTGTAGGTAGAGCAAAAGAAGTGGCTTTCTTTGTTCTTACATGAGTGTCATGCCCCAATGGGGAAAAAGGAGCTGTAAATGCTCGTTGAGAAAAACCCTTATTGGATACCTGAGCAACGTCATATACCCTGAAACCATCTTTATCAGATACAGCATAAAGGTACTCGCCCCGAAGCTGCACCCTGTTTGTTACTCCAGATGCAGGATCATGAAGAGCATGTGAAGTCTGAAGTTCAAGCTCTCCTTCCTGATGTTTTTTGAACCAGTCAGGGTAAGCATACCGGTGAAGATAACTGCCAATTACGGCCTGTGGCTCCTCCCATTCAGTCACCTGCACAGCCTCAAAACCCTTACCAGAGGTTGCTACATAAACATGATAACCCATAAAATTAACAAAATTTGTGCCGAGTAAAAGTAACTGGGCCATTATGGCATTATTGTCATTTGCCTTTGATATATGGCAATCAGCACAATCCTTGGTTTCAATTGATCGAACAGTATGGGGAAAATGCGGAGCAAATGCCTGCGAGCTATGACCACTGGCAGCGGTTGGGGGTTGCTGAACATATATTTTCTGACGACTTGCATCAGTAGAACTAAGTATTAGAGCACTTGAGGATCTTACAGGTACTATTATTCCGTTCTTCGCAGGGCCATGTTTTCCAAGCTGAAACATTTCATCCCGTGCTACCTGAGGATTATAAGTTGCCCAGTTTCTTGTTTCCTTACCATCATAATGCTTTGATTTTTGCTTCCAGTTTGCTTCGATCGGCAAATGACAACCAGCGCAACTGGTAACCCAGCTTGAATGACAGCTAAAACATGACATATCTTTTTCACTGTGCGCAAGGTTGTCAACTTGAGCATCCAAATCCTCAAATTTACACTGGGATGGATCAGTCTGATCAGCTGCTAAACGAAGTGTCAGCTTTGCCTTTGCTGATTTCTTGTTATAATCAGAATCAAGAGGATCAAGTGTGTCTTTAACCTGCCTCACCTTCCACTCCAAATCCGGATCAAGATTCGATCTTTGATAAAGTTTACCGTCCCTCCACTGAAAACGAAGATCCCCAAATGGGGTTCTCATCACACTAAGGTCAGCCTTCTCTGCAATATTCTTACCTTTATTTTCAGCATGAGACTTGGAAGCTGGCCCACTTGTTACTAGATTCGCTTTTTCAGATACTGTACCATGACAGTCCTGACATTGAATCTCTACAGCCTGCGCAACCTCACCATATATATGACCATCTCCATGACTATCTTGTCCAAAATGACAATCAGCACAGTGCATTCCCCGCTCAGCATGAATGTCCATTAAATGAACAGCTTTTTTGAATTTTTCAGGATCATCAGGGCTGATATATTCACCATCCCTGTCGAGGAGTTTACCTTTACGATCTTTCTTGAAAATTGCCCTGAAATTCCAGCCATGTCCATGATAATCAGCAAATTGGGTGTCCTTAAGAGCATCATTGCCTTCATAGACCTTAATAAGAAAATCAAGATCGCTCCACTTTCCTCTAACACTTGCACCTTCCGGATTCTTGTCCAACGCCTTGAATGTTTCTTCAAAATCTGGATACTTCTGCTTCTCTGGCCACATAAAAGGCGCATCAGACTCATAATCCCACATTGTGTATCCAAGATAGGAATTAACAAACATATTCGGCTGATGCATATGGCAAACCATACACTGACTAGTTGGAATTCCTCGTGTAAACTCATGACGAACAGGATGTCCTCTCTCGTCCTTAGGAATTACAGGATCAACAGAAAATGATTTACCTTCATTGCCGTATTTTGCATATGGACCAGATGAGAACCAGCTTCTGTCATTAGCATAAATAACATGACAAGCAGTGCAACCACTTTGACGATAATCTCCAGGATGATCATTAGTACCCATAAAAGAGAGATGAGGATCATTAAGCCTGGTTTTATGAATATTAAGAACCGGAAGAGAAATTCTTGCACCAGTTGCAGGCCCTCGATTGGACTGCAAAACATCGGGTTTTCCGGGCTCATCAAAACGTATAAATGGATCTGGGTTACCAATTTCAGCAAACTGGGTTTTAATATTTTTTCCGCCCCTCTCAAAAACCCGAAAATTATCCCCCGGAGCAACAACTTCCCACTGCGGTAGTGGCAAAAGAGAAGAAAGCTTGCCCTTCAGTTTATCTTCTTCAGTGAGCTCGGAATTATCAAGAATCTGTACAGGCTTTCCGTCTTTTGCGTAACCTTCACCCAATACATAATTTTTGTAAGGTAGAATATTATTGTTATACGAAGCCCCACCCCAAAGCATGGCAGATGTTGTCATTAAGCTTTTTCTTACAGCACGAACAGTTTCAAGATGACATGCACCACATGTTTCCTCAGCCACACGAAGATCACCAGGATTCATGAAGCGTACAAACTCAGGTGTTTCTTTTAAAAGCTCCGTGTAGGTTCGCTCAGGGTTTGCAGATCCTTTCCAAAGTTCTTTATTTACGGGAAGGACGTGAGCAGCATTCATCGCTTCAAGGTACCGAACTGATCCAGGAGAAAGATGACCCGCACGCACTTCAGGATCCCCACCATGACAATGTGCACATCCAAGCACCACACCCTCAGACTTGTGCATAGTAACAGCATCAGTTTTGGTATGGCAGTCCATACATCCTGAACTTGCCTTCTCCATTTCAAGAATACTCATACCCTCATGAGGGAGATAGTTTTCAGCAGTAGTAAAGACAGGGAAAAACAAAATGAGCAAGCAGAGAAAATTACCCCACATAATTCCAAAGCTAAACATGAATGATTTTTTATTCATTAAGAATTATTTATAACCCGAATTCTGAAAGTATTAATAAATTAGTATCAAGTTGGTAAATCCATGATAAAGTGGTTCGCTTCCATAAAGGTTCCTGAGTCCCTGTCCCGGGAGCAAAGCCCCAACTGCTGCACGAACCTGAACATTGTTATTTAGAAATGGGCGGTATAACAATCCAACAGAAGTATCAACTCCAATTCGTGAGTCAATTGAACCATCTTGTCGTAAGGCTTCTACAACTTCTGTCCTGTCAAAATAAAGCATACTTACGTTACTGGTAAGCTGAAGTTTCGGTGTAGCGGCAACATCAACTCCTATATTGTAAAGAAACAAACCAGGATTTACAAAATTTGACTGCCCCTGCTCCTTTCCAGCTCTTAAATCAGGAAGCAAACTGAACCTGTTAACAAGTGCAACTCCACCACCTGCGATAAAAGGAATTCCTTGTCTTTGCCAGTAAGAAGTGTCACCACCTGCAAACTGAGGATTATCAACTATAGAGTCAAATCCTCTGGCTTTTCCATCAAATGGATCATCATCACCCGATGCCCAGAAAAATGACCCTCGAAGCCTAAGCCAGTTAAAATCATAGGAAAGTTCCATTTGTGCCATATGAGCACTGATACTGGTCCTTTGACCAGCAATTGGGTTGTGCGTTTCTGTGCCAAAAGTATAATAATAACTGGTTGATAAATTGAATGGTCCAACATGTCCTTCGGAATTCAACCCCAAGTATGTATTATAAATATTCTTAGGTCTTTCATCCCCGATTGAAGCAGGACGAACAATAAAATTGTTATCATCATAATCTGGTGGGTTTCTCCCAGCCCTGTCCTCTCTGTGAATTACGACTCCCTGAACAGTGTGACCAAGAAAAAACAAATCCTGCCTGTACAGGTTTGCAAGAAAAACCTCCTCGTCCCGACTATCAAAAATCTTGTTCTGAAGTGCGTTGGAATCCTTGTCCAGTCTTGAAAACCATGCCAGATTCCACTGAAACTTGTTATTATCCAGAGTACCAAAAAGCCTTGTACCGGGTGCTTCATCAAAAAATACAAATCCGCGAAAATCAGCATTAAACCGCTGAATACCAATCCTGCTTGAATAGAAATCATAACGATCATTAAGATCACCCAGATGAATATCGGCAAACAATTCTCTAAAACCAACATGTTGATCATTTCTAGTCGTTCCTCTTACAGGATCTGCACGCAAAAATCCCGTTTCATTAACATCCACATGATTAAAACTAAAAATTGGTGCAACACGAAGCTCTATATCCTGTGGTTTAAAAACTGTATTTCCACGGATTAGAGACATTTGAACAATTAAATTTTCTTCAGCCAATAACTGACTGAAGTCACCAAATACATCTGTTGTATCAGGATTTCTTGTCGATGAAACACCAACAGGAGTTGGAAGATTCCGCTGTTCTATAAGACTGAGACTAACAAGCTCAACCTCAAGAAACCATTCATGTCCAGGAGTTCCAAAAACTGGCAAGTCTCCCTTAAAACGATTCTGATGATAAGGATCATACCATTTTCCACGATAGAACATGCTCCATCTGTCATGAACAGGAACAAAATCATCCTCAAGATTTGAAGCAGGGATTTGCTTCTCACACAACATCCCATGCTGGACAGAATCTTTTCCTGGAATAGATCTGAAGCTCATTAGATAATCCTGAAGGGGATGCTCCAAAGATTCACTTTCTCCGGCAAGATCCCCAAATCCTTCTGCAATTACTTCAGAGACAACAAATATAAATAGAAAAGCTGAACAAAGTGCTGACTTAAGGGCACCTGATGCCCCAGTAAACTTATTGAGAATAATGTAAAACTGATATCTATAAATTATCGCAAACATTCTGACTAGAATCTCCGATAAAAGGTGCTTCAGGGCAGTTCACATAACGAAGCCTTATATTTCTGAAATTAACATCTATCTTGTCTGCTCTGATTTCACGAGGAGCATTAAACCCAAGAACTTTATCTCCAATTTCAGTCTCACCTATCTGATCAAGGCCAACTCTGCTTGCTCCAAAAAAGGACACTAGATCATCCTGATCAATACCATCTCCACTAACACCAATTCCTCCGATCAATATTCCATCACGATATAGCGGAACCGCTCCCGGAAAAATCTGAACACCATTTTTAAGCCTTCCCTGAAAAACAGGAGAAGCACAATCCCCAGGGATTACTCCAGATAGAGGAGCCAGTATAGAAGCCAGTGAAATATCGAGCTGCAAACCAGTGTTAAATGGGCTCCAGGTACCTGATCTGCCACTTGCATGAACAGTTCCAGGAAATGGCAATGAAAAAGGTCCAGGTGCATTACTCTGAATACCATCAGGAAAAAAAGGGCGTGAAATATTTCCAATTGACCTGTCTCCGAATGCATTTAGGCCGCTTAGAACTTGAGATCCCAGCAAATCCTTTGCCCGAGTAACATAATCAGTCATTCCTGCCTGCTCAATAAGTATTCCAGCATCATTAGAGCTGAAAAAAACGGCACTTCTTGCTTTTTGAAGAGAGACATCGATTCCGAACAGTGGTGCGTCTTGAGATCTTATGAATCCAAGTGGCCTGCCAAGATGATCCACAACCCAGATAGAAACTCTTGCAGGAGTATCAAGCGGTCTTCTGATTGCGGCACGAGACCTGAATGCTGTAACGAGTGCTGAATTAAGTATAGCATTTACCTCTCTGCTTTTAAGCTGGACTCCACCAGGCAAAGAAGAACCATCACTAAGGGGAAAACGCTCATTACCGAAGCTATCTACAAGAATGGAAACAGGAAGACCTGCCCGTTCAGTATTTGCAACACCAGACGACACTGTACCAAAAGTAACCCCATTTCTTATTTTACCTGAAAAAAATCCGGGTATTGGCGTAAGTGACTTTTCATCCAAAGTCCCTGCAATTTCAGGTAATGGATCAAGCTGATCATACCTCACATCGGTAAATCTAAGACTCTTTCCCAAAACAAAAATCCTGTTTGCCCTTCTATCAGGCGGCGCCTCAAATCCCACTGATGCGGCAAGAGCAATACGCTCCTCAACAGGATCATCAAAGTCCAGAATATTTATATCTAGACTATATTCTCCATCAACTTCAACACCAACCCCACCAACCAGATCACCATTCTTATATAATGGTATTCCACCAGGATCTGCAGAAAGACCAAGGGGAAGTGGCCTTGGACCAATCATCCCCGGACCAAGAATAGTTACATCGCTGCAAATTAACTGAGAAAACTGGACACCAAAAAGTGGCCCCCCGGGCTGTTGCTGCTCGCCAGGGTTAAAATGCTGCTGAATAATCTGACTTGCCGTACGAGTAGTAAAAGCATTTCCCTGTGAACTGAGAAAAGCACCAGTTCCTGCCTTTGATATTGCGGCCAGACCTGCCGGAACAAGGGATCCCTCAAGTCCACCAACTGCACCAATCTTTCCATTAATCCTGGTGACAGAAACAGAGTCTTTCATTTTATAAAATGCAAGGACATTTCCAAGCCGATCCAAAACAGCAATATTGGCGGATACATTAGCAGCTTCTGCCTGCGAGACGGCCTGTAATAAAATCCGTTCTACATCAGAAACAAGTAGGCTCTCATGCGAGCAAGCTCCATCACATCCACCAACAGAATCCCCACTTCCAGATGAGCCCGAACTACATGCGGAAAAAGAAAATAAAAGAATTATCAGAATGGCTCTGATAAAAAAGGGAACTCTGACATGATCAGAATTTTTTTCAATACAAATAAAATTATTTTTTCTTTTCTGCATTTACTCGTATCCGTTTAGCTGGCTCTATGGGTTTAGCCTCATGAAACACATGACACATGACACAAGTTGATACGACACGTGTATCATGTGGTAATTCACCTTTTCCTTTTCCAGTATCATGATGACATTCCTGACAGAGGTTTATTTGAGGCATCATTACATCACTTGTTTTTTCAGAGACCCTTGCTTTTGAATGACATGAAATACAATCAACATTCTGATGCGAGGAATGATTAAATACAGCACCCGGCATCCATGTTGCCCCCAACGAATTTGCCCCCAACGAATTTGCCCCCAACGAATTTGCCCCCAACGAATTTGATGGAGTATCTGGCTTTGTGATCTCATATCTACTTTCACTCAAACTTGCTGTAACTTGTTTTTCATTCACTTCATGACATACAGAACAGGAAAGAGCATTAAAAATCTGTTCTTCCATTTTTCGTGCACGTCCAAGAACTTTTTCGGAAACGTACTCCGCCCTAAGGCCACGGGGAATTGATCCCTTTGGTATGGATTGGACAGGTGAACGGTTCGTGATCTCATCAACTTTCCCATTCTTATCCAAAAATAGAAGTGCGTATTGCTCCATTAAGGCAGAAAAAACAACATCAGGACTGGCATGAGGGACTTTAATTGTTTTTGAAAAATCCTCAAAGGATAGTTCATGACAGGACTCACAATCCTTTTTGAACGTAACTGGTAGAAATGATTTCTTGTCTTTTGATAATTGGTGACATGAATCGCAGGACAAAGTAACATAACCATCTGGACTTGAGAGTTCGGGCTCAAGATGAACTTTATGATTAAGCTTAAGGGTATTAGGATCCATTATGGAATCGAGATGAGCAAGCGATAATTTTGCTTTATTTCCATCTTTATTTTTTAAGGTAATCCTAAACTCAGGATGAAGATCAAATGAACTAACATTCAGGGATTTAGGTTTTGAAAGTATACTGTCAAGATCAGAATGGCAGGATATGCAAAGGTCAGAATCTTTAACAACCAACCCATTAGAGTCATTATGTTCCATGTGACAGGTTCCACATCTGAAATCATGGCTCTTATGTGACTCTATTATATTATTCATGGACCTTGAATGGCCAGTCATATTATGACAATAAAGACACGCTTGATCCGGAACCCTTTCAAATGGAACCTGATGACAGCTGGTACAATCATTTGCAAAAGTTCGATGTACATTTGCAACAGGTCCACTACTCCATGACCTCATGTCTCCACTTCCTACAGGATAAAGCAGAAAAACAATAACTAAAAGAATAGAAATAAAAAGAGACAATATAAAGTAGGATGGAAGCATTCGCCTGAAATCCAGTCTACTAACAACCGTCTGAACAAATACATCCTCTCCAGGATCAGAAACAGGCTCCCGGTATTCAACCAGATTCCATATATCATTAACTTTTTCAACTTTGAATGTAGAATCCCCAATGGAGATAATATCTCCTTTCGATAATTTTTGCCTGCCTACAAGCTTTCCTTCAACGCGAGTTCCTCCAAAGGACTTCAAATCTTCCACAAAAATTGATTTACCGTCAGACACAATTTTTGCATGCTGTAGCGAAATGAGAGGGCCCTGTAAAAGAATATCACAGGTTCCACCTCTACCAATTATGAGCTCAGACTTACTGAAGTCCTTTTGTGTAACTTCAATCTGTCCGTTTGGCTGTTTAAGCTTTAGTGTATAAATAATACGCACAAATATCACCAATAGAAGAAAACAGAAAAAATATGAAGTAAAAGAAGTACACATAGCCCGACTGAAAGGGGCACATGAAGAAATAGCCAACCCCGGATAATTGTATTTGCCCGAGCCTCCTTAATGAGGGCATTATACAAATCCCTCTTTTTATGAATAAGCTGCATACAGGATAATGCCGCCTGCTCCTCTTCCCTTGGAATATCGGCAAGTATTTTTGCCGATTCCTCTTCGGACAACTCCCTTGGTAACTTTGAAAACAGAAGCCGCCATATAGAAGTGGTACTTATATCTCCTGAAACTTTAAAATCTGACCCTTTACTGCCAGATTTATTCCTTGAAACTGGTCGATTATCAGATTCAAAATCAAGACTTTGAATCATCTTGAAAAATGAATCACTTCTAGTTGAAGCAGAAATAATATCCCTAATTTCGTTTTTAACAGAATAGATAGCAGTGGCTAACTGATTCGCACTTGGTCCTCCGCGCTGAGAAGACAGACGCTGGGGATAGGCCCTAAAAAGGAAAACTCCCCATATGCCAGTAGCGATTGTAAGCAACATTATTACATATGTTGCAGTATGAAGGTTCCATCCAAAACTAAAGCCACTATGGAGAGGAACGATGAAAATCAGAGCAATTCCAATCCAGATATGAGAAGATAAAACTCCTTTAAGGGTTGTATAACGAGCATAGTATGATCTCTTTCGAATTCCATACCACATCAGGTAGATAATACCTATGGTTGACAAGACCCCTAAAAAATAACCTACGACAGTCCCTCCATTTCTCCCACCTACAGGATCAGAATAAAAGTAAAGAACGAATGACCCAACAGTAATGATTAAAGCAATCCATAGCCACATATAGCTCCGGAAATTAAGGAACGATTCTCTTAGTGATGGGTCCCCTGTCATGAGTCCCCTGTTTTGGCTAAAAGTAAACTCATCATTTCTTTTGGGCTTGTTCTGATTGCAGCGCCTGTAGGACAAGAACGAACACACGAAGGCCCTCCTTCAAGACCAGCACACATGTCACATTTGGCAGCTTTTGCCGGACCTTTTTCAGCTTTTTTAAACAACCGAGGAAATAAGGAAGACAGAGGCTGGCTTAGTAACTCATAAGCATGTTTTGGCTTCTCATAAACGAGCTGAATTACATCATATGGGCAGTTAGAAACACAATTCCCACAACCAATACAAGTTTCCTTGATGAAAACTTCTCCGGAAGGAAGTCTGGTTAGCGCGTCCGGAGGGCAATCGAGCATACATAATGGGTTTTCGCAGTGACGGCATGAAATTGGCACCTGAATAGAAGCAAAACTCTTACCTTTTTTCCTGTCCAGTCTGCTATATCCTCCATGAGTTGCTGCGCAAGCCTTTTCACAATTATCACACCCGATACAAAGATCAGAATCTATGAGAAGCACATTGTTTGCATCACTGACTCCCTGTTGGAGAACGAAATCAAGTACATCACCAGAGGACTTGTCTCTTGAAGAAGTAAGATTTTCAACAAGCCGCTTTCGAGCTAAAGATTTAATTTCTTTTTCGGTTTCTGGGTTTGTTTTTAATAACTCATCAAACAATTCTTTAGGGATTTTTAAAGTCTCGCAACGAACAGCAGCAGAGGCAGTAGCACTTCTTACGTTACCACTTACTAAAGCCATTTCTCCTACATAATTTCCAGCAGCGATATAAGTCTGTGCAACATCTACTCCATCACTGCTTTTTTTAGATATTTTAACCGAACCCTTGAGTATTATATAAAGGGCATCTCCAGGGTCACCTTCAGCAAACAATACTTCACCCTTGTTAAACTGAATTTGCTCTGACTGAAGAACAAGCCTGGAAAGTTCCTTTGTCTCTGCAGCAGGAAAAACAGAGGTCTTTAAAATTCTCAAAAAAAAGACACTTTCAATCGCTTTTTTAATTGAAGGAGCGGAACCCATCAGTTTAAGAATCTGATTTCTCTTGGTCTCAAGAAGAATGGTACCCGACTCCATTGCAAAAACAGTAGCAGCACGCCGTCTACCAGAAATCAAACCCATTTCACCAAAAAAATTTCCACTGGTGATTGGATAAATCACATCCGGATCAAATGGTGAAATAACACCAGCCCTACCAGAAACAACATTCCAGAAGCTATCTCCAAAGTCATCTTTCTTGAATACAATGTCATCTTTTTCAAGAACATGGGTTGTAGAATCTATTAACAACTCTCGAAACTGAGGGGTGCTTAAATCAGTAAATAAGGAGAGTCGGTCTCTTAAAAATTTAACACCACTCTTTACAAGTTGAACTCCATCAAGCTTCCCAAAATGGACTTCAGTTTCAGCTACGTTATTTACATTCTTGAGTGGCAGCAGGAATTCTTCGATAAGTGGAGTATCTGCGGGTTCTATTTCATTTCCAAGAATATGCTCAACAACTTCATGGCCCTGGTTTATGGCCTGTTTGATAAGAGGATAACCAATTAATGAACCAATAATATACAAACCCTTGACATTACTCTCGTAACACTCATTTACACGAGGATAAGCGGTAACATCTTTACTAGGGAACTCGACCCCACAGGATTCAATAAATGCTCTTGGAGGAATATTACCAGCTCTTACAATAACATGATCACAAGGTATCACTACATCTCCTTGTGGCGTAGCAAGAATCATTTCAGATTCTGTACATTCCTTTACACCGGTATCATAAAAACAATTTATCTCACTCTTTTTAATGGCCTCAAGAATTTTTCTCCTGTTTGCGTCTTTGGCTCTAGGAAATTCACTTCTGCGATTTATTATGCTTACGGTGTTCTTAGATTTCAAAGCGAGTGCGTTTTCTATTGCTGAATCACCTGCCCCAACTATAACAATATGTTTTCCAGAGAAGGCATCTGGATCTGAAAGAGTATATGCAATATGAGGAAGATCTTCTCCTGGAGCACCAAGCTTTCTGGGAGTACCCATATTACCAACAGCAAGAATTATATTACGGGCATTAAATTGCTCGCTTCCACAAGTAACCAGAAACAAACCAGGTTCAATAACCTTGATTGAATCTACAGCTGCCTTGTGAATATTAACCTTATTTGATGTAATCGCCTGATTAAAATGTTCGAGCACATTCTCACGACTACCCTCTTCAAATTTAACTTTTGCTCGCAGAGGTAACTTTCTTGGCTCGGCCATTACCAGTTTTTTAAGCTGATAATCAAAGATAGTATTACCAATTTCCCTCTTCTCGAAGAGGAGATGAGACAGGTCTTTAGATGCGGCATTAGCTGCCGCCCCAATTCCCCCGGGCCCTGCCCCTATAATTGCAATTTCAAATATCTGGTTCATCCGAACTGGTCATGTTGAAGGTTCGAAGACAATTTGCCCACAATGCTACGTTATTCGATTAATATCAATAGGTTTGCAACATTAAGACATTAATTAAATCATAAATTCAAAACTGACAAAGAGCCTATTATGATTTCAATACTAAAACCCTAGCAAAGCTTTGCATTTTAATTTTCTCATTTGTTCTTTTTCTTCACAATAAGTATTCAGTAAGTAATGCTCTCAGGGATATTATTTTTTACACTCACTTTCGTGTTGGGAACTCAATAAGGCAACTTCTTCTTTTTAGGAAATCATAGTGAAAATTGAAACTCTAAAAAGCCAATTAATCTTTCTGTTTGCTCTACTTGTTTATAACAGTGTCTGTATTGCTGACTCAGGGGGAACTGATCATATCCTCGAGAATGTTTATCTTGGCGTAAGTTCATGTGCATCAAGTGTATGTCATGGCAGTACAGGACGAAGTGAATCAAATGTTCTCCAAAACGAATACAGAACATGGTTCAAGCACGATGCTCACCATAAAGCTTATGAAACATTACTTTCATCTGATTCCAAAATAATTGGATCTCACCTTGGTATTGATGCACCTGAGCGAGCCAAAGAATGTCTACAATGCCACTCAACCTATGTTCCAGAATTTCAAAGAGGAGATAAATTCAGATTGGATGATGGAGTAGGTTGTGAATCCTGTCATGGTGCGGCCGGGAATTACATTAAATCCCACACTCAAAAGGAAAGATCACATGAAGAAAATAAAAGAGACGGATTAACTGACCTTGCAAACCCTAAAATTCGCTCTGAAGTATGCCTTTCATGCCATCAGGGTTCAGGCGAACAAACAGTTGATCACCGCTTGATTGGTGCAGGACACCCTCGACTTTCTTTTGAACTGGACACTTACAGCATAAATCAACCCATGCACTGGCAAATAGACTCAGATTATCTTGAAAGAAAAGGAGGATACCAATCTGGAAAATTCTGGGCTTTAGGACAGGTTTACAGAGCTAAATCAATGTTATCACTTATGCTATCCTATTCTCCCAAAATCTCTGGCACCAATAAAAAAGCTGATAATATTAAAAATTTTAAATCAGGTGTTTTACCTGAGCTCTCCCAATACTATTGTTACAACTGCCATCATTCTCTAAAGGAAGAACAGTGGAAAAATCGACAATATGGTGGTCATCCTGGTGAGCTAAGGCTTAATATTTCATCCCTCAAAATTACTTCCTTAGTTCTTCTTGCGCTTGGTTATAATGGCATTGATAAACTGGAATCTGAAATAAATGACTTGCACCACGCCCACCTTGAAGGCAGGGATCTAGAATTAATAAAAAAAATTATCAAGACACTTGAAACTGACGCAATTCCCTTTTTGGATAACCTCTCCTTTAACAAGGAAAATACACTAAAAATTTTTAAAGAAGTTACAAACTATTCCGTTAATACTCACTTTTTGCCCTATGAAATAGCAGAACAGTGCGCCATGGCTCTCTCGGCACTTTCATCTCAGTATAAGATTATTACAGGTAGTGATTTTTTATCTGGAGAAATTAAAATACTTTACAAATCACTTAGACACGAGAAAGACTTTAAACCTGAGGAATTCACAAAAAAAGCAAAAGATATTGAAATAGCTCTTCTCAAAAAGGAACCTGCATTAAAATAATCAATCTTACCCGAGGCTCAATAATAAACTCCTGGAATGGGGAAACCGTGAATTAGTATAATGACCGATAATGAAATAAAAAAACTAAGTGCCCGTGCAAAAGAGCTAGTAATGGAATATTCCAAGATTCCTGTTATTTCCAGTATTCTTGACAGACTTGGTTCAGAGCTTCCCGCTGATTTATACTATCATAATCTACTTCACACATTAGAAGTAATGGAAGATTCAATTTTTTTTGCTCTTTATGATAACCTTGAAGATGATCAAATAAAACTTCTTGCTATTGCTGCGGCTTACCATGATTCTGGATATATCTACCAACGAGATAATAATGAAACAATTGCAGCAGAACTAGCCAAAAAGGAACTTGAAAAAGATGGCAATTTTAGCAAAGAAGAAATTCAAACTATAGCAACCATGATAGAAGATACCACTGTACTTATTGTAGACCATCAATTTACCAGACTTGTATCATGTGACCTATCACGCTACCTTCTTGATGCTGACATGGCAAACCTCGGGAGCTCAGATTTTTTTGAGAAAAACAGGTTGATCCAGAAAGAAACTGGCATGGAAGAAGATAAATTTTATCAACTTAGCCTTTCTCTTTTGAAAAGCCATAGATGGCTAAGCCCTGCAGCAGAAGCCCTTCAGGAAGAACAGCGTTTAAAGAACCTTAAAATACTTGAAAATTCAGAAACTAACAAACAAAATACCTGAGTGATGCGATAAACGGGCTAAAGCAAATTAGGGCATGTACATTTATCCTGGGTCACAATTGATTCAAAATAAGTACAATTTGCAAACATCCCCAAACGAGTAGCAAGGTTGTTTGGTATATTGATCAATACACAAAATTTTTCTTCTCTCAGGTTTTTGAAGATAAACTTTAATAGAGTTTGATAAACTGAGGCTTTCCTCAGGCAACAATTCTTCATTTTGAGTCAGCATTTCAAGCCATGCTACCTTCCTCTTACTCCACTTTATATGAATTGGATCAATTCCATACCACGTCGATGGAGGAGTAAGAGTTAGTATTTTAAATTTTTTCTCAAGTAATAAAAGGCCTTCCTGAAGTTCGTTGACTTTTTCCATTATGGATACAATTGATTCATGCTTCCTGAAGGGAAAAAGAATTGATCTTGCAATATGATATTGCAGAGGACTCATTTTGGAAAGACTCTCCAGAGGTAGTAAAGATAATAACACCCTGGAACTATCTCCATGCTCAAGTAACCTATCAATACAAACACTGACTGATGCAATTATCTTCTCAGGAGAATATCCATAAAGAAGATCATTTCCAATATCGGTAATAAGTGATCTTGTCTCTGGATAAGAATTATGAAGTTTTCTAGATTTTTTCCATATTCTGCAATTTATTAAAGAAGGCAAAGTCCGTCCTAAAACCTTGCTTGCTCCACAATATGACCTTCCATGACCAGCTGCAACAAGTAAATGAAAAGGATCGGGGTCTGCTAAAGACTTACTGGAAGCAGATATGATTCTGCATATCAAGGGAAGAGAGAATGTAACATTACTTGCACCAAGAATAATGAGTTTTTTCATGAAGCAAATCCAGTAAAACAAGAAAAGATTCGAATTTAAAAATTTTCATAAACTTTATTTCCAGGCTTTCTCTTTGATATAGTAATCGAAGAATTTTCATCTTCCCAGATGTGAAATATATGAAGCCATTTATTATCAACCAGATGCTGAACAATTGAATGCCTAGAAATAATATCCTCTATTGCATACCTTGGAGCTTCGATAAATACACTTAAACGTAGTGGTTCATGAATAAAATCAATACCATCAAAAACAGACTGCAATGGTAATCCAATTCGCAAATCACCGCCATTACCCTCAAATACCCCTGACTCATTGACTATATTGTGCAGGACCTTGTTTCCTGCTCCATATACATCAGGAGCAACAGTAGAAGAGTAATACTGCATGTTTATCCAGTTCGTAACCAGCATTGGGGCAGTCATTATCAGCTCAAGTGTCTTAAAATCAGAATCATCTTGCCAATAATAGTCGTGCAAAAACGACCTTCCTTCAAGATTTATATTACTTGTACGATATCTGGGAGCAACTATAAAACATGCATTACCAGCAAGGCCCCACTCTGGTCTGGTTTCAGACCAGTTTATGCCTCGTCGCTTGGTATTTGGATCAATATTAACTGGCCTTAATTTATGTCGTTCATTTCTTGCATTTGAGCTTGCTGTAGATAGTGCTTTTTTCAAGTCCTCAACAAGATTTAAATGCGTCTTCGGCAAATTATCAATATCAAGAAGATATATTTCATCAGTAACAGTTTCATGAACCGCTGCGAGAAAATGAGTTGTATCAGGTATTTGAATATCGTGATTAATTTTAAGATCATCTCTTACTGATTGTTTATTTAAAAGTAAGGCCATAAACCTTGCATTTATATCTCCCGAATGTCCACCACAAGCACCACAATCAAGAGAGGAAGCAAATGCATTATTAGTTGTTTGACTTCCATGACCAGTAAAAACTACAAGCCGGGACTTTAACTTAGCCAAGCCCATATGCCTAAGTACCTGAGCAATATGACTTACAAGCATGGTAATATCAGTATTTTCACCAATCTGATGATTTTCCAGCTCTGGAATCGTAAAACTGCAATCAAACTTATTCGGGATTTTATCAGAATCCTGCTTTCTATTTAATATTTGGAAAGTTTTTCTAATAAATCTTTCAAGTGCCAGACATCCAAACAACTCTACGTAAGCAAACGAGGACAAAGCCCCTTTTCTTAGACTTCTAAGGAAACCAAGAATATTTTGAGATTCCTCCATGTTTTTAATAAAAACTTCTTTACCGCATTTTGCTTTCTCAGTTAGCTTATAGGATGGTGTTAATAATACAGGGAACAACTCCTCTGATTCAGAATGGTTACAACGCTTATATGATGCTGATAGACCAAAAAAACCGGCAAAACCTCTAGTTGTAATTGAGTTGTTCAGACTTTCTATATGCCTTCTGATAATTTCAGATCTGACATCAATACAAAATACAATTTCAATTTTTGAAAAGGATGATTGTTTCTTATTAACAGATTTTAGTTTTCGCGTAAGATCACCCTGAAAAGACTTTTCAAAAGCGTCTTGCCAAATGCATTGCCTTAATGTGGATAAAGAAAAAAAATCATCAGACTTTTGTCCTGCAAAGTGATTTTTCCAGCCGACTGCTTCAACATCCGAAGAATCAAATTGCTTGAAAACAAGATAATCATAACATAGCCTAACTACAAGGCAATCAAGCAAGGTACAATCCCAGCCTGTGTTTTTACCTTTAGCCGCTTCCCACTCATTAAAACTAAAACGAGATGACCACCCAATAGTACCTGCAAGTAGTCTCTTTAGATACAACTCTCTTGATACATCACAGCATATCTCTATTTCATCCAGAATACATCCTACAACATCATCAACCTCCATTTCAGAAAAGGTTGAAAGTAATTTGCTTACATTTCTAAATCCAGCATAATCCAAACTCTTATCAACCAATTGGATTTGCTTCCACCAGCTCCAGAAGCCATTTTCAGTAAGTATCCTTACAAGGGCCTGATTAGTATCAAAATAAGATGATGCAAATTTTGAAAATTCATTTATTACAAAATTATTCCAATATTGATCTTTTAATGATTCAGAAAACGTATTAACACACCTGTTATCTGATATTTCAATTTGACTTTTTTTAATAAAATTATCCAGGGACAGTGAATCAATATTATACTTTGAGCATTTATCTAGTATAATTTCATTCAATATTTCCGGACTAATCTTTCCTGCCTCAAACATTCTTAAATAATACTCGCTGCTCATATACATACGAGAATGGAGTATTCTGGAAATATCATGAAAGACCTTGTCGGAATTATATTCAATGAGATTCCAGAATGGATTAACGGCAATAATATTCTGCAAGGACCAGGAAGGGGCTATTACTTTTTTCGCACATTCAAATAATTCTCTAACAGCTACAGAATAATGTTTGTCTGTATTGCAACTTGTCGAATCCAGCAAATTCTGCATTTTATTCACTCATTAAACTTGATTAATATTTTTACTAGAAAATACTTTCCTCATAATATAATCTGTTTTTACTGGTAAAAATCCTCCATTCCAGAAGAACACATATAATGCTTTTGACCACTCTTTATTAGGAGATATCATTTCATTGCTTAAATAAAATCCGATCCCAAAAGTAATGAAAACAAACAGACCTATGAATAACTGAATCATGGAAGAATAACTTTCCACATTAACTCGGTACAAATCCTCTAGTTCAAAATGAAGGAAAGATTCAACAAAAAAATACAAAACAATTGCAATTATTAGAATTCCAATGCCTTTGCAAAATGCATATATTGCTTTTCCCTCAAAACCCTTAACAAAGAAGCTAGTACAAAGACCCATTAGCAATACAAGAAAGTACAAAGTATAGGCAAACTGAGTCCAGTTTAAAAATATAACTCCAATAACGAGAATTAGAGAACAAGCAAAAACAATTGATAATACAACATGCGAAGAAACATACATGGGCTTGCATTGAATTTTTTTGGACTCATCAATAATTGAGCCGGTAGATAGAAATGCCATAGATTTATAAAGGCTATGAGCAAAAATATGAAAAAGTGCAACTGCATGTAATTGCAAACCGCACGCTAACATCATCATACCCATTTGACTTATAGTTGAATATGCAAGCTTTTTTTTAATTGAATTCTGGGTAATCATCACTAAAGCACCGAAAACAGCACTTACAGTCCCAAATACAACCATAAGAGCAAGAGCAATTTGTGAATACCCGATTATCTGACTTGATTTTAAAATGAAGATTCCACCACCATTAACTATTCCAGCATGCATAAGAGCCGATACCGGAGTTGGTGTTTCCATTGTATCAGGTAGCCAAAAATGAAATGGAACCTGTACTGATTTTATCAGCGCTCCAATTGAGAATAATATTACCGAAATTGACAATGGGACTTTTTTCTCTCCAGTTCGTACTAGAGAGTCGACCTGATTAACAATCTGATCAATTTCAAGAGTTTCAAAAGTTCCTGCAATAATCAGGATCCCCGACAAGAGAAATAAATCCCCAAATCTGCTTACAATATTTTTCTTTATTGCTGATTCTTTGGCACCAATTCTGTTTGGATAAAAGGTTAGGAGCTTGAATAGAAGAAAACTAATAAGAGCCCAAGCAAGAAATATAATCAGAAAATTATTTGACAGAAGAAATACTGAAACAGAAATGGTTATAAGGCCAAGATACCTAAAAAAATACTCCTGCCTAGGCTCACCGGACAAATATCGAACGGAATACTGTGCAATAGATACGCTCAGAAAACATGCCATAAAAAAAAGGAGGGTTGTCAGGAAATTGATTTGAAAGGTTATTCTTGTCGTCAATCCAAAAATGTCAAACAAAAGAAGAGAACCGACGAATGCTCCTCTTATGAAGTAATTTATAAGCAAGAAAATAGACAAGCTCAGGAAAAGCCAGTTTAGAAATAAATAATACCTGATTATATTTTTCATATAATGCCATTACTAATGATAATATACGAATATTATATCATGTAATTAGATTCGTCAATTGGCATTTATGAAATTTATAGCGCTATTTTAATTGATCAATTATCATCCTATCAGTTTGATTAACTCGCTGATCTTTTTATGCGATTCAATAGGATGTCTTAGGGGCATGCCTGTCTTTAATTTATACCTGTTTCTTCGTCCCTCTCGAATTCGCTCCAGATAGCCAGCTTCTTCAAGATCCTGCACAATACGCTGTACTGCCCGCTCGGTAATACCAACAAGATCGGCAACCTCCTTGAGCAGGATATCTGGATCTCTAGCAATACAAATCATTACATGGGTGTGATTTGTCAGAAATGTCCAACCTGTTGATTTTTGTGTTGTTTTTTTATCCATATGTAGAGAGAAAAGAAATAATTTACGTTTCAACAGTCCTTATCATATACGCGTATCCTTTAGGTAGCTATACTATTATATTGGGTGCTGACACAGATTTGCTATATGCTATTCTATTTCAGCCTCTAAAATCACACCAAATCCTAAGGAAATTTTTTAGTATAATTTAACTGGTCTTAAATGATGAATTTTTCAAATTTAGTTAATTGTGACCTTATACTCGGCCTTGTTCAGATGAGCATGGAGAATGACACATCTGCTAATCTGGATAAGGCGATATCTGGAATCAAAGAAGCAGCTCGAAGAGGAGCTCATATTATATGCCTTCCAGAACTTTTCAGATCTCCTTACTTTTGCACAAAAGAGAAATGTGATGTTGACTATTCTGAGGAGCTCCCCGGAGTTGTAGGCGACGCGCTATCCAGAGCTGCAAAAGAATCAGGGGTTGTTGTTGTCGGCGGATCTGTTTATCAAAAAAGGACTTCTGGAAATCTTAATACCTCCCTTATATATGACTCAAATGGGAACTTGGCCGGGAAGTACTCCAAAACTCACATACCACATGATCCTGCTTTTTTTGAACAGAACTACTTTGAACCATCAGAACCAAATTATAATGTTTTCCCAGTTGAAATTAATGGTGCTGAGATTAAAATTGGTGTTTTAATCTGTTTTGATCAATGGTTTCCAGAAGCAGCGAGAAGCCTTGCTCTTCTTGGCGCTGATATTATATTTTACCCTACAGCAATAGGCACAGTTGAAGGAGTTATTCAGGAAGAAGGAAGCTGGCAAGATGCCTGGAAAACTGTTCAAAGAGGACATGCTATAGCGAATGCCACTATTGTTGCTGCTGTTAACAGGGTGGGCAAGGAAGATAACTCAGTATTCTGGGGTGGTTCTTTTGTCTCCGATGCTTTTGGTCGAGTTCTTGCCGAAGGTACTAATAGAGAAGAAATTATCATTGCCCCTGTTTCTATTAATCATAGCACTCGAGTAAAAGAGGGCTGGAGATTTTTTAAAGAGCGAAGGACCGATTCCTACTCACTTCTCACCGAATCAAAATCAAATTTCAAAATGAGAGGTGAGTAGAAATGCAAAATCAGAGAAGAATGCCCGCCGAGTGGGAACCACATAGAGCAACATGGATCTCATGGCCTCACGAAGAAAGCGATTGGCATGATAAATTTGAAACCATCCCCTGGGTTTATGCTGAAATATCAAGGGTGCTTGCCAGATCTGAATTTGTAGAGATTTTGTGTAATTCTGATGACATCAGAGTAAAAGCCGAGTTCTGTCTGGATATGCATCATGTCCCACGAGATAAATACCGCACACATATTTTACCTACTGACCGTTCATGGTTACGGGACAGCGCGCCAACTGCTGTAAAAGTTGAAAATACAACTGAATGGATTAAATGGAAATTTAACGCCTGGGCAAAGTACGATAATTATTCTGCCGATTCCAGAGTACCTCAATTTATTTCAGAAATTTCCGGAATTAACATTCATGAAGCCATGATTGATGATGATTCGAGGCCACTTGTACTTGAAGGCGGCGCCATAGAAACAGATGGAAATGGTACTCTTATAGTTACAGAAGAATGTCTTCAATCAGAAGTTCAGTGCAGAAATCCTGATCTGACAAAAGCTGACTATGAAAAAGCATTTAGCAAGTACCTTGGTATTTCCTCTACGATATGGCTTATTGGTGGCTGCGAAGGTGACGACACCCATGGTCACATTGATGACGTCGCCCGTTTTTATGCCCCTGGAAAAGTACTACTTGCATTTCCGGAAGATTCCGATGATCCATTTCATGACGTATCAATTGAAAATGAAAAAATTCTTATGGCAGCCAAAACATCAAGTGGCAAGTCAATTGAAGTAAAGCGATTACCGATGCCACGCCAGATGTATTTTGGCGAGGAAAGGTTACCAGCAAGTTATGCAAACTTTTATATAGCAAACAAGTCCGTTATGGTTCCAACTTTTAATGATGTGAATGATCTTTTAGCACTACATATAATTAGTAAAGCATTCCCTGAAAGAGAAGTTATTGGAATTTCAGCCGTTGATCTTGTACTTGGCTTTGGAACACTTCATTGCCTTACTCAACAGGAACCCGTCTGATATTTTTTTAATTAGTCGATAAAGACAAAAGCCTTAAAAAATAATCAAATGTTAGATCATATCGTGACTAATGCAATTTAGCATAACTTCTAATCAACTACTTCAACTAAAATTGGCTTTCCGTTTATTGTTACCGTGCTAAGGATATCTCCGTTGCCACTTATGTCAGTGCTATATGCTTCCTTCACTCTTCCTGCTTTGTAAAGTCCAACTGATTGACCAAAATCTTCATGTGCTGGAACCAAAGATAGCATCCTCACATATTCAATGTTATTTACTCTTATTGTCATTACGTTATCCTGCAACTGAATTTCATTTATTGCAAGACAACCACTATAATGCGGAGCCTGTTTTCCTTGCCGAAGAAGTGAAAACTCCCTGATTGCCATCAGGGTATAATTATCAATATTAACAAATTCCCCTTTTGAAAGAACAGGCTCAACAAACCTTTTCTCTTTGTAAAAGTTCAACATATCAATAGGTGTAATTTCTTCATAACAAGAACGTCCGGCATGTTTCATTATATCATCATAAGAAAAATCAAAATCTGAATCATAATGCTCCATCTTCTTTCGAATTGCCCTGATGGCACTAAAGGGTTCTTCGTTATAATACCTGCCAATGCCATTAACGACATCTTCTATGCCCCTAAGACTTGCACCTAAAGACCCATATCCCATTCTTTCGTATATTTCCTGAAATGGTTTTGAACGCTGAAGTGGAGATAACCTGGTAAAAGATTCATCTATATTGTCCGCTATTCTAATCATTGCAAGCGGATTTACTAATATATCATCTTGCTGGATTGGTAGACCTAGAACCTTATCTCCTTTTGAAATAAAATCAAGATGACGTCCCATATATTCGACTTTATTATTAACTCTTACTGGGATCTTCAACCCAAAATCTGCTAGTACTCCACTAACCTTTTTAAGTTCCTGTTCATCCTTAACCTGAATTTTTCTGACTTCAATTGGCTTTCCTTCCTTTATTGGAGTGGTATTCTCTTCAAGCTCCTTGATAACATTAGAAATATCAGCACTGTTACGAACCAGAATCGTACCTGCATCAGTGACAAGTCTTATAGTATATGGATCATTTTCAACTGGAATACTAATTTCTCTGCCATTAATTGTTCTTATTTCTACCGCCTGGTTTAAATCATTTTCAAACACTCGTGGTCCATCCATGATCCATCTTGGGGGCTTCTTTGGTTTTGGTTCAACTTTGTCTGATCCATGCTGAAGGATTGCTTCCGACATATCATCAAGTAAAACTTTAACTTTTGGATTAGTTCCATCAGGATCAAGAAGTAATCTTATGGAATTTTTTATCTCAGGAGTATTAAAAATTCTGGAACTAGCAAGAGTATGAGCAGATTTTGAAAGCCCTCCGTAATAGGCATATCCGAAATCATGAAAGACTCCAACCGTATCGAGCGCAAATTGAGCCTGCTCATTAGTAAGATTGTACTTGTCCCGAAGGCGAGTTAGTGTTTCCGGATTATTACTGGTTATCATCCTCATGTTTTTAGTTACTCTGATCGTATGGTCAAAGCCGTGCGAAGTAAATTGTTCGGGATTTGTGACATGCTGATCTGTGGCATATCTGCTTACAGCATTGAAATAAGTTTCTTTTGCCCGATCAAAAACTTCCTGCCGAGCTGAATCAAGAGGTCTTGGAAGATCAGAACCAAGTTTGAAAATAAATTCAACTGGAGTTTCGTCATGAGTATTTTTGGAATTAAAAAATCGTCTGAGTCTGTCTATCCTTCCCAGATCACTTGCAAGCCCTGAATCATTACCTGTCCATGACTTAAGACGTGACTCTACTACTTTTCTTACATCATCCTGAGAAAATGAACTGGAAGAAGTTCCATATTTTTTTTGTCTCGCACCGCCAATTAAACTTGACCTTAATGCACTTCCAACTTCACTAAAAATTTCCTTTTGTGTAAGTTCCCTGCCTTGCACATGTGAGTTTACAAGAGATGAACCTAGCCCAAGAGAAATATCACCGATCAATTCTCCAGAAATCGCACCTACTTTCCCACTTAAGGTTCTTGCACCTTCACGAAGCATTCCCATTCGACCACCTAAAGCTCCGCCAATTGCACCAAATCCAGCCCCGCTTGCCGTATCTATTGCAACACTTTTGGCATTAAGTCGATATCGGTCCTTAATCTGATTCCATGCTGTAATACGATCTTCTCCCTCAAGGTGAGAATAATTTTTATGAAAATCCCTTGCTGCTTCTATATAAGTAGTACCTGATCCAAGTACTGAACCACTTACTCCCCCGGTAGCTCCACCTGATGCTCCACCAACTACTGCTGTTCCAACTGACCCAAGCTTCTGGACAGCTCCGATTCCACGTACCAAATTACCAGCAGCCATACCTGTTCCCATAGAGACTGCGGTAATAACCGAAGTTTTTATGTCTTCACCTGTTTGAGATAATGCATCAGAAAGCGCATTTTGACTTGTCTTGTTTCCATATCCAGCATGTAACACTGCCTGCCCACTGTTATTTACAACAGCATATGCAGCACCCCTTGCTGCACCAATTGCAATTCCTGCCACGCCACCAGTTGCAAGTGTCCCGGCAGCAACAAGGGCGAGCATTCCGGCCTGATTTGCTACTTCCATTATTGCTATAGTTGTATCGAATTTATCAAGAAGTGCCTGATTCGATACATTTTGACCTCTAAGTGCTTTTGCATAACTATTACCGCTATCCAGAATTGCTTTTTCTATTGAAAGTATACTCTCTTCAATGACTTTTAATTGTTCAGTTGCCTTTTTTTCAATTTCAAGGGCTTCCTCTATCTTACCATTCATTTTAAGCTTTTTACTTTCCTCAAGCATTCCTGAAATAATCTGACTTGTTTCTTTTAGAATTTCTGAAAATTTATTACTCTTACCTAGTACTTCTTTTTGCTGACTTAAATATCTTTCAGTTATTTCAACATTTTTTCTTCTGAACTTGTTATTTCCCATCAGGCTTTCCATTACACCTGAATTACTTATTTCTCCTTTTGAAGAACTAATGTTGGACTCGGCTCCATTTATTCTTATTTGCACTGATTCAGTTAAACTTTGAAAGCGCTGAATATTTTCTTCTGTCTTTAGCAAAGTTTCACGATAAAATTTGGAATCTTGATCTCTTGATGGGGTAAATTCAGGAAAGGTCACATCAAGACCGCTTAAAGAATCCGGCCTTGGAAGAACCAGCCTGCTTCCTGAATCAATTTTCAGTGACACAAAACCCCCCTTAAAACCATCACTAAAATGTTATTAACTATATTATACAGATAGTTACATTATTAAAATCAATTGATTGTTGAATAAAGCAAAGCCACAATAAGTCTCTTAAACTTTTAAAACTTATTTATTCATGAGTATATGTAACTTATTGAACTCCCTATTTAAAATAAATCAAGATAGAAACAATTCAGACAAGGAAGAACATATGTCCTTCCTTGTCTTATAAAAAGTTTAACCTTTAATTAATCAAAGCCAAGCATCACCACCCTACCTGCAAGTTATCTCCCTGCGAGATCTCCCCTTGCGAACTTTCTCCTAGTGAACTCTCCCTCTGCAAGCTCCAGCGCCCAATTACCTTCTTCTCAAGTTTATGAACAATCTTGTGATTTTCAATCTTTGAAGAGAAGATTGTATCCAGAAGAGTCAAGCGCGAAATCGTGATGCTTTTTTCGGAAGGCTCAATATCAAGAATCAGGTGCGCTGGATTCCTTGCTGAAACCCTGAGACCTTCTAGCAACTTGTTGTTAGGCCAGCATTCATTGTCAATCTCAATATAGCCCGGCCAATCAACATTTTCGGGCCAGTTTCGGGGAATTTCATGCGAGACTGGCGTAATAATAGTCTTGTTGTTAACTATCTCAATCGACTCCGCAACAATAAGTAAAGAGCCATTATTGACTGAGTAAAGATCGTTTAGCAAAGTGGACCTACTCGAATAAGAACTCACACTTTGTGAGATAGAAAAAACAAAAAACATGATCATCAACATGAAACTTAAGACATCTGAGAAGATAATGTTTTTACTGATTTTTGCACAGTTTATTGAATAATATTGCGCATGATCAGCATAGCCCTGACAAAAAATCGCGGTCCCACCAGTCGAAAATCTTCCAATCCCAAACACTAGAGCGATGAAAAGAATCAATGCTATAGAATGAGGGAGAATAATGACTTCATTCCTACCAGAGAATGCAACCGCACCCAACAGTGCAAAAAACAAACCAGACAAAAGTATCCTTAAAATCCATTGACCAAGCGAGATCATTATTCCTTCAAAGATATACACACTCTTGGGTATATCCAAATGACCGGCACTTGTTCCATGAATTGTCTTTCCCTGGCTCTTTTTTTTCTCATATTCTGTGAGCTTATTCTCAACATGCTCCAAAAAATCAAGATTAAAAGTAAGAATCAATATCCAAAGAAGAAAAAATGGCAAAACTCCAATTGACTCATAAAACTGAACGATCTGTTTGATAACGACAGTTTCCATTTGAAATATCTCCTTTAAAAAACCTTAGAATTGTTTCTATCCCTTGATGATTTGTCTTTTATAAATAAAAACAATCACCAAGAGATATTAATTTATCTTTACCCAAATATCATTTTAAAGATCAATCGACTGGAGGCAATTCAACCTGACTTGTTCCCGGAGAGATTGAAATAAATTTCTCCGGGAACAGTTAAAATACTCTTCGATTATTCACTTTGAGGCAGAAACTACAGTGGAATTAAAATCCCATGTGCTTCTTTCCACAATTTCGATTTCAGGTAGCAGTTTGTAATTCTCTAGCACTACCGACCGATCGATTCTAAACAAGGTTATAAGAGGGTAATCCCCTTTTTCCTTGTCAAAAGAGACATAAGACAAAGCTCTTATGTTTCTATTTCTACCTTCTTTACTAGCAGGCACCAAAGAAAGATCTAGAAAGTCCTTGGCAAATGGGCCTCGAGGAATTATTAGCCCACCCTGATACAAAGACCTTGACTTCTCAGGCCAGAAAAAAAATCTTTCCATAGTAGCTGTATCATAGTTGTTAGAATCATCAGAATCAAACAAAATGATCTCATCACCCACTGAACAAGAATCAAAGAAAAAGAGTAGTCGGTTTTCTTCATGAACTATCTTTTCTCTTAGAAGCTCTTGTAACCTCCTGGAATAGACTCTATCAGCGCCAAGAGAAGCACTAAATAGTAGAAAAAGAGCAACTATTCCGAATATATGGGACACCCAACGAAAAAGCGCTTCTTTGTCAGGTGTATTATTTGCACCTGAAAGAGTTATATGCGGAAATAACTCAACATCATACAAGAATAGAAGCGATATCACTCGCATAGCAATGATTGCAATAGCAGAGTGAATTGCCCCTCCAAGAGCAGACGGCTGACCCTCATTTAGATAACCAGCAAGAACCTGGGGAAGGATCACTACAAGCATCCTGAAAAGCCAAAACGAAAGCCAAACTACTAGCGCCTGAAAAACATAAACATGAACTGAGAGATCAGGACGATTACTTACCTTACCACCAAGCCTCGCAACATTGGCTTTAAGATCTGCTAAACGTTTAATAACAAATTCAACAAAATCAAAGTTAAAAGTCGCAAGAGGTATTAAAGCGAGAAACAGGGGGTCGAACTTAAATAGAACACAAAAAGAGAGATAATTCTCCATTAGACCAGAAAACATAAGTGAACTCCTTAAAAAACGTATTTTGCCTCCAGCACGGAAGGATTAAAAATTCCCTTCTGTACTGGATTTTTTTAGCTTCTACTCAAAAATTTCGATTTCACTTTTTAATTTAAAGCTCCTGATAAAAACTTTCAATTAAAAAGGGGAAGTATCCATTATGGATACTTCCCGAAAATTAATTAACCTGCTTAAAAACGCTAGGGCTCATGAATTACTTTCATGAGCCCTGAGTAGTACGGAGTCTTAGCGGAAACCACCATCGGCAGTGGTGCGAAATGCTCCGGCACCCTGACTTGCCGCACGTGACGCACGGGATACCTGACGCATTGCCGATTCAAATGCGTAGGAATCACGATCGGGGTGAAGGATCCACTTCTCAGGGATCCCCATTTGGCGGAACGTTGAGTCTGCTCCGCTTCCAATCGATACACCACACACAATGTGCTGCTTCGTTGCGGTTAGGCCGCTGATCAACTGCGAGCAATTGCTCACATTTGAAGTCCGGGTTTCACCGTCACCACCAATGATCTCACCTCCGTCTCCTGCCTGACCATCGGATATGATCACGTTAAAGGTCTGGGCTGTTCGACCAGATGCCTTTAATTCCGAAACTTTGGTCAAAAGTGCTCCCAGGACTTCATTGGAGCGACTAAACAGTGGAGTGCCTCCATCACAGTTGTGATTTGCGTCCGATAGATCGGTCACTTCATCAACCCTGCAATAAGGCTGAACAAGCCCACGGTTAAGGAAGCTGATCGTAACCAGCACCTCAAACACCTCCTCCGATTGATCCAGTGCTTCGGAAAGCTCCTGAAGCAAAAGCGAAATGGCACGACGAACTGTCGCCTCAGTGCCCTGCATCGAACCGGAATCGTCAACAAGAATGTTGACCAAAAAGGCCCTTGGCCCCTCAAGGGAGTTTACGGAGATACCCGTATCCACTCCCTGTGCCACAGTTACAGCCCGAGAGGCCGCATCCTTGGCCGACTGGTCAAGAGACCCTACGTCGACAGCGTCTTGGACAACTTGAGAAAGATCAACAGCTTTTGAATTCATTTCGATAATCCTTAAAAACCTTGAAAAATTCTTCCCGGCACAGTACCGGGAAGAGTGAAATACTGAGAACTTCTAGCTAACGAGATCTTCTGATACGGTACCAGAAGATTCTTCTATCTCAACTTCTTCTGACACCGAGGTGTCATTATCAGTTGAGTTATTATCTGGAAGCGTCGCACATGGCTGTTCGTCCTCTTCCTCCACTTCGAGAGAAACAGGAAGTAGCCCCTTAAATTTACCCTTGTGATATACCAAACCACAATAGGTACTCAAATCGACTACTCCAACTCCAAGTGACGAGATTTTTTCATCATGAAGTGAATACACCCAATACTTCCCGTCATGAAAGACGTACAGCTTTGGTTTTTTCTCTTCATTTTTTTCATCACTCTCATCAAGTGCAATCACCTGAGCATTCTCTGTGGCCCATGGAGCATCACCCTTTGAAACTTTTGCCATTCCAAGAAGCGTATGCCCATTTTTCAGAACCATCACGTACTCAGTGACTTTTCCTTCCCATTCAGCTTCAATAAAAAGCCAGGAAGTCTTTGCTGAAAATTCAACATTCACAGACTGAATATTCCCCATAATTGGCGGAACTGAAATCAGTCTGGAAATTGAAGTCCTCGAAAAGCAGTAAATATCTCCAAGCTCGCCATCAATTGTTGTAACGGCAAGACCAAAGTTACTGCCCGAGAAAAGCTTTACACTCCCGCCAAATTTGAGAAGAGATTTCCTTTCTGCTCCTCCTCCTTTTAGGGAAAACATTTCACCCTGATGGACCCAAAGGATGGTATCTCGCTGAACAACAAAATTTGGCGAGCCATCCCATGATGGATCCACATACTTGATCATCTGCGCTCTTCCTTCTTCAGGTATGATGTAAAATGGTCCATCATACAATTCAGTTGGAGAACCGGAAGGATCAGCATTAATTGACATCACAGAAACACCAGTATTCTGATGGTCCCGTCCAATAACGCTAAACCCTAACCCCACTTCAAAGTGGTTATAATCGTCAGGATGACCACGAAGAACTTCTCGTCCATCCTCCCTGGTAAATTTTCCGTCTTCATAGCTTAAGGTCAGAACATCTTTTCCAACCTGTCTGTAAGCGTAAAGAACACCGGCTGGGCATTCTTTTGGCTTAACTACAAGTTCAGGAAGATCAGAAACTGAACCATTATCAATGCCGAAACCGGCCCAGATAGTTTTCTCAGCGGGACAGAATGACCAGCCATTATTTTTCGATATCAGAGATTCAATGAGGCTTCGATCGGGTTTACCCCGCATTCCACCTTCAAATACCTGATAGAAAAAATCCTGAAGGGCCTGTGGCAACTGGGAGATTGAATCCGTGAAGTTCGGAACGACTACGCCCTTATTAAACACAGAAATTAGCCTTAGAGGTCGCTCTCCCGGAGCAACTGGTGCTCTTCCTTTTGGCGGTGTATAACTTCCATCCCAAGGACTGATGTTAGTCAGACACTTGAAAAGCATCACCGTAAAGGAATACCAGTCAGCCATTCGATCGTATGGAGCAGCTATCATCAGGTAATCGAGCTTTGGATTACAAATCCTGGGATCGATGTATGCCTCCGTGAAAGTTCTGCACGGATAGCCACCGAAAGCTGCACTTTCCGCGTCTACAATGAATGCCCGGAGCTTACTAACCAGCACATTCGCCGGTTTAAAATCTCCGATCAACATTCCACAGGCATGAATTTCCTGCACAGTATCATACAAATCAAGGAATATCCTTGCTATGTCTTCTACCGTTACTCCCTTCTTTCGTTTCCACTTTGGATTAGCATACATGGTAAGTGGATTTGCGTTATCCACAAGTGCCATGCTGTATCCAGCTACAGAATACCGACATTGTGGTCGGGTAATAATTCCCTTTGGGGCAATAACCCGACTTCCAAGCCACGGTGGAAACTGCGAGAGTTTATCTGGATAGGCATTTAGTCTATCCTTAGCTCCTTTCCTTTCAGCGTCCATATCTGAATCCCGATAATAATCGTCATCGGGTAAGCGGAAAATTTTCACCGCCTCAGAGTTGCCTGAGGTATAAACCTCAGCCTCTCCTCCTCCACCTATTCTCTTCGCTGCTGCTATCCAGTCATCAGAAATTTCCTGAACTGGATACGTTGTGCGAACAACAGGTTTTACCTGTATACCACTTGGCTTTTTACGGCCAGATGGAACGGGAGTATCAGCTTTTGCAACTGGGCGTGCCGGTTGTGGCGTAACGGGCTTTGGCGTTGCACCTTGATTTAAGCCAGCCTGATTTTTTGCCGGCTCACTCTTTACTTGATGCCCAAAGGTTCTATTTGCGGAACCTGAGGAAACTTTCCCAGACTTGGCCCTGGGCCAGTATTTCTGGTAAAGCTTCCTTATAGCAACTACAAGCTTGCCATAAAACGACGGCATCAGGCTTAAGGCCGCAAGATGCAGAACGTATATAATGGCAAGGGATGCTAGTAGAATGTATAATCCTTTTAAAATCTCTGGCACAAGGAGTAATGTAATTATTACCCCTACAAGGACAGCAAGAACGCTACCCAGTCGGATGTAGAACTTCATATCATCCTATTCCTTTCTTTGGCGATGTAGCCTTAAGGTAATAAATTTTTTCATTCATCATCCTTGCCGAAGAGAATTCGGTTAATAAAATCTCCAAATTTCTCCCAGGCTGACTTGTTTTGATTGATTGGCGGCAAAGTTTTTTGGGCCTTCTTGTCACCAACAATCGGTGGCAACTGAGCAGATGTCCCAGCTTGCACCTTCTTTGGAGTACCTGTGTAAACAGGCACTGGTGCCTTGAATGAAGACCTTACAAGTGAAAGGCTGTGTCTCTTTCGATATTCAGCCCAATACTCTGGAAACTCTCCAACTGGATCAACAACAAGGCAGACGTAAGTTACGTCATCACCAAAGATCCCTCTGGTCAGTCTCGGCTCAATCTCAGCACGATTTCCGGTTTTGATTACCGAAAGCTCCATCCCATCTTTTGCAAATGCTGCAAGCTTTGCTGCAACAGATTCAGAAGTGGCAAGTGAATTTTCCCAGACCTCGGAAATTGAAAACTCCCGATTAGTCCTTTTTTTCACTACTGGACCAATTCCGTCGCTTGCAACGAAAATTGACTTAAGCTGATCAGTCGGAATGACTTCTCGAACTTCAATCTTGACCCTTTCAAAGCCTTCAGGAATTGGATTACACAAAAGGTATCCAAGATAGTCCGGGTAGTTTCCTTCACGGCTATCGATTTTTTCAATCTTCCCGTTAATGGCATAAAATCCGTCACCACAGGCCATTACGGCTGACCAGTCTGCAGTTACTACACCGATAAGAAGGGTAAAGTAATACGCCTGCTCAACCATTGCTGTGATGTCGCCATCAGGTCCTGCAAATGGTAAAAGAGAAGCACGGAGCCGCTTCAGAAGTTCTTCCTGAAGCTTTGCTGCAAACTCTTCCGGCTTTGGGAGAGGGTCCATTTCCAGCATCTCTTCTGCGATATTAAGGACAAGCCTTACCGCAGCACAAGATCCTGTCTTCGACTCGAAGGCCGAACTGGAGCCATCGGCTACCACAATCACTTTTCCGTAAAAGCAATCACGTTTGCCAAATGCATCCTGACATCCCGAATTCCAGTAGGAAGGGTCAGTCAGGTGGTCTCGCCCCACTCTTGTAAAGTAAAAATCCCGAAAAAATGGTTTCGGTTTAGGAGCAGAAGTTGTAAACACTTCCTTAATTTCTCCAAACATAAAAAACCTCCATGCCCCGGCATGCGGGGCTAAAGAACTCCGTCTACACTTTTGTAATTTTAAAGAGCCCGCACACAACAAGTATGCGACTTATACTGGGTCATTATGGGCAATTATAAGGAACTTTTACTTAAAAAATGTAAAAATTACAGTTTTTTCTAAGTCACTAATTTGTATAGTTTTTTTAGAAACTCCTGGGTTATATACATCAAAATAGCTAAGCATATATATCACCAAGACCCCTTGACCCCTCATATAGAACTCGAGGTTTTTTAATAGCATAGTACAGACCCGGGCTCGTGCTCGAAGTCTTCTTGCTTATAGCTCTTTTAAAAAAAGGAATGTGTATATGGACAAAAAAGTCCGTCGTAACGCTCTACTATGGGCTGGTGGAAATTTTCTGCTTATCGCAGGGCTTGTTTTACTCGAGTGTCTGATTCTTCGCTATACATGCGAAAGCTTTCTAATGGAACTTGCAAAGGTTAACCCGGGAAGTGACCTTCGTTTCATGGTTCTTGCTTCCATTATATTTGCAGCACTTGGAACTGTATTTGGTCCCAGGTTCGCAGCAAAGAAAATATCCTGGAATTTGAAAAATTACAAACTAGGTCATACTCGTCCTATCTGGTTCGGAGAAATACTGCTTGGTCTTTGTTTGTTTAGAAAAAAAACCTTGCCAGAGGTTTTCATACTTCATGCTGGTGGGCCTTTAAAAAATGAGCATAGCATCATGGCTGGCATTCTTGATATTCATGGAAGAAGAGATCAACTTTTAATAGGCTCTGGCTTGTTTCAAATGATGAGCAAGGAGCAACTGCTTGGTATTCTTGCACATGAACTCAGGCACTCAAATGCAACTGAGAATATCATAATGAGCATAGGAAAAGCATTTCGAGGAGTTCTTATCGGAATTGTGCTTTATGTAATCGTGACTCAAGTAACTCTCGGAGATTCAATTCTGGCACTTGGTTTGGGCTTTGCAGTTCCTACAATTCTAGGAGTCTGGCTTAAGATTAAAATCGAACCGGCCAAGGTGTGGTCTTACTTTTACATCATGTCGCTCCTTGTTATTGTTCCGATCCAAATGATATGGAAGAATCCCTCGCTGCTAATTTTAATTGCACTGTTCTTTCCAATGACTCTTTTTACCTGCTTTATTATTGAGCAGTTTGCTTCAAGAGCAAGGGAGTACAAAACGGACATGCTTGCAGCAATGGATATGGGAACAGGAAGACCACTTATCAATGCTCTTCATCATTTAGAGACGACAATGAAAAGGGACTCACTTCCTGATCGCCTGAGAATGTTTGAGTTCCTTAAGTATTTGGAGAGGATAATATCTTCCCACCCTCCAATTGAAAAACGAATCGCGGTTCTCGATGAAGCCTTCAGGGGCCATCAGAAACTCAGACCGGAGCTTCAACGGACTCTGCTTAGTCCATAAATAAATCCGAAAAAACGGTTTTTAAACTGCAAGGCCGGCTTTCTGTCGGTCTTGCTTATAAAAAAAGGAAGGCACTAAACCAAATTTGGTGCGCCTTCCTTAAGCCTGAAAACCTTATGGGATCAGGTAAATAAATTACATCGCCGCAGATGTTGCCTGTGTGTCAAGTACCCCTTTTTTAAGACACGAATTACGGAAAAAAATCCCTAATAAAATCAGCAGCCGAAGGCTGTCCAAGGTTGGGATGGGGGCAGTTATCAATAGAATTAACAGTGAGACCTCTCAAGTCTCTCAGTACTGTTAATTCTGTTGGTAACTGCAGGCTGGTGTTGGGTGGTAAGGGGTGGGCTGTGGATAGGAGGGGTAAGGCGGGTCGCGATTGAACTTTTTTCTATTTCATATCTTTGTCTAAAAGTTCTTGGATTCGTTCTAATCCTAGTATGAATTCTGTCTTGATTGTAATAATAAATATATTGATAGATTCCAACCATCAGTTCTTCCAAAGTATCAAATCGATCAAAGTCACCAAACTCAACTTTAAATCTTCCAAAAAATGATTCCTGCGATCCATTCCTCCATGGCGAGCTTTAGGTGAGTTTGAAATATTTATTTTATGAGTAGTAAGGAGGGATTTGAAATTTATAGAGTCGTATTCACTACCTTGGTCTGAACGAAAGTAATCTGGTGTTGTTTTATATTTTAATATTGCGTCTTTAAATGCTTCAACTACAAGCTCACAATAGTGGCTTGTCATAATTCTTGATCCAAGGATTTCTGCCGTCCATCTATCCTGCACTACTGCTAAATATATAAACTGACCCTTGTATGAAATAAATGTAAAATCACCTGTCCAAATCAGGTCTGGAGCTATGCTTGATAAAGTTTTAGTAATATCAGAATAACCACTATCTGCCTTATTTATATCATCTGGTTTTCTTGGAGTTTTGCAACGTCTTGCAGGTTTCAGATTATATTTCCTCATTACCCTTAGGGCACGCTTCCTGTTAATCCCTAGCGCATCTGCTACCCTCCTGTGACCATACCCAGGGTTTTCTCTCATTACTATTTCAATTCTTATTCTTAAAAGCTCATCCTTTTCTGGTATCTTAGGTTTGTAATATAAGCTACTTCTACACACCCCAAGTTCTTCAGCTAAGACTGATTTATTTTTTCCACTACTCATTTCAGAGTAATTTCTAATTAAGGAAAACTTTTCTTTTTTTTAAACTCTTCTTCGTATGTCATTCGGCCTATGATATTTAATAAGGCTTCATTCTCCCTCTTTAGCCGACCTATCTCTAATTCATCTCCTCTTTTGCCATTTGCACTCCTGCCTAACCAGCCTAAAATAGTACTCACCGCTATCCCATATTCTTTGCCAACCAAATTCATGCTTTGACCTTCTCGGATCTTACCTAAAATTTCACCCTTTAACTCAACATTATAATTCTTGTTCCTTCCCATTTTTTACACCTCTTTTTCTTAGACTTCCGTTATTACTATTTTTCCGTAATTAATGTCTAAAATATGGGGTACCGATCAACCTGTTTAGCTTGTACATGCTAGGCGGACAAATCCCCTGGGAGAAGTTTGCTCAGGCACCGACCTCGAAGACCTTCTCGAGTGGCTCCGCAGGCAGGAAGGTCGAAGTCGATGACGATGACGAGGAGTGGGAGGACGATTCAGAGCCAGCCCACGCTGGCTCTTCTAACGGTCGCTGGGATTCATAAATCCCTGATTGACTTAAGGTTTTCATGATCCTATCCGATGCCGCAATTATTGTGGCATCGGATTTTATTTCATAAATAAATTTATAATTATAACACATTCAATATATTAATTAATTGCATTTGACAGGACTGATTGGTAATATCTCTTGGAAATGCATTTTTTAAATTTAAGCTCCTATGCAACATGAGACAAACAAGCTTAATTCAATTTTTTCATACCTTCTTTTTCTACTTCTTCTAATCTTTTTCCCAAGTACAAATTCCAGAGCTGACAATGAAAAAACTGAATCTCTGAACGGTCATTTGATAGTTCGAATTGTTGATCGTGTTGATGGCACACATCAATATATTCGAAGCATTAAGGATGAACATGGCAATCACTACAGGCTTGATTTTGATAACTCAATTCGAAATCAAATTAACGTCAGTTTAAACAAATCCGGAATCAGGCTTGTTGTCGAGGGCCAGAAAGTTACCGATTCTATTTTTAGTGTGAAAAAGTTTAATGTTATTTCGCGCGAATTTTCAGGGTTTGGTGGCACAGCAGTAACTGGTGCAAGATCAATTTTAGTTATAATGATAGATTTCCCTGGGAAGTCTCAAACCTGCTCCAAAAGCAACCTTGATTCAACTATATTTACAAATCCCACATCTACCCGTGCCCAGTTTGAAGCAAGTTCTCGTAATTTATTTACTTTTAAAAGAGACACCAATGAAGATGGTTTACCCGATATTGTTGGTCCATTTGTAATAGCTGAAAATACCGGAAGCTGTGACAATATCGACGGATGGGCTACCGCTGCAAAAAATGCAGCGACCGGTGCCGGAGTAAATTTGAATTTATATAAACATATTTTTTACTCAATGCCTCGATTCGATCTTCTGGGATGCAGCTTTGCAGGAATTGCAGATCTTGGCTGTCCATTAGATTTTTGTGAAGGCTGGATGCTGTTTTGTGAAAGCAGAAATACCTGGTCTCATGAACTTGGCCATAATCTTGGAATGGAACATTCCTCCACTGATCTTAATAATGACGGCGTTCTTGATGATGAATATGGAGATTATTCCTGTCCCATGGGATTAAGCTATGACGATATGCTGTTTAATAGCATGAAACAGGAGCAAATGGGATGGCTTGACGCATTTCCGGGGAAAAAGGCAAAAGTTTCAGTAAATGGCGCCTTCTCACTCGTTGCACTTGAAACAAACCCAAGCGACTCCTCAAACCCAATGACATTGATTGTTCAAAAAGCACCCGGTGATTTTTATTATCTTACATACAGATCGAATATAGGAACATTTAATAAAGCCCCAGCTCCTTTTTCAAATACAATAAATGTTCATCGCTGGGTTCCGAATGATTTAAATAACAGAAAATCCAGATTTATAACCTCTCTTACCAAGGGGCAAAGCTGGACTGATCCTTCCATGGGACTGACTTTTTGTGGTGGTGATCTTACCCCGACTCATGCTGCCGTTGGAATTTCACTAAGCGGAAATCAGTGCTCTGCAGATAATCCGCAAAGCAATCCTCCACCAAACGACGATTCAGGTGAAGACAATGACTCTATTACTTCCCTTCCGGGAGACGCAGATGGAGATGGCATCAGTGACGCTCAGGAAATAACTGACGGAAGTGACCAAAATGATCCGGGTAGTTATTTTTCACGTCTTTCTTCCCCAACTTTTGTGCTGTGGAATGGGTTTCTTTCAATGATAAACATTCTTGAACTTATTAACCCCAGCGCATCAGAAAGTACATTAGTTGATCTTTCACTTTTTGATATAAATGGACTTCTGCGAACTAAAATTACAATACCACTGGGGCCAGGTATTCAGCGTGATGTAATTGTAAATGAACTTACTGGATTTTCTCCCGATTCATACGGGATAATCAAGCTCGAATATCAGAGTGCCGTTACCGGAAGAATGTCATTTTATCGTAGCATGGGCTCTCAATATGAGTTTGCTTATAGTGTTCCATTTGATAGAGGCACCAAAGGAAAGAGCGTCGTAAGCTTTAATACATTTCAACCAAGCACTAATCCATTAGAACAGAATTTTCAGGTTTTTAACTGGCTTTCACTTGTAAACCTCGAAGAATCAGTAAAAAGTTTTTCGGTCCGTACCTATAATCAGACTGGCAATAGAATTAGCAGTCGAATAGTAAATGTTCCAGCCCGTGGCAGGGTGGATATTGATGGTGGTCATGGCCTTGTTGGCAAGAACGTTGTGGGAATGCATCAGATAATTCCTTCTGATCCTGCCGGAGAATACACTGCAACTCTGGTTCGATATGGTTCAAGGGCGAATCCCGGCCAGGTTGCATCTTCTTATGATTTTTCTTTTCCCATATCTTCCCGCTCCGGAAATGGTCGTCCCCAGCTTGTTCCAATTTCAAGACAATTTGGTCAGACTAACTGGCTTGAGGTTATAAACACAAGAAAAGAAACTATTCCGGTTAATCTGCAATTTACAACTAGTGCCGGATCTCAGACAAGCAGATTCATATCACTAGCTCCCTTTTCCCAGACTCATATTTCAATTGATAACTCAATTTTGCAAAATGGAGATCTGGGTTTTGCAAAAATTACTCCAACTGGAAACAGAAGTATAATTGCTCAGTCAATGAACTATTTCAGGAACTCCTCTGGAAGTATAGAGGGGATGTTTGGAACGGTCTCGCGAGAAACTCTTGGGAATCATTTAACTGGATCTTTTAATTTATTTCTCGGGATGAATAACTTTTTAGTGCTAAGTAATACAAGCAACCAACCGGTCACAGTCCAGTTTTTAACAAACAGTCCCGGTGGGCTTGGCAACACAAGCTTTCCAATAATTGCTCTTGGAACACTTTCTATTTCAGTTAAGGATACTGCTTCATTTCTCGCAGGTTCTGATACTTATGGCAGCATAAAACTTGTTCCTTCAAACTCTGGAGTTGTGTTAGCAGATCTCATAAGGTTAAAGCCGGCTGGAAGTGGTTTTGATTTTGCATTTCCAACAGAAGTAAGACCTGAGTTACCATAAAACTTTTTAAAAGATTTTAGAAATTTTTCAAATCATTTATTCTGCATTGCGCTTTAGTGACCAAGATGATAGGGATTAATAAGTCCCGCTTGGTTCTCAAAAAGAAGGAGGTTTTATGAGCGGAATGTTGGCGCTTGGCGCTTGCACCTTGATTATTGCTGGAGCTAAGGCTTTGGTTTTAATTGAGAGGAAGCGACAAGGGAGTTTGTGTATGGGCTACTTAGGCAAAGACACTACTCCTGAGGGTCTTGAAAGGCGTCTTAAAAAAGAACGCTATTGACCAAAACACCTAATTGCATAGGCGCGGGTTTGTTCTTGTAACAAATTCGCGCCTGTGGTTGCCAATTTCCAGAACTATCTTTATTTGGTTTTTAGGGACTTTTTTAAAATCTGAAAATCATAATACTAAACATATCCTTAAAGTGCGGAAAAGACTTTCAAAAAGGAAATTCTAATCAAGATTACCGTGCACATAAAAATATCTACTCTAGATAATCTAAATCTGTATAAAATGATTCTTTGAGTTTTATAAGGCCCAGAAAGGAAAAAATCAGGGTCACTACTCCAACTATTATTGCACTAGTTGTAATTGCAAACCCGGTAGTTTTAAAATACACAAAGCTACTAACCATTGGTATTGCGCTCGCTCTTACAAAATTGGGAACGCTTGTAGAAACGGTTGCCCTAATGTTTGTTCCGAATTGTTCAGCAGATGTTGTAATGAAAATAACCCAATATCCTACAAAAAATCCAAGTGGTACCGAGAGGGCATAAAAGTGCCACGCATATTTAATTGGCATGGTGAATAAAAGAGTTAAAAATAGACATTCACCTACAAGAAAGTAAAAAATTGCTTTTTTTCTACTTTTTAGAATCTGACTAAATACCCCACAACATAAATCTCCAAGAGTCAAGCCAACATAACACCACATAATTGCTGTACCAGGTTCCAACTTTTCTAGCAAACCCATGGATTCGCCAATTTCTTTGCTAAAAGTCATGATAACTCCAACTAAAAACCAGGTCGGTGTGGCAATCAAAATGCATGATAGATATCTTAGAGACCTCTCAAATGTCCCAAATAGTAAAATTAATGAGCCCTTTTTAACTTCTTTTGCTTGTTTGATATTTTTGTAAATGCCAGATTCACTAACTTTTACCCTCAGAAATAGAAGGAAAAATCCCATAATTCCTCCTATTATAAAAGTAGTTCTCCAGGAAAAGATTTTTCCAACAAGACTTGCGGCGACTACTCCTGCAACTCCTATTGTTGCAATAATAGTTGTTCCAATACCTCTTTTTTCTTTGGGCATTAATTCAGTAACCAGGGTAACTGCTCCTCCCAATTCACCAGCCAAACCAAAACCTGCAATGAATCTAAGAATTGCGTACTGAGTTGTGTCAGATATGAAACCATTCAAGAATGTAGCGCTAGAGTATAAAAAAATTGAGCCGAACAATACCTGAACTCTGCCGATTTTATCTCCAAGAATTCCCCAAATCAGTCCACCAATTAACAGCCCTGACATTTGGCAGTTAATCAGGAATTTCCCGCTTAGCAGTAATTCATCACCAGACAAACCAAGCTCTGTAAGACTACTAACCCTGAGAATGCTAAAAAGAAGCATATCAAATGCATCTACAAAGTAACCAAGGGCAGAAACAAGAATTGCAAACTTTACTTTCTTATCAATCATGACAATTCATATACTCCCCTAAACATATGCTGGCGTAACATATCCCCCCCCCAACCATATTCCCTGAATCTAATTAAAATATGTGTGTAACGTATTGATAGTCTACAAATTCCATATAAATTAAGTAGCTTATAGTGTTAGATTTATAAGTGGCAAGCGTTATAATTACACCACTCGAAATCCACTACCTTAGCCTGATTTAAAGGATAGAAATAGTCCTGAGAACAGTTTCAAGGAGTTACGCCTTAAGTTAATAGCGACCGAGGAAGGCATCAATTATATTTATTTAAGTTTGAAGACTTTAAAGAAGGACACTTAAAAGGACGATAGTGATACTATTGTGAGTGTGGAATGAGCGACCAGCAATTGCGTCACACGTTGAGCAATATTATGCCTTACCAGTTTTAAGCTCAGCAGACTGCAGGAACTAAATAAATGTACACTATCAGAGAAACATCCATCCAGCTGAAGGAACTTCAAAAAGCTGAAAAAGAGCTTCGGTTAATTCTTATGGAAAAATTTTCTTCTGTGGCCGAGACAGTAGTTCTGCCTCTGGACAAAAAAAGCGCATGGAAAAGAGACACACTCGGCATAATTACTTCAGGTGCCCTGACACTCGAATACTCAGATAAGGCTCTTTTTGTACTTGAAAATGGAAATATACTAGGCCCCTGGTGCAGTGATGCTCCATTTATGGTAGAGGCAAAGGGCTTTGTTTGTCATGTTATGTGCATTTCTACAAAACTGTTAGGTGAAAAACTTTCGGGATCTGAGTTACTTTTATTTCAAAATTTCCATTCAAAACTGTTAAGAACATACTTATCACTATACGCCGAACTGTTAGATGACCAACGTGACGCCTGCCCTGGTTTTAAAAATTTCGATCCAGGCGAATTAATTTTAAGAAAGGGGGAACGTGGAGCAGAAGTTTACAGCATAGTCGAAGGTCATGCGGATGTCATGGTTGACAATATTAAGGTTGGAAGCATTGAACCTGATCAACTATTCGGTGTATTGGCTGCACTTACCGACCTTCCTCGCTCGGCAGATGTCATCGCCAGAAGCCCCACCCTCGTCATGGAATTTAAAGGCGATGAGTTTGATAAAATAATAAGAAGTCGTCCAAAGCTGATGGCTAAGATGATTGAAGACCTGGCAGGAGCCATACAGGGACTAAACTCAAGGATAGTTGAGTTATCAGGCGGGAGAACGGATGAACGCCTTAGCAAATTATAGATAAGGAAATTAGTTACGTTCTGGTTTTACGTTCTGGTATTTACGTTCTGGTACCATGTTTTTTTTTACGTTCTGGTATTTTACGTTCTGGTTTTTTACGTTCTGGTACCATGTTACCTTTTTTACGTTCTGGTACCATGTTAATTTTACGTTCTGGTACCATGTTACCTCCCAATAATACCTCCCAATAATGTCCCCCCTTATAATCCCTGCGAATGGCGAGCCCGTTAGAAAGTTACGGCCAAAAAATTCAGAAATTGATCTCTACTTTCCGAATAAGACCTCTCTTTTTTACGATAACTATAAGCCCTGGCAAAAATGATGAAT